>JACPTX010000060.1 GCA_016192545.1 Candidatus Omnitrophota bacterium | reverse complement strand
GCCCCACCAGGGAAAGGAGGTTCGGGATGTCCCTGGGGATCAGTGAGAACTCCGGATCCGTCGCGTGAGGACGTAAAGAACGTGGGCGGCGGGTCCGGGGTTCTTTGTTTTGTGGTATGATAAGCCTTCTCCTGCGATGCGGTCCATCATCCGGCTCCTCGGGTCGTTGCATATGGCGGTCACGCTGCTTATCGCCATCGCGGTCGTGCTGGCGTGGGGCACGATCTACGAGACGCGCTTCGGCACGGCCGCGGTGCAGCAGGCGGTCTATCGCGCCTGGTGGTTCCAGGCGCTCCTCGGGTTCCTCGCCCTGAATCTCGCGCTGGCCGCCTCGTCGCGCTGGCCGTGGACGCGGAAGCACGCCCCGTTTCTCTTAGCCCACCTGGGGATTATCCTCATCCTCGTCGGCGGCATTCTCGGCGGACGGTTCGGGATCGAGGGACAACTGATCATTCCCGAGGGGCAGGCGGAGCGCGTCTTGCAGCTTCCGCAGAGCGTGCTGGTGGTCCGCCAGCCCAACCCCGGCACCCCGCACGTCATCCCGACCTCGTTTGAGAGCCGCGCGTGGGTGCATGAACCGCAGGCCCGCTACCGGGTTCCGCTGGAGCATCGGTCCATCGAACTCCTCGTGGACCGCTACTATCCCAATGCGGAATTGCTCGAAGAGGTCACAGGAGACGGCGCGGCCGAGAACCCGGCCGTGCACCTGACGGTCTCGCACGAGGAGCAGCAGGAGGCGTTCTGGCTGCTGGCCGACGACGCGGAGCGGTTCGGCGCGCGGTGGGGGCAGGCGCACATCCTGTTTCTCGCCCCGCAAGCCACGGACCAGCTCGCCGGCCTCGTGGGGCTGACCGGTCCCGCCCCGTCCCGGCGCGGGACGGTGTCCATCGAGCTGACACAGCTCAAGCTCCGTCGGGACGTGCCGATTCCCGACGAGTTCAGCCAGCCGGTGGCGCTGGACGGCACGCCGTACACCGTCACCTTCAAAGACTACTTCACCGATTTCGCGATCACCGAGCAGGGGATCGTCAACCGCTCCGATGAGCCGGTCAATCCGGCGGTGTCCTTCACCCTCAGCGGGCCGGAGGGGGCCGAGCCGTTCCTCGTCTTTGCGCTCCATCCGGAATTCCAGGCCATGCACGGACGCCAGTCCCGCATCCCGGCGGCGGTGACCTACACGCACCCGGCCGCCTCCGCGCTGCCGCCGGATGCCATCTGTCTCCTCCGGCACCCCTCCGGCGCGCTGTCCTGCGTGCTGACCGGCAGCAGCGGGCAGCGGTGGCTGGCGGCCTGCGAGCCGGGCGGGACGTACCGGCATCCGTGGCTCGGCTACACGTTCACCCTCGACCGCTATGAGCCGAAGGCGAGACTGGTCACGCACGTCACCAACCGGGATGACGACGTGCGCGCCGAGGCGCTCCACGTCGTCGTGCGCGACGGCGAGCACCAGGCGGAGGCGTGGGTGGGGCGCAGCGGTCCTGCGGACCTGCGGCTCGGCGACCTGGCGCTCCAGGTCGAATACCGTCCGGCGCAGCGGGAACTGCCGGTGACGATCAAGCTGCTCGACTTCCGCAAGACCGACTATCCCGGCACCCAGATGGCGGCCGGGTTCGAAAGCGACGTGCAACTCTCGGATCCGGCGCGGGGCGTCATCCTCATGCGCAAGATCAGCATGAACAACCCGCTGCGCTACCGCGGCTTCAGCTTCTATCAGTCCAGCTACATCCCCGGCCAGGTGGAGACCACGGTGCTGTCGGTGCGCAATGACCCCGGCACCCCCTTCGTCTATGCCGGGTTCCTGATCGTCATCGGCGGCGTCATCACCATGTTCGTCCTGCGCTCCCCCGCCGCAAGAGCAGGAGATAAAAAGTGACTGTCACTTCGCAAGGAAAAAGTGACTGTCACTTTTTCAAGGAGGGCTGGGTCGGCGTGCTCATGCTCGGGTGGTGCCTCGTCGGCGCGGCACAGGCTGCTGAGATGCCGCCGGAGGCGCTGGCGGCCGTGAAGCGCGTGGCCATCCAGCACAACGGCCGGCTCAAGCCGTTCGACAGCTTCGCCTGGGAATCCCTGGAACACCTCACCGGCGGGCCGCGCTATCAGGCGCAGGATCCCGTCGAGACGGTCGTGTCCATGCTCACGACGCCGGAGGCCTGGCAGGACGTTCCGCTCCTCCAGGTGCCGTTCCTGCCGCTGCGCGAGCACCTGGGGATGGACCGCCGGACCTCGCGCATCTCCTACAACGAGCTGGTCGCCACGCGCAAGCTCATGCGCCTGCTGCCGGCCATCGCCGCCAAGCAGCAGCGCGACGAGAAGCTGACGATGATGGAGCAGGAAACGTGGGATGCGTACGATCGGTTCGTCGCGCTCACCGCGCTCCTGCAGCAGGATCTGCGAGTGGTGCCGCCGCCTCCGGGCAGGGGGCCGGAGTGGCTGCCGATCCTCGAGCCCGAAGGCCATCCCCGGGACGCCCAGCTCGCCGTCAGGAACGCCTGGACTGCCTGGGTGACCGCCGTCCGCGACGGCCAGCCGCAGGCGATGACGACGGCCGCCCGCCAGGTCGCGGAGGCGCTTCGCGCGGTCAATCCCTCGGCGTATCCGGCACAGTGGCGGCTCGAATTGGAGGTGTTCTACAACCGCACGGCGCCGTTCCTCGCGGCGCGCACGCTCTATGTCGTGGCCATGCTGGCGCTGATGCTGGCCCTGGCCTCCTTGCTGGGCTGGGCGAGCACCATGGGGATGGCGGCGCTGTGGACGGCGTTCGCGATCCATGCGGCCGGGATCGCCATCCGGGTCGTGCTCGGGGGGCGGCCCCCGGTGTCCAACTTCTACGAAACGATGCTGTGGCTGCCATTCGTCGCCGTGCTGCTGGCCCTCGTCTTCGAGGGCGTCTATCGTGTCAAGTATTTCGGCATCGCCGCCGCGCTCCTGGCCGCCGTGACGCTGGAATTGGCGCGCCACGTCCCGCTGGACGCCAGCATCGCGCCGGTCGTCGCGGTGTTGCGCAGCAACCTCTGGCTGACGATCCACGTGCTGACCATCGTGGCCAGCTACGGGGCGCTCGCGCTGGCGACGGTCCTTGCGCACATCTACGGCTGGCTGTATCTGCGACGGGCCGGACGCCATCCGGCGCTGGCCTCGCTCGATCTCTTCCTCTATCGCGCGATCCAGGTCGGGGTCGTGCTGCTGGCCGGCGGCGTGATGCTCGGGGCGGTGTGGGCGAATGCTTCCTGGGGCCGGTACTGGGGCTGGGACCCGAAAGAGACCTGGGCGCTCATCACGCTGCTGTGGTTCCTCGCGGTCCTGCACGGCCGGTTCGCCGGATGGCTCAGAGGCGTCGGGGTCGCCCTCTGCACGATCGGCGGCTTCTTCCTCCTGCTGATGACGTACTACGGCGTCAGCTTCTACCTGGTCGGCCTGCACAGCTATGCCGGGGGGCATGCCACACCCCTGCCGGCGCTCCTGATCGCCTACCTGATCGCCGAAGTCGCCTTCATGGCGGCCGTCGGGCTCTCCGCGCTGGCCGCCAAGCGCCTCGCCTCGTAAAAAGGGGTCAGACCCCTCTATCTTTGTTTTTTCCTTGACAACCATCTCTGATGGGCTAAAATGAATATACTTGAGACTCAGTCTCAAGTAGATTCACGATGAAGCGATTCGTCCTCGTCGAGCAGCTCCTGAAGGAACGCGGCATCCGGCTCACCTCCCAGCGCAGCCTCGTCGTCAGGCGCGCGGTCTCCCACCTGCATTTCACCGCGGAGGAATTGGTGGAGGACGTCCGGAGGATGGACCCGACCGTCGCCCGCGGCACCGTCTACCGCGCCCTGGCCCTCCTGCATGAAGCCGGCATCCTCGAGAAGCACGATTTCTGGTACGGCCCGCCCTACTACGAAGTGACCTTCGGCAAGGCCCATCACGACCACCTCATGTGCATGCAGTGCGGGGAGATTATCGAGTTCCAGGAGCCCCGGTGGGAGCGGCTGCAGGATGAGGTCGTGAAGCGCTACGGCTATCAGCTCCTGAGCCATACCCACAAGCTCTACGGCCTGTGCCCGGCGTGCCGGCGCCTCACCCCCAAGCAGGCGCCGAAGCATCCGCCGCTCCACGTCGAAGAGGTGGTCGCGTAACGATGCCGTCTGATCCCGCGTTCCGTGCCGTGCTGGCCGATATAGAGGAAGCGATCCGCGGCATCCGCTTCGGGACGGTGCAGATCACCATTCATGATTCTCGCGTCGTGCAGATCGAGAAAGCAGAGAAGATTCGCGTGTGTCACGAGGCCGACCGGACGACCGGAGGTTCTCAGCCATCGGGTCCATCAGGGCCCAAGGAGGACCAATGGAACGTCGGGTCGGAGTGATGACGGTCGGTTTGGTGATGAGCGCGGCTCTGAACGTGGCGGCCGAGGAGCCTCAGCCGGCCGTCCGCTTGGAGGAAGTCACGGTGACCGCGGAAGAAGCGCGCGGCCCGTTTCTGCCGGACGTGGAGGGGACGCGGATCTTTCAGGGGAAAAAGACCGCGGTCATTGACCTGCAGGCCGTCCCCACCATCGTCAACAACAACTACCGGCAGATGCTCCAGAAGACGCCGGGGCTGTTGTTGAGCGAGGAGACGACGCCGCTCTTCAGCATCGGATACCGGGGCTTGGAGCCGCACCGGGCGCAATTCACCCAGGTCCTGAAGGACGGGGTGCCCATCCACGCGGACATGTTCGGCTACCCCGAGTCGTACTACACGCCGCCCCTGCAAAGCATCGACCGCATCGAGTTCGTGCACGGCGGCGCGTCGCTCATGTACGGTCCGCAGCCGGGCGGGGCGTTGAATTTCATCACGAAACAGCCGTCGGTGGACACGCCGTTCGCCGTCTATAGCGAGAACAGCTTCGGCACCGACGAGCTGTTCTCGCATTACACCAGCGTCGGCGGGTTGATGGGGCCGGTGGGCTATCTCGGCTACTTCCACGAGCGGGAGGGCAACGGGTTCCGCCAGACCAACAGCGATTTCGAGGTGCTCGGCGGGGGGTTGAAAGTGACGTTCGGCCAAACCGGGCACTCCCGCTGGACGCTGGGCTACGATGAGTACCATGAGGAGCACGGGGAGCCCGGAGGCCTGACGAAGGCGGTGGCGGACAGCGAGGGCCGTGATGCGACGACGCTGTTTCATGACCGGTTTCGCCTGGAGCGCTACTACGGCACGCTGCTGTACGAGCAGGACCTCGGCGAATCCAGCCGATTCGATTTCCGGACGTTCGGCGGCCACTACCGCCGCTACAGCAAGCGGCAGCGGGGCGGCGGGTTCGGCACGGTGCCCACCGGCGCCAACGCGAGCACGAACTCCATCGAGGAGCAGGACTTCTACACGTTCGGGTTCGAGCCGCGGCTCCGGCACACGTATACGGCGTTCGGGCAGGACGGCCAGACGCTGACCGCCGGCGTGTTGACGTACTTCTCCGACTCGCCCCGCGAGGACCAGCGCGGCACGACCGCGCAGGCGGACTCCGGCTCGCTGCGCAACAAGAGCGAGCGCGAGATGCAGTACCTCTCGGTCTTCGCCGAGCACCTGTTCCGGTTCGGTCCGCTGTCGCTCACGCCGGGCGTGCGGCTGGAGCACATCTGGCAGCACGTGAAGGAGCACGTCAACGCCGACAAGGCCGCGGCCGGCAGGCCGTTGACCGAGGCGGATGAGTTCGATTTCGTCCCGCTGTTCGGCCTCGGAGCGGCCTATGACGCGACGCCCGGCCTGACGCTCTACAGCAACCTCTCGCAGGCCTACCGGCCGAAGATCTTCACCCAGGCCGTGCCCACCGGCGCGAATAACGTCATCAACGATGACCTGGAGGAGGGCAAGAGCTGGCTCTTCGACGTCGGCCTGCGCGGGCAGCGCTGGCAGGCCCTGAATTGGGACGTCAGCTATTTCCTCCTGAAGTTTTACGACCAGATCGGCGCCTCCGGCAACACCATCGAGAACGTCGGCGACGCCCTCCACCAGGGGCTGGAGTTCGCCGCGGACGTGGACCTCGTCGCGCTCTACGACGCCGCGCAGGGCGCCGGCTACCGGGACCGGATCGGCTCCATCAGCCCGTTCTTCAACCTGATGCTGCTGGACGCCAAGTTCACCGAAGGCCCCCAGGACGGCAAGACCCCGCAGTACGCGCCGCAGTACACGATGCGGTTCGGGGCGCAGTATGCCTTCCGGGACCGCGCGAAGGTGAGCCTCAGCAGCGTCTTCGTGGACGACCACTTCGCCGACGATTCCAACCTGGCCGCCCGCACGGTGCCGTCCTACAAGGTGTGGGACCTCACTGCGGAGCTGAAGCTGTGGAAGGACTACGTGACGCTGTACGGCGGGATCAACAACCTGTTCGACGAGCGGTACTACGCCCGGGTCAGGAGCGACGGGATTGACCCGGCCTACGAGCGCAACCTCTACGGCGGGGTCCGGGTCGGGGTGAAGTTCTGATGTTCTACTGGATGGTGAAGGGCGGGCCGGTCATGTGGCCCCTCCTCCTGTGCTCGGTCATCGCCGTCGGCGTGATCCTCGAGCGCGTGTTGTTCTGGATGCGTGAGCGGCGCGCGCAGCATGCCGAACTCATCCATAAGATCCTCCACCTGACTGAGCGGGGGTTGTTCGAGGAAGCGGTGGCGGCCGCCCGGAACACGCAGGATCCGGTCGCGCGCATCCTGCTCAACGGGCTCAGCCATCACCACTTCTCCCTGGAGGGCGCGCTGGAGGTGGCGGTCAACGCCGAGCTGAAGCGGATGAAGCGGTACCTCGGCGTGCTCGATACCATCATCACCGTCGCCCCGCTGCTGGGGATCTTCGGGACCGTCACCGGCATCCTGGTCGCCTTCGGGGCGCTGGAAGGGCGCATCCCGGACCCGAAGATCGTCGCCTCCGGCATCGCCCAGGCCGTGATCACGACGGTGGCGGGGCTGGCGATCGCCATCCCGACCGTCATCGCCTACAACTATTTCTGCGCGAAGGTGGAGGAGGCCTCCGGCGACATCTCCACGCACGTGACGAACTTCCAGATCGTCTACCAGAAAGCCAAAATCGGGGACGGTTCTATTTTTCCTTCGATGTCCAAATGAAAAATAGAACCGTCCCCATTTTGTTCGTCTCTAAACGCCCGCGGGTCGAGATGGTCCCGCTGATTGACATGTTCTTCATTCTCCTGGTCTTCTTCATCTTCGGCGTGTTCTCGATGACGATGCAGGAAGGGATCCGGGTGAACCTGCCCTCGGCGCAGACTGCGGTCTCCTCGCGCGAGGAGCCGGTGACCATCTCGCTCACGGTGGACGGCGCGCTGTTCCTCGACCAGGAGGCGGTGACGCTGTCCGGGCTATCGGAGCGGTTACGGCAGGTGCACGCGGTCCGTCCTGACGCGCTCGTCGTGCTGAACGCGGACCGGCAGGTTGCGCACGGGACCGTGGTGGAGACGCTGGATGCGATCCGGCAGGCGGGGCTGCAGCGCGTGTCGTTTCAGACCGCGCCTGCGGAGGCAGCCGCCCAATGACCCATTCGACGCGGCCTTCGGCCTTGCTCAGGGTCATGGTGAGCGAAGTCGAACCATGACGGGTGAATTGAAACTGGCGCTTACACTCTCCGTCGGCCTGCACACCGGCCTGTTGGCGGGCCTGCCGTTCAGCAGCCCGGTGCGGTTCGACGTGGAGCGCGCCCCAACCAGCCTCGAGATTCACCTGGTCGCGCCGCCCAAGACCGCGATCGCGTTCCGGCAGACGGTCACGCCTCCGACGGACATCCCACCGGAGCCGTCGCCGCTCGCGCCCCGGCCGCCCGATCCGGTTCCGCAGACGGTCATGACCGCGGAGGAGAGGGGAGCCCTGGCGGAGATCCTCCCGGGGTATCTGCGCAATCCTCCGCCGGCCTATCCGGAGACGGCCAGGCAGCAGGGCTGGCAGGGGACGGTGGTCCTGGCCGTGCATGTCCTGCCCACCGGACGCTGTGACGAGGTGCGGCTTGCCGCCTCGTCAGGCTATGCGATCTTGGATGACGCCGCGCGGCAGGCGATTGCGCGATGGCAGTTCAGGCCGGCCCGGCGGCTCGGCAAGACCGTGGCGGTGTGGGTGGAGATCCCCGTGACCTTCCGGCTGGTAGACGTGACAGGAGGCTGAGGATGGACCTGACGCAGTGGGGGCTGGGGCTGCTGGCGGGGGGGACGATTTTCCTCGGCCTGCCCATCGCGCGGCTTCGCGACGTGACGACCAGGACGAAGGCGTTCCTCAACGCCATCTCGACGGGCATCCTGATCTTCCTCCTCGTCGAGATCACCGGGCATCTCCTGGAGGAAATCGAGGAGCTGATCGAAGAGGCCGTCGAGCACGGCACCTCGATGGCCGGCGCGGCGCAGTACGGCGGGCTCTTCGCCCTCGGGTTCTCCATCGGGCTGCTGGCGCTGGTCGCTTTCGAGCGGCGCTACATCGGCACGGCCAAGAACGGCCTGGCCGCCAAGGCGCGCGCCAAGCAGATCGCGCTCATGATCGCCATCGGCCTCGGCCTGCACAACCTCAGCGAGGGCCTGGCCATCGGGCAGGGCTACGCGTCGGGCGCGATGAAGCTGGCCTGGCTGCTGGCGATCGGGTTTGCGCTGCACAACGCGACCGAGGGCTTCGGCATCGCGGCACCGCTCTCCGGCCATCGGGTGAGCTGGGGTTTCCTGAGCCTCACCGGCCTCATCGCCGGGGGGCCGACGTTCCTCGGCGCGGTCATCGGCGGCTGGTGGGCCAATGAGGCGACCGAGGTCTTCTGCCTCTCGCTGGCTTCCGGGACGATCCTGTACATCGTGGGCGAGCTGCTGCACCTCGGGCGTCAGCTCAAGGAAGAAGCCGTGGTGGAAGTCGGCCTGCTGCTCGGATTCTTCGTCGCGCTCCTCACGGACTTCCTCCTCATCGCCGCCAGATAACCCTCCAAGAAACAGAAACGGCCCCGCCTCATCCTTGCTGAGAATGAGCCAGAGCCGTCTGTACTCTCAGGCACTGCTAGACGGTCGCTGAGAGTCTTACGCTGCCTTAGTCACGTTCGCGGCCTGCGGACCCTTCGGGCCATGAGTCACCTCGAACTCGACCAATTGACCGTCTCGAAGAGACTTGAATCCATCTCCTTGAACTGCGGAGTAGTGGACGAAGACGTCCTTGGATCCGTCCTCCGGGGTGATGAACCCGTAGCCCTTCTGGTCGTTAAACCACTTCACGGTACCTCGTGCCATGCAATCACTCACCTCCCTCCAGATAGTGAAAAAGCCGTCCAGGCAGTCGGTTCGCCTGACGGCTTCTAACGACTACACATGCTTAATTCGCTATAATAGCCATGAACTGAGCCGTTGTCAACGAAAATCGATGCGGGCCCTCGTCGTCTACAAGAAGAGCGCCTACCAGCTCTACGTGCTGGAGCGCGAGGATCCCCGCCTGGTGCGCCTGCTGCGGCAGGGGCAGGCGGACGCGCGGGACATCCGCCAGGCGCATGAGGTCCATCAGGCCACCCTGGACGTCGTCGCCCAGAGCCTGCGCGCACTCGGCGTCAAGGCGGAGTTCGTCTACCGCGCCGACCTGCGGACCGGCGCGCGCGCCGACCTGGTGATTTCCGTCGGGGGGGACGGCACGCTGCTGCAGGCCTCCCACGTGGTGCGCCGCGCACCCATCCTGGGCGTGAACTCCGACCCCCAGCGCAGCGAGGCGGTCTTCTGCGCCGCCACGCGCCAGACCTTCGTGCCCCTGATGCGGCGCGCCCTCGCGGGCCGGCTGCGCGCCTCCGCGCTCCAGCGGCTTCAGGTCACGTGTCACGGGCGCCGCCTCTCACCCCTGGCGCTCAACGACGTCCTCATCGCGCATGACGATCCGGCCACGATGAGCCGCTATCGGCTCACGATCGGCGCGCGCGAGGAAGCGCAGAAAAGCTCAGGCGTGTGGATCGCCACTGCGGCCGGCTCCAGCAGCGCCATCCTCGCGGCAGGCGGGAAGCGGGTCCCCTGGACCGCGAAACGGTTCCAGTACCGCCCGCGCGAGCTCTACCGGGGGCGCCTCAGCCGGGCCCGCCTCACCGGCGGGGTGCTGCCGATGGGTGCGTCCATCGGGCTGACCTGGCTCATGCGGGAGGGCGCGGTCTTCGTGGACGGGCCGCATGTCCGCCATCCGCTGGCCTTCGGTGATCGGTTAGTCGTCGAGTTATCGTCCAAGGATCCGCTTCGAATCTTGGGATTGCCTCGCACATGAGCCGTCAGGCCTCGCTCCTCCTCGCCGCGTTCCTGTTGCTGCCGACACTTGCCGGCGCCGAACCGCGGCAGGCCCGGGTCGCCGGCGCGTTTTACCCGGCCGACCCGGCCGAGCTGCGCGCGCTCGTCACGCAGCTCCTCGACCGGCACCCGGCGCCTGCTCTCAGTACGCAGAAGCCCCGCATCCTCATCAGCCCGCACGCGGGGTATCGGTTCTCCGGCATCGTCGCGGCCCGCGCGTTCCGCGAGGCGCAGGGACGCCGCTACGACGGCGTGGTGGTCGTCGGGTTTGCGCACCGCGAGCAGTTTGACGGCACCTCGGTGGATGACCGCGAGGCCTACCAGACGCCGCTGGGCGCGATTCCGATTGACCTGGACGCGGCCGCGTTCCTGAAGACCCAGCCGACCATCACCCACCTCGAATCGGTGCATGACAGCCAGGAACACTCGATGGAGGTCATGCTGCCGTTCCTGCAGGTGGCGCTGCAGGACCTCAAGGTCGTGCCGATGCTCATGGGCAGCCAGGCGCGTGCGGATGCCGAGGCGCTGGCCGAGGCGCTGGCGAGGCTGGCTGCGCGCGGCGACTACCTGTTCGTGTTCAGCACGGATCTCTCGCATTACCTGACCTACGAGCAGGCCTTGCGGCGGGACGAAGTGACGGTCAATGCGATGGTGTTCGAAACCCCGCAGGCGGTCCATCGGCTCTTCTCGCTCGGGACGTTGGAGGCCTGCGGGCGCGGGCCGATTACCGCGGGCCTGTTGCTCTCGGACCGGCTGGGGCATCTGGAGCGCCGCCTGCTGCTCTACGCGAACTCCGGGGACACGAGCGGCGACAAGAGCCGAGTGGTCGGCTATGCGTCGGTCGGGATGTACGAGCGCCCGCCGGTCTCGTCCGGGGACCGGATTTCAGACGAGGCAGGGCAGGCGCTGGTGCTGGCGGCGCGCCAGACCCTCAAGGCCAGGCTGAGCCCGTCGAGCGCCGCCGCCCCTGTGGCGCTCGACCAGCATCCGGAATTGTCCCAGCCGCGCGGGATGTTCGTGACCTTGCGCCGCCACGGCCAGTTGCGCGGCTGCATCGGCCGCATCCGGAACGAGGCGGTTGCGATGGCCGCGCTCTTGCCCGCCGTTGCGCTTGACGCGGCGTTTCGAGACAGCCGCTTCAGCCCGCTCACCGCCGAGGAACTGGACGACATCACCGTGGAAGTCTCAGTCCTCAGCCGCCCGCAGTGGATTCAGGACGCGGGAGAGATTGTCGCGGGCCGGGACGGCGTGGTGTTGGAGAAAGACGGACGCAACGGGGTGTTCCTCCCGCAAGTGTGGCAGGAAACCAGCTGGACCCGCCGGGAGTTCTTAGAGCAGCTCGCGAGTCAGAAAGCCGGCCTGCCGCCCGACGCCTGGAACGACGCCGCCCTCTTTGTCTTCCAGGATCAAGTGTTCGAGGAAAAAAAGGGGTCAGACCCCTTCTGAAGCTCGGTCGCGCATCGGTTGGTGGCGCAAGCGCGGCCGCGGTGGAAGAGGAACCGGCGCGCCGCCACCCAGTCGTACACCCGCCGGCCCACCCATCCCGCGCCCGGCAGGTACAGCAGGGGCGCCGCCGGCCAGAGCAGGGGAATCCTCAGACTCATCCGGCGGAACGCCAGGAATCCTTCCGACAAGCGCCCTGAGAGCTCCACGAGCTGCATCCGGCTGTGGCAGCGCTGCGGCGTGAGGTCCCGGTGCAGCGCGGCGAGGTTGGGCACCTCGTGGAAATCCAGCAGCTCGATCGCCCCGAAGACGTCCAGCACCGCCAGCCGCCTGACGCTCGCCAGGCAGAACCCGCAGCCGCCGTCGTAGAGCAGCTTCGCGCGGCCCCGGCTGGCGGCCTCCTCGCGCCTCCGCTCGATCCACCGCACCATGGTCTCCGGCTCGACGAACAGCAGCAGTTGCGGTGGGAACAGGAAGAAGAAGATCGTCGGCACGTGCAGCGTGGCGAGCAGCAGGAAGTGGAAGAAGATGCCGAGGGTCAGCGCGGCCGGGCGCGTCTTGCGGATGAACCACAGGAAGGGCAGGGAAAACTCCGCCGCGATGATCCCCAGCCCGATGGCATAGCAGAGCTGGGGCTGCTGGGCCAGGAACTCGCGGAATGGGAACTGTTTGACGACGCCCAGCTCCGGATAGCGCATGAGGTAGTAGTAGGGGTTGTCCGTGAGCCAGTTGCCGCTGGCGGTGATCTTGCTCAGGGCGGTGTAGAAGAACGTCCAGGCGATCTGCAGTTGGAGGAGCCGCTGAATGAAGAACGGGCGCGGGCGCTTGTAGGCCAGGAGGTCGCCGCGGAGGAGGCTGTCGACCGAGAGCCAGTCGCCGTGGCAGCTCGTGATCCACATCAGGGAGAGCGTGACGAGCAGGATGTCGAAGGAAAGCGTGCCGATGTGGAGCGAGTTGAGCGCATAGAAGTAGTAGCAGGCGACGGTCATCAGGAGGCAGGCG
>JACPTX010000051.1 GCA_016192545.1 Candidatus Omnitrophota bacterium | reverse complement strand
GTCTGTGCCGGCGGGTGTCGCGCCGATCAAGAAGAACGACGTCGAAGAAAGCCCTCCGCACTCTTCGCGGCAGTCACCCGATGCCGCAGGCCAGTTGCAAGCGTATCTCAGTCGGTTAGTCGCGCCTGAGGCATGGGCCGAGTCCGCCGAGGAGTCCGCCAAGCCGGTCGAGCCACCGGAAGCCGAATACGTCGGCACGGAAACCTGCCGGGCATGCCACGAAAAGAAGTACCAAGAGTTCCAGCAGTCGACCCACGCCAGGATCAGGATTACCGACGAGAACGTCAAAGGGCAGGGCTGTGAGATGTGCCACGGGCCCGGCAGCCTGCACGTCGAGGCCGGGGGAGGCCGCGGGGTGGGCGGCATCATTAATCCGCGCAAAGACCCCAGCACCTGCTTCGCTTGCCATTTAGATAAGAAAGCGGAGTTTCGATTGCCCTACCACCACCCGCTGCTTGAGGGCAAGATGAGTTGCGCGGATTGCCACAACGCCCACGCCCCGGACGTCCGGCCGTGGTCCGCCACGTCGCTGAAAGACATCAATGAGGCGTGCTTCCGATGCCACAAGGAGCAGCGCGGGCCGTTCGTGTGGGAACACGAGGCGCTGCGGGAGGGTTGCACGACCTGCCATAAGGTCCACGGCTCGATTCACGAAAAGATGCTGCTGGTGCGGGATGTCAACCTCTGCCTGCGCTGCCATACCCAGACCAACTTCCCGACGATCGGGGGGTCGAGCCATTCGGGCCGGCTGAATCAGGGGACGTGTTTCAGCGCGGGCTGTCATACGGCCCCGCACGGGTCGAACTTTGACGAGCACCTGCGCTATTAACCCGGGAGGCGGACAATGCGAGCCATGCGACGCGTGACGGTCCTGGCCATGGTGGCGGCCGGCGGGTTTTGGTGCTGGCCTGGTGGGGTGGAGGCCGCGGACCCGGAAGTCGCCGTGGCGCTGGTGCCGATGCGCTATGCCTTCGTGGACGGCGACGTCGAAAAATTCCGCGCCCACCACTGGATGAAAGAGGGCTACGCAGGCGGGGTGAAGGAGTTCCTGTTCCGGCACACCCTGCCTGATGGCACGTTCCTCTCCGCTGAAGGGCATGCGTTCCCAAGCCAGAATGACTTCGGAACGGATGTGGAACTCAAGAAGGATACGCTCGGCTTCTTCAATCTGGAGTATTCCGAGTTCCGCAAATACTTCGACGGCAATGGCGGGACCCATCGGCGTTTTTCGACCTTCCAGACTATTGATGCCGATGAAGACCTGGCGCTGGACATCGGGAAGTTGGGTGTGGAAACCGGCCTGACGCTGGAAGGGTGGCCGGAATTGTCGTTCGCCTATGAGCGGGAATTCAAGGACGGGGCCAAATCCCGCCTGACGTGGACGTCCGTGACCGAGGCCGGGGAAGCCAGGAAGATCGGCCCCTCGTGGCAGGACATTGACGAGATTGTGGATGCCTTCGCGCTCACGGCCAACCACGAGCTCGCGGGATTCGCCTTGCGCGGGGAGCAGCGGTGGGAGTTCGCGCGCTCGGAGACCGTCCGGCATGAAGTGTACCGCTCGACGAACGCCACCGCCTCGGAGTCGCTGATGCGCACCCAGGACCAGGCGCCGGAGTCAACCCTCATGACCACGACCCTGGGGGCCGAGCGCCATTTCCTGAACGAGAAGGTGTTCCTGTCGACGGGCTACCACTTCGCGCACCTGGACAGCCGCGAGTATGAAACCCTGATCGAGATGAACGCCGCCGGCGTCGTCACGAACTTTTCGCGCGCCGAGAACAAGTTCGACTCGCGGGCAGACAACGACTATGACTCGCACACCTGGGTGGGGAACCTGACGACGCAGCTGGGGGAATCGCTGTCCTTCGGCACCAAGCTGAAGTCCGAGGTCATCAAACGGCAAAGCAACTCCACCTATCCCGCCTACTCGGAATACGTCACGTCCCCGGAGGCCTTCGACCTGGTGGTGGATCACACGGAGGCGAACCTGACGGACACGAAGGCGGCGCGGTGGGGGGAGGGGTTCTCGTTGCGCTTCACCGGCCTTCCCCGGACGGCGCTCTATACGGAGCTGGAATTCGAGCAGTCCCGGGTGCTCATGCGGGAGGACCGCCAGAGCCTCGACGGCCCGGACACGGGGAATGACGCGGTGGCCACCGAGGTCTTCATGCGCGAGACGGTCACGGACGTGCGCCGGGGCGTCTGGACGCTCGGCGGGCGCAGCAGCCCCTGGCCGTTCCTGGATCTCACGGCGCACGTGCGCCGGCGGGTCAACAACAACGACTACGACGACCAGCGGGAGACCGTGGCGAGCGGGGCCCGGTCGGCGTTCATTGACGAGCAGAACATCCACACCAACGAGTTCGTCACGCGCTTTACCCTCCGGCCGTGCCGGTGGTTCCGGTCCTCCGTCCGCTACCAGTACCGCGACGACGATTACAGCACGCGGGCGGAATCGCAGGACACCGTGAAGACGGGCACGCGCTCCCACATCTACACCTACGACGTGACGCTGCAGCCGCTGAAAGAACTGGTGACGACGGCGTCGTTTTCCCGGCAGAACGCCGCGACCACGACGCCGGCCCGGTATGCCTCGACGCCCTCCAACATCCCGACGTTCAACGCCGACGTTTCGAGCTGGCTCTTCAGCGCGGACTACGCGCCCAAGCCGAACCTGACGTGGACCAGCTCGCTCCTCTATTCCCGGGCGCAGAACTTCAATGACTTCGCCGACACCGGGATGCCGTTCGGGGCGGATTTCCACCGGCTTGACCTCACGACAGGAATCGCATGGTCGCCGAGTGACCAGACGTCGCTCGGGCTTGACTACGCGCTCTACACCTACAACCCCAACGAGAACGTCGAGTCCGGCGACTATACCGCCCACGTGATCTGGCTTGAGGTGACTCAGCAATTCTGACGAAGGAGGCAAGCGATCATGGGGACGCACCCATTGGCGATCCTGCTCTTTCTCGCACTCGTCGCCGTAGGCTTCGTCGGAGGGGCGGCGACCGGGAATCCGTGGGTGACGGTGGGCATGGTCGCCGTCGGGCTGCTGCTGAGCCCGGCGATCCGCGTGGCCCAGCAGTGGCAGAAGGCGGTGGTCTTGCGGTTGGGAAGGTTCCACCGGCTCAAGGGGCCCGGGTTCTTCCTGATCGTGCCGATCCTCGACGCCATCTCCCACTGGATCGACCTGCGGACCATCACCACACCATTCGCCGCCGAGCAGACCTTGACGAAGGACAGCGTGCCGGTTGACGTGGACGCCGTGCTGTTCTGGCGGGTGGTGGACTCGATCAAAGCGGCGCTGGAAGTCGAGAATTACCGCGAGGCGATCGCCTGGGCCTCGCAAACCGCCCTGCGGGACGTGATCGGCAAGACGGACCTGGCGGAGATGCTCATCGGAAGGGACAAGATTGACGTGCTGCTGTGCGAGACGATCGACCACCGCACCGAGCCGTGGGGCATCAAGGCCCTGTCCGTCGAGATCCGGGACGTGAAGATCCCCGAGGCGCTCCAGAACGCGATGTCGATGCAGGCCCAGGCCGAGCGCGAACGGCAGGCGCGGATCATCCTGGGAGACTCGGAGCGCCAGGTGGCCCGCAGCTTCGAAGAAGCCTCCCGCGCGTACGCGGAGAACCCGACGGCCCTGCACCTGCGCGCCATGAACATCCTGCTGGAGGGCATGCGTCAGAGCTCCACCATCATCATCGTGCCTTCCAGTGCCGTGGAGACCATGAACCTGGGAGCGATGACCGGCCTCACGGCGCTTGCGCAAGGTGTTCCGAAGAGCCCCCCTCCACCTCACGCCACCACGTCCTAGCGCCTCCTCTCGGCCGACGACATGAGGGAGCGCCTCCTGCTGCTGGTCGCCCTGGCGGTCCTCGCGGGCACGACGTTCTACGCGATGCGCGAGCGCGCCAGCCAGCGCCCTCAGGCGGTCCAGCCGCTCATCCCGTTCAACCACCAGAAGCATCTCGCGGCGGGGCTCACCTGCGTGACCTGCCATGCGCAGGCCGAAACGGAGACCTTCGCCGGCGTCCCGGCGGTCACGGACTGCGTGGACTGCCACGCGGCGGTCGGCGTCCAGACGCCGGTGCTGGACCGAGTCGGGCCGCAGCTGGAGCAGGTGGCCGCGCGCGGCGAGGAGATCCCCTGGAAGCAGGTCTACCGGGTGCCCGGGCACGCGTATTTCTCGCACCGGCGCCACGTGACGCTCGCGCAACTTGACTGCGCCCTCTGCCACGGGGACCTGAGCCAAGTGACGGCCCCCGTCGTCCGCCAGGCCGCTCCCCTCACGATGGACCGCTGCCTGGAGTGCCATCGGCAGCGGCAGGTCACCACCGACTGCCTCGCCTGCCATCGGTAGCCGCGTGCGCGGGCGCGCCGCCATCCTGTATGACGTATGTCATGTTTTTCTGATGCCCATGTGTTGTATCTTATGCTATGCAGATGGATACGCAGACGACGCGGCTGAAACGCGCCATTAAACAGGTGACGGCCCTCCGTCGAGCCAGGGGGTGGTCGCAGGAGTATTGCGCCCATCAATTGGGGGTCGCGTACTCCAGCCTGAACCGGTGGGAGCGGGGTGAATCGCTGCCAAAGAGCCGGCTGGTCATCCAGGCCATTGACCGCTTCCTGGCCCAGCAGGCCGGCGGCGCCCCGGAGCCACCACGTCGATGGAACTGACCCGGCGCGCCTTTCTTGGACTGACCGGCCTCATCGCGACCACCGCAGGGGCCGTGGAGGATCTCATCAAGTATCGGCTGCTGGGCTTGCCGCCTCCCGCCGCGGACGAAGAGCTGTTGCCGAGGGCGCCGGAGCAGTGGGCGCCTTCCGTCTGTCAACTGTGTCCGGCCGGCTGCGGCGTCGCGGCGCGCGTGGTGCAAGGCCGAGTCGTGAAGCTGGAGGGGCTTCCCGCCCATCCGGTCAATCAGGGCGCCCTCTGTCCGCGAGGTGCCGCAGGCCTCACCGAGCTCTACCATCCGGATCGCCTCCTCCAGCCGCTGCGGCGGGTGGGCGAGCGGGGTGAGGGCCGCTTCGAGCCGGTGGCGTGGGAGGAGGCGATGCCGTTGCTCGTGGACCGCCTTCGCGGGCTTCGCCAGCGCGGCGAGCCGCAGCGCTTGGCTTGGCTGAGCGGTCCCTCCCGGAGTCTCGGCCGGCAGCTCATCCAGCGTTTCCTGCGCGCGTGGGGATCCCCGCACGATCTTGTCTTGAGCCCGCCGGCCGGAGAGCTGCCAGCCGAGGCATTTCGACTGATGGTGGATCGGGAGGGCGAGCCGCTCTACGATCTCGCGCAGGCCAACCTGCTCCTCTCCTTCGGCCTTGACTGGCTTCAGGCCTATCCCTCGCCGGTGGAAGCCTCGCGCGCATACGGGTGGCTTCGCCAGGGCCGCAGCGATCGGCGGGCGCGCATCGTCCAGGTGGAACCGCGGCTCTCCATGACGGCGGCGAAGAGTGACGAGTGGATCCCCATTCGGCCTGGGCAGGACGGGTGGCTCGCCCTGGGGATCGCGCACGTGCTGATCCGCGAGCGGCTCATCCATGATCAGCTGGCGCAGAACAGCGTCGGATTGGAGCCCTTCGCGCGCTTCGTCGCCTCCCGCGCCGATCCGGAGGCGGTGGCGGAGCGGACGGGCGTTCCTCCGGAAACCATCCAGCGCCTGGCGAAGGAGTTCGGCCTGAGACGGGGCCTCGCCGTGGGAGCGCGGGCGGATCTGATGACCCAATGGGCCGTCATGAGCCTGAACGGATTGGTGGGGAACCTCGATGCGCGCGGCGGCGTCCTGCGGCGCTGGGAGCCGCCGGGGCTCTCGCTGCCTCCCGAGCCGGCGCGCGATGACGTCGCCGAGCGGGGCCTGCAGGCCCAGCGGCTGGCGCACGCCGAACGGCTGCCCGAACACCTTCTCGATGGGACCGAGGCGCCCATCGAGATCCTCTGCGTCCACCAGGCCAACCCCTGCTTCATCAGCCCATCGCCCTCGCGGTGGGTCGAGGCCTTGGGCCGGATGCCGTTCATCGTGAGCTTCGCGTCGATGCTTGATGAGACGGCGCTCCACGCGGACCTCGTGCTGCCGCTGGCGACCGCGCTGGAGCAGTGGCAGTTCGCGTCCGTCTGCACCAGCGACGGCCGCGCGGCGGTGAACATCACCCCTCCGGTGGTGCCGCCGCGCGGAGCAGCCCGGGCGTTGGAGGAGGTGATCCTCCAGCTGGCCCGCGCGCTCGGCCCGCCCGTGGCGGGCGCGTTCCCCTGGGATTCGGTGGAGCCGCTCGTCAAGGAGCGGGCGCAGGCGCTCTACGAGACGAAGTCCGGGACGCCGCTTCCGCCGATCAGGTGGTCGAGCGAGACGATGCGAGAGGCGGACAAGCCTCCAACGAGCGGCGAGGGGCTGCTGGAGCGTCTACGGTTGGGCGGGGGAGCGGTCTGGCCCGCGGAAGACGCCCCGTGGGCTGAGTTTCGCACGCCGTCCGGACGGCTGGAGTTGTTCCCGGACGCCATGACGACCCTCCTCGAAACGGCTTCGGCGGAGGCCGGTGGTGGCGAGGCGCAGCACGCTCCCCTACAGCTCTATCTCTACTCGCCCCTGGCCTTCCTTGCGGGGACCGGCGCGCATCTGCCGTTCCTGCAGCAGATCGCCGGCCGCCACCTCTCCGAGGCGTGGGAGACGTGGGCGGAACTCCACCCGAGCACGGCCCGGCAGTTCGGCATCCGCGATGGCGAGCGGATCTGGATCGCATCGCTTCATGGGAAGGTGGAGGCCACGGCCCGCTGGTGTGAAGGCGTGGTGCCAGGCGTGGTCGCCATGCCCCTTGGGCTTGGCCATCTGGCGTGCGGCCGCTGGGCCAAGGACATCGGCGCCAATCCGGCTCATCTGGTTGGCCGCCGGCTGGATGAGCAAACCGGGCAGCCGTTCTGGCAAGGGACGCTGGTGAAGGTATGGAAGGCCTAGCCTATTCTCGACGCTCGTTCCTCGCCCGGGCCCTGGCGGCCGCGGCGTCGCTCGCGCTCTTTCGACGTCTGTCGAAGGCCGAGGCGTCGGTCCGTCAGGCGCCTGGGCAAGCCGTCGCGGCTCGCCCGCACCGGTGGGGGATGGTGATCGACCTGGATCGGTGCACGGGCTGCCAGGCCTGCGTGGTCGCCTGCTGGGCGGAGAACAACCAGCCGCTGCCGAGTCCCGAGGCGCATCGGGCCGGGCGCATCATCGAGTGGATGACGCTGCTCCCCTCAACAGAGGGGGAATACCCGGCGGTGCGCCAGCGCCTCATGCCCGTCCCGTGCCAGCACTGCGATCGGCCGCCCTGCACCCCGGTCTGCCCGGTCTTTGCCACGTACAAAAATCCGGAAGGGTTGGTCGCCCAAATCTATCCCCGGTGCATCGGCTGCCGCTACTGCGTCAACGCCTGTCCCTACACCTGCAAGTTCTTCAACTGGTCGACGCCCACCTGGCCCGCGCCGATGGAGGCCATGCACAACCCCGATGTGTCGGTGCGCCCCAAGGGCGTCACCGAGAAATGCACCTTTTGCCACCACCGGCTCATCCGGGCGAAGGAGCAGGCCGCCAGCGACGGACGGACCCTGCGCGAGGGGGACTATGTGCCGGCGTGCATGCAGGTCTGCCCCGCCCGAGCCATTGCCTTCGGCGATCTCGACGAGCCGAACAGCGCGGCGTCGCAGCTGGGGCGGAGCCCCCGCCGCTCGCTGTTGCAGGAAGAGTTGGGGACGCGACCCAAAGTGACCTACCTCGCTGAGGCCTGACGATGGCGCAGCCGCGGGACCTCGAAGCCGACCTGATCGCCTCGATGACCCGGTTTTCGAGGCCATTTTTCCTGCTCGTCGGATTCCTGCTGGCCGTCATCGGCTTCGCGGCCTATGCCTGGGTGCACCAGCTTCGCGACGGCCTCGTCGTGACCGGCCTGAACCGCCCGGTGTTCTGGGGCATCTACATCACCAACTTCGTATTCTTCATCGGCATCAGCCATGCCGGGACGCTGATCTCGGCGATCCTGCGCCTCTGCCAGGCCGAATGGCGGAGGCCGATCACGCGCATGGCGGAGACGATCACCGTCCTGGTCCTGTTTATCGGGGCGGGCAACATCATCATGGATCTCGGGCGCCCGGACCGGGCGCTCAACGTCTTCCTGCATCCCAATTTCCGCTCCCCCCTGCTGTGGGACGTCACGAGCATCACCACCTATGTGACAGCCAGCATCTGCTATCTCTACCTGCCGCTCATTCCGGACATCGCGCTCCTCAGAGACCGGCTGCCGCGGCGGCGATGGTTCTACGGTGCCCTGGCGCTGGGCTGGCGGGGCACGCCGAACGAGCGGCACCGGCTGGAGCTGGCGATCGCCGTGCTGGCGGTCGTCGTCATCCCCATCGCCGTCTCGGTCCACACGGTCGTCTCCTGGGTCTTCGCCATGACCGTTCAGCCGATGTGGCATAGCACCATTTTCGGCCCGTATTTTGTCGTGGGCGCGATCTACTCCGGGATCGCCGCCCTGATCCTCGCGATGGCGGTGCTGCGCAAGACCTACCGGCTGGAGGCGTACCTCAAGCCGGTCCACTTCAAGAACCTCGGCCTCCTCCTGCTGGTGATGACGTGCCTGTGGACCTACTTCACCTTTGCGGAGTACCTCACCACATTCTACGGACATGAGCCGGATGAGATGACGATTTTCTGGGCCAAGCTCTCCGGGCCCTACGCGCCCTACTTCTGGACCATGGCGGCCTGTTGTTTCGCCATTCCCCTCGTCATCCTGAGCCTGCCCGCCACCCGCACGATTCCGGGCATGGTGGTGGCCTCGAGCACCATCCTCGTCGGCATGTGGCTGGAGCGGTTCATCATCGTCGTGCCTTCGCTCATCAACCCGCGGCTGCCCGTTCCCACCAGCGGCTATACGCCGACGTGGGTGGAGGGAGCGATCACCGCGGGGGCCTTTGCGGCGTTCCTCCTGCTGTACACGCTCTTCGCCAAGGTGTTTCCGATCATTTCGGTCTGGGAGGTGGAGGAGGGCCGGCAGCGGGGAATCCAGGACACCGTGGAGCGGCTCACAACCTATCTGCCTGAGGGCGAGGCGCCGCCGGCGCCTGCAACGAAGACGGCCTGGGAGTGGTCTCGCTAATGCCGCGGCGAGGCATGCGCCGGTGGCTGGCGGCGCCCCTGCTGATCGCGCTGACGGCGTGGGGGGTGCCGCCCCTCGGCGCCCAAGAGCCGTCGCCGGACGAACAGCGGACGCAGGAGCAGATCCAGGAAGCCGCGAAGCGGCCGTACGCCAACGACCTAGGTCCGGATGAGATTGACGTGTCCGGCTATCCGCCGCAGATGCAGCGCTCGTATGCCCTGTTCGCGCGGAGGTGCTCCCGGTGCCATACCCTGGCTCGAGCCGTCAATTCCCAATGGGCCAGTCCCGCGTTCTGGGAGCACTACGTCAGGGTGATGTGGCACAAACCCGGCAGCCAGATCAACGGCTCGGAGGCCAGGCAGCTCTGGGAGTTCCTCGTCCACGACTCCCAGGTGCGCAAGCTTGACCGGCGGGAGGAGTTCGAGGCGTTCCGGGAGCGCCTGCTTGAAGAGTTTCAACAGCAATACCCGGACCGCTACCAGGAGCTCTATGCCGGTCTTGAGGAAGAAGCCGCCAAGCTCTGGTAATCATTATGGTATGATGGTCGACGATGAGTGTCCACCGGGCGCTCGAGGGCAGGCCGGATGCAGCGTGGCGCAACGCGTCTGATGTGTCCAGCGCAGCCGATTAGCCGGCGAGCCTTCTTGCGGTTCCTGCTCAAGGGAGGCGTCCTCGCGTTCCTCGGCGCCGCGCTCTATCCCATCGTGCGGTATCTCTACCCCCCTCGCGGCGCGGAATCGTCAGTGTCAAACGTCGTGGCCGCTCAGATCGGGGAAGTGGCGACAAACAGCGCAAAGGTCTTTCGATTCGGCAACCGTCCCGGGATTCTCATCCATACGCCCCAAGGCGAGCTCAAAGCGTTTTCTGCCGTGTGCACCCACCTCAACTGCACCGTCCAGTACGACCCTCAGGTCAGCGTCATCTGGTGCGCGTGCCACAACGGCAAGTTCGACCTCAACGGCCAGGTCATCTCCGGTCCGCCCCCGCGGCCCCTGGAGGCCTTCCAGGTGAACGTGCGGGGTGAGGAGATCATCGTCTCCAAACCCGCCTGAGGCCGATGGCCCTCATCGAACGGCTGCGCGCCTTCCTCCGCGAGCGCTACCAGTTCGGCGGGTTGGCTGAGCTGGCCACCCACAAGACCGTCCCCCTCCACCGCCACAGCGTCTGGTACTACTGGGGCGGGATGACCCTCGTGCTCATCGGCATTCAGCTCGCCAGCGGTCTCCTGCTCCTGTTGTATTACCGTCCCTCCGCGCAGGAGGCGTTCGAGTCCATCCGCTTCATCATGACGAAGGTCGAGTTCGGATGGCTCATCCGGAGCGTCCACGCGTGGGCGGCGAACCTCGTGATCCTCTGCGCCATGGTGCACCTGGCCAGCACGTTTTTCCTAAAGGCGTACCGCCCGCCGCGCGAGCTCACCTGGGTCACCGGGGTGCTCCTCTTCTTCCTCTTGCTGGGATTCGGCTTCACCGGCTATCTCCTGCCGTGGAACACCCTGGCGTTCTTTGCGACGAAGGTGGGCACGGAGATCGCCGGGGTCGTGCCCGTCGTGGGGCCGGTCATGCAGATGATTCTTCGCGGCGGCAGCGACGTCGGGGACGTCACGCTCACGAGATTTTTCTGGTTCCATATCGCGGTGCTGCCGGCCGGGCTCCTCGCCCTCCTGGCGGTCCATCTCGTGATGATTCAGCTCCAGGGGATGAGCAAGCCCCTCTCGGTGACGGACGACCGGTCCAGGCCTTTTTTCCCCAACTTCCTGCTGCGCGACGTGGTCGCGTGGCACGAAGGCGGATCCCTTCGCGCCGACGCCGGTCGGGATCCAGCCCGAGTGGTACTTCCTCTGGATGTTCCAGACGCTGAAGCTGTTTCCGGGTCATGTGTTCGGCATCGAGGGCGAGTTGATCGCGGTGGGGCTCACAGGGGCGGCCGGTGCCGTGCTCGTGCTGGTGCCGTGGCTGGACCGGCCCGCCCGGAAGGGCAGGGCCTCGTGGGTGGTGTGGGCGGCCGGGATCGCCGCAGTCTCGTATATCCTCGGGATGACAGGGTACGCCGCATGGGTGACACCGCACGCGCATTAACACGCCTCAGTCTCATGGCCAGCCTGGCGCTGGCGCCCGGCCTGGCGAGGGCTGAGCCGCCATCGAACAGCTGCGTCGAGTGCCACCGCCAGATGGAGGGCGAGGCGCGCGGCCCGGCCGCCCTGTTCGCCAACGACATCCACGCCCAGCGGGGGTTGTCGTGCG
>JACPTX010000056.1 GCA_016192545.1 Candidatus Omnitrophota bacterium | reverse complement strand
GAACCCCGCCAAGTATCAGGAGTATTTCCGCATCCCCGGCTGGTACGTGAGCGGGGATTCCGCCATCAAGGACGCCGACGGCTACCTCTGGTACCAGGGCCGGGCCGATGACGTCATCAAGACGTCCGGCGAGCGGGTCGGCCCGTTCGAAGTGGAAAGCGCCCTGGTCGCCCACCCGGCGGTGGCCGAGGCCGGCGTCATCGGCAAGCCCGACCAGGTCCGCGGCCAGATCATCAAGGCGTTCATCGCGCTGCGCAAAGGCCATCAGCCCTCCGAGCAGTTGAAGAAGGACATCGCGGATTTCGTGAAAAACAATCTTGCCGCGCACGCCGCGCCCCGCGAGATCGACTTCGTCGAGAAAGTGCCCAAGACGCGCTCCGGCAAAATCATGCGCCGCGTCCTGAGAGCGTGGGATCAAGGGCTTCCCACGGGCGACATCTCGACGATGGAGGAATAATCCACCTTGCCGGCGAGCCCCATACGGACTCCGGGTCGCGTGTGCGCGGGCCTCATGCTGCTGGTGAGTCTGGGGTGCGAGTCGAGCATTTCCCCGGACTGGCAGCGGGTTGAAGGCGATGTGCCCGCCCCGGACTTCACGCTGCCCCGGCTTGACGGCGATCCGGTGAGCCTCCAGGAGCTGCGCGGGCAGGTGGTCATCATGGAGTTCTGGGCGACGTGGTGCGGCCCGTGCCGCTTCTCGCTGCCGTCGCTTGAGGTGATCTATCGAAAGTATCGCGATCGCGGCGTGACCGTCCTCCTGATCAACCAGGGGGAATCGCCGCCGCCGGTCCGCCGGTGGGCGGCCGGCCGGTTCACGGCGCCCATCCTGCTCGACGAGCACGGGGACATTGGGAGCCGCTATCACGTCAGCGGCATCCCCCGCCTGTTCATCGTGGGCCCGGACGGGAATCTGGTGTATGAGCACAGCGGCTACGGCGGCGGGCTGGAACATAACCTGCATCTGATTCTCAAGGATCTGCTGGGAGAGCCGGCGGACGCCTGATGACCCGTTCGACGCGGCCTTCGGCCTTGTGGTTCGACGGGCTCACCATCCCTCGAACCATCCCGAGCGAGGTCGAGGGACTCAGGGTCATGGTGAGCGAGCGGGAGCGAGTCGAACCATGAAAGATAAGCTCGTCATTCATGACCTGGCGGCGGAGGGCCGCCTGGGCGTGTTCGACTGGGAGCAGGCCAAGCCCCAGCCGATCTGGATCGACCTGGAGCTGGAGATTGACGTGCCCCAGGCCGCGGCCCGCGACGACGTGCACGCGACGATTGACTACGGGCGCCTGGTGACGGCGGTCAAGCAGCACGTCCAGCGCAGGCCCTACCGGCTGCTCGAAACGCTCGCGGAGGAACTCGCGGCGGTCGTGCTCAACGAGTTCCTGACGCCGGAAGTGACGGTCCGGGTGAAGAAGCGCGCCCTGCCGGGCCTCGACTATGCCGCCGTGGAAATCACGCGCCGCACGGCTCGCTAGCCCCGCCCCATCATGGTGGGGCGGGGCGAGCGCCGGCCTCCTCGCCGCGGGGCTGGCCGCCGTCGTCATGGCCGAGGAGCGGATTCCCGTCTTCGATGCGCAAACCGGGAAAGTGGTGCTGATGGACAAAGTCGTGAAGACGGATGCGGAATGGCAAAAGCTGCTGACGCCGGAGCAGTACCAGGTGACGCGCAAGAAGGGGACCGAGCGCGCTTTCACCGGCCAATACTGGAACCACCACGAGCAAGGCGTGTACCAGTGCGTCTGCTGCGGCACCGACCTGTACGCCTCTGACGCGAAGTTCGAGTCCGGGACCGGCTGGCCCAGCTACTGGAAACCGGTGGATGAGCGCAACGTGCGCTACGCCGAGGACCGCAGTCTGCTCACGCGCCGCACCGAGGTGCTCTGCGCGCGCTGCGACGCGCACCTGGGGCACCTGTTCGACGACGGACCCGCCCCGACCGGCAAGCGCCACTGCATCAACTCCGCGGCCTTGCGGTTCGCCGGACACGGGGAATGAGCCGACCACGGAGATGCGCGGTATGATCTTTCCGTCAAGCCTGCGGGTCCGGCTGCTCTTGCTGGTCGTGCTCGCGGCCCTGTTTCCGTGCGGGCTCCTCGTGTATACGGCCGTTGAGCAGCGCCGGCTGATGGCCGCTGAAGTGCAGGCGAACGCCTTGCGGCTGGCCCGGCTGTCCGCCAGCCAGCAAGAGCGGCTCGTGGAGGGGGCTCGGCAGCTCCTGATCACACTTGCGGAGCTCCCCGCCGTGCGGAGCGATGATGCCGCCGCCTGCAGCGCCTTGTTCGCCACGCTCCTGGAGGCGTACCCCCTCTACGCCAACTTCGGCGTGATTCAGCCGGACGGCGACATCGTCTGCAGCGGTCTGCCCATGAGCGGGCCGGTCAACGCCGCCCACCGCGCCTATTTCCAGCGCGCCATGGAAACCCGCCAATTCTCCGGAGGGGACTATCAGATCGGGGCCATCACGAAGAGACGGACGATCAATTTCGGCTACCCGGTCCTTGAGCAGACCGGCGACGTGCGCGCGGTGGTCTTCGCGGCCCTGGACCTGTCGTGGCTCAACAATTTGAAAGCGGATGCCCAGCTGCCTCCTGGCGGGACGCTGACGGTGGTGGACAACAACGGCACGATTTTGGCCCGCTACCCAGAGGCGGAGCCCTGGGTGGGGCAGTCCATTCCTGAGGCGCCGCTCATCAAAACGATCCTCGCGAGGCGGGATGAAGGCGCCGTCCGGACGCGCGGCCTGGATGGGGTCGAGCGCCTCTACGCCTTTGCGCCCCTGGAAGTCGGTTCACGCACCCGCCTCTATGTGAGCATCGGCATCCCGACCCCCGTGGCGTTCGCCGGCGCGGATCGGATGCTCACGCGCAACCTGATACTCGTGGGAATCGCCACGCTCTTCCTGCTGGCCGCCACAGGCGTGTTTGCGGAGCTGTTCATCCTGCGGCCGGTGAGGACGTTGGTCCAGACCGCGAAGCGGCTGGCCGCCGGCGACCTGAGCGCGCGGACCGGCCTGCGGGCGGGGCGCGGCGAGCACCGACAGCTGACCCGCGCGTTCGATGAGATGGCCGAGTCACTCCAACGGCGTCAAACCGAGCTGCAGACCGCCTATCACCAGCTGCGGGATGCGCAGGACCAGCTCATCCAGTCCGAGAAGCTGGCTTCCCTCGGACAGATGGCAGCCGGCATCTCCCATGAGCTCAAAAATCCCTTAGGGATCATCCTCATGGGGGTGAATTACCTGGAGACCCAGGTCGGATCTGACGGCAGGCAGGCCGAGACGCTCCAGCTGATGAAGGAAGCCGTCAGCCGGTCGGATTTCATTGTCCGGGGGCTCCTCGATCTGTCGCGCCCGACGGAATTGCTCCTCAAGCCGTCTGACCTAGGGACGGTCGTGGAGGAGTCTCTGGCATCGGTGCAGCAGGCGCAGCCCATCCCGAACATCCGCGTCGTGAAAGACCTTGCTCCGAACCTGCCCCCGGCGCTGGCCGATCCGGCGCGCCTGAACCAGGTCTTCGTCAACCTGATCGGCAACGCCGTTCAAGCTATGCCGGACGGCGGGACGCTGACCATCCGCCTGTATCCCAAAACCATGGCGCAGGCCGACCGCGGCGTCGGGCGGCGGGCGACCGATTTCTTCCAGGCGGGCGAGACCGCGCTGGTGTGCGAAATCGCGGACACGGGCGGCGGCATTCCAAAGGACAGGCGGTCGAAATTGTTCGAGCCGTTCTTTACGACCAAACCCCGCGGGCAGGGCACGGGGCTGGGCCTGGCGGTGAGCCGCACGATCGTCGAAGCCCATCGGGGCCTCATCCGTCTCGACAGCGAGGAGGGACGTGGGACCACGGCCGTGGTGACGCTGCCCATGGCAACGGCATAAGTTGGGGGCTTGACAGCGGGTGGCGGGTCTGGTATAAACATACCAACTGGTAGGTATGTCATGGTGAAAACCGCGCTGGACGATTCGCCGACCAAGACGCGGCTGCTCGACGCGGCCCAGGAGCTCATGCTGGCCAAGGGCTTCGCCGCGACGACGGTCGAAGCGATGTGCGACGCGGCGAAGGTGACGAAGGGGTGCTTCTTTCATTATTTTGAGAGCAAGGATCAGCTCGGCCGGGAGCTGCTGGAACGGTTCTGCGCCGAGGGCGCCAGGCTCCACGAGGCCTGCTGCGGCGTTGACGAGCGCGACCCCCTCAAACGGATCTACCGCTATCTGGACCGGATGATCAAGCTCTCGCAGGATCCCGTCACGGGGAAGGGATGCCTGCTGGGCACGTTCGCGCAGGAGCTGTCCGACGTGCAGCCCGGGATGCGCAAGTGCTGTGCCGAGGGGTTCGCGGCGTGGGCCAAGCAGTTTGGAACGCTGCTGGCGGAGGCC
Source organism: Candidatus Omnitrophota bacterium (assembly GCA_016192545.1). Taxonomy (GTDB): domain Bacteria; phylum Omnitrophota; class Gorgyraeia; order Aquiviventales; family Aquiviventaceae; genus JACPTX01. The sequence goes on along the minus strand of JACPTX010000056.1, from coordinate 1,480 downwards.
AAGGCGCAGCACCCGCCCAAGACCGCGTTTGATCCTGCGGAGCTGGCGGAGCACTTCATCGCGGTCATGGAGGGCTCCCTCATCCTGGGCAAGGCGCGCAACAACATGAAGGTCGTCGCGCAGAATATCCGGCATTTCAAAGCGTATGTGCGGGCGTTGTTCGGACGGTAGGGACGTCCTTTTTTATGGGGCAAGTAGGTACCAACTAGTTGGTATATAACATGGAGAAGGGAGGTGAGATCAGATGGCATCAACGTGTGAAGGCGGTTCCTGTGAGACCAAGGTTGCAGCGGAGTCCTGCGGAAGCGGCTCCTGCGAAGAGCGGTGTCCCTGCGGGACGGAGTGCGGAGGCGACCCGATCGCCTGCGCGACGGCGATGTGGTGCGGGTCGTTCTTTCAGGCCATGAAGGCCGCGCAGATTGACGTCCTCAAGGCGAAGATCCAGAAAGCCTGGGGCGCCAAGATGGACAAGGCGGCCGACGCGGTCCTGGAGGCCATGGGCGTGAAGTGGCAGTCCATGCTGGCCGAGGCCAAGGCGAAGGCCGACGTCCGCGAGAAGCTTCAGCAGCTCTGGCAGGAAGGCAAGTAACGTCGAACGGTTCAGGGAACCTGCAGGGCCGGAGGAAGTCCGCGCCGGTCCTGCAGGCCTCCTGAACGGATGTGGTGAGTGGTGTCACTGGAGGGGTCCCATGACGACGATCGGGGAACGGTGGTCCGTGTCTGATGCGCAGGCGCTCGACGCCTATTCGCGGGCGGTCATTGACGCGGCCGAGCGCGTCAGCCCCGCGGTGGTCAAGATTGAGGTCTTGCAGCCGGTGCGCTCGCGGTGGGCCGTGGAGGGACAGGTGGGCGGCGGCTCGGGGTTCCTGTTCACGCCGGACGGCTTCATCCTGACCAACAGCCACGTGGTGCATGGCGCGGCGGGGATCGAGGTCACGCTCTCGGACGGCCGGACCGCGCTGGCCGACCTCGTCGGCGATGACCCGGAGACGGATCTCGCGGTCATCCGGATCCACGCGCCGCATCTGGCGCACGCGTCGTTGGGCGATTCGCGTGCCCTGCGCGTCGGCCAGCTGGTGGTGGCGATCGGCAACCCGTACGGCTTTCACTGCACCGTCACCGCCGGCGTGGTGAGCGCGGTCGGCCGCTCGTTCCGTTCCAACTCGGGGCGGTTGATTGATGACGTCATTCAAACGGATGCCGCGTTGAACCCCGGCAATTCCGGCGGCCCGCTCGTGACGTCGCGCGGGGAGGTGATCGGAGTGAATACCGCCGTCATCCTTCCGGCCCAAGGCCTGTGCTTCGCCATCCCCAGCCGCACGGCGCAGTTCGTGGCGGCGCGGCTCATCAAAGACGGCCGCATCCGGCGGGGCTCTCTCGGCGTGGGCGGGCAGAACGTGCCGATTCCCCAGTGGCTCATCCGGCAGCATCGCCTGCCGGTGGAGAGCGGCGTGCTCGTCATCACGATTGAACCGGGGAG
>JACPTX010000049.1 GCA_016192545.1 Candidatus Omnitrophota bacterium | reverse complement strand
GGCGGTCAGGGCCCGCTCCCCGCCGGACAGCAGGCTGATGCTCTGCGGGCGCTTCCCCGGCGGGCGCGCGACGATGTCCAGGCCGGACTCCAGCACGTCCTCCTCGTCCATCAGGATGAGGTCCGCCTGGCCGCCGTTGAAGAGCCGGGTGAAGTAGTGCTGGAACTCCCGCTGGATGCTCGCGAACGTCTCGCGGAACTGCGCCCGCGCGGTGCGGTTGATCTGCTGGATGGTCTGGCGCAGGTCCTCCCGCGCCTTCGCGAGGTCTTGCTGCTGGGTCTGGAGGAACTCCAGGCGCTTGCTCAGCTCATCGTATTCCTCGACGGAGCCCAGGCTTACCGGCCCGATGGACTCCAGCTTCGCCTTCAGGCGCTCGATTTGCGCGGCCAGCCCTTCCCGTTCCTCGTCGCTCACCGGCGGCAGGCTCGCCTGCTCGGCCAACACCTCGGATTCCTCGATGCGGTAAATCTCGCGCAGGCGCTCCAGGATGCGCGTCCGGCGGAAGGTCCGCTCGGTCAACTGCTCTTCCTGTTCTTTCAGCGACTGGCCCAGCCGCATCAGCTCCTGCTCGACGGCCAGGAGTCCTGGCATCACCTGATCACGCCGGGTCTCGGCCTCACGCAGCTCGGCGCCGACGCGGTCCGCCTCCGTCTGCGCGGCCGTCTGGCTCTCGGTCAGTGCCGGGATCTGCGCGCGGTGCTCGTCCAGCTGCGCCGTCAGCTCGGCGATCTTGCGCGCCAGCTCTTCCCGCTGGGCCTGCTTCTGCCGGCGCTGCGCGGCGGCGTCCTGCTCCTGCGCCTGGGCCTCCGCGATGCGGCCGTCCAGCTCGTGCCGGCGGTCCGCCAGCGCGGTCCTCGAGGCATCACACTGAGCCCGCGACACCAGATGCTGCTGCCGGCGCTGCCCGGCCTCGTCGCGGCGGGCCTGGATGTCCTTGAGCCGGGCTTCCAGCGTCTGCTGGCGCGCCTCGGCGTCGGCGACGAGCCGCTTGGCCTGTTCCTCTGACCCCGCCAGCTCGCGCTGCTGCCGCAAGCATTCCTCGCGATCCTGCCGGGCGGCGGAGAGCTCGTCCTGCACGCGCTTCATCTCGTGCGCCAACTGCGTCAACTGGCCTTCCAGCTTGGTGAGGCCGGGAGCCAGCCGCTCGACCTGCTGCCGCAACTGCGCTTCCTCGGCCGCCAGCGCCTGCCACCGCGCCTCCTGCTGCGCCAGATGCTGCTGCAGCTGCGCGGTCTCCCGCTCGAGCGCCTCCAGCTCTTCCACCGCCTGCTGCTCCCCGCGTTGTTCGGCTGGCGCCATGTCGGAGAGCACGACCACCGGCACCCCATCCAATTGGTGAGCCGTCAGCACGTCCCGACAACGGCGCAGCGCCTGGCGATCCTTGACGACGACGGCGAACGCCCGCGGGTCGAGCGCCGCCTCAAGCTCGACCAGCAACCCCAGTACGCCCTCGGGGGGATCGGCCAACAAGGCGTTGACCGATTCGGGAAAGCCTTTGAGTCGGGCTTTCGCCAGCCGGCTCATCAACGCGTACCGCTGCTCGTTCGCCTGCGCGGCCTGCTGGGCGGCCCCGCTCAACTGGCGTTGGAGCGCGTCCTGCTGCTCGCCGAGCGCGCGGCGTTCCTGCTCCCACTGCTGCTGCCGCGCGGCCAGCGCGTCAGACCGTTCCTGCCCGCTCCGCCGCTGCTCGTCCGCCTTGGCGAGCTGCACGCCGACGGTCTGCAGCCGCAGGGCGACATCGGCCAGCACATTGCGCTGCTGCGACGCCCCGGAGGCCGCGGCGAACAGCTCCGCCTTCCCCTCTTCCAGCGTCTTGGCGCTTTCAGCCAGCAGCCGCTCAATCGCCGAGAGCTCCTCATCAACGGACGCCTGCTGCTGAGCCAGCGAGCCGGCCTGGGCGTCCACGTCCGCGCGCTGGGCGTCGAGCCGCTCGCGCTGCTGCCGCGCCTGTTCCAGGCGCCCGTCAAGCTGCGCTTCCTCCGCCTCAAGCTGGCGCTGCTGCTGCGCGAGCTCCTCCACCCAGCGCGTCTTGAGCGACAACTGCGAGGCGTGCTGCTCGATTTGGCTCGTGGCCTCGACGACGCGCGTGCGCAGCCCCTGGAGCTTGCCTGTGATGGCGCCGACCGCGGCGTTGCAGGATTCCAGCGAGCCGAGGAACCGCTGGCGCTGCCCGTCCAGCTCCCCTCGCGTGCGCGTCAAGGCCTCGACCTGCCGGGTCAGCTCCTCGTGGGCGGTGCGGCCGCCGCGCAGCTCATCGGCGGCCAGGCGCATCTCCCAGCCCTTGAGCTGCTCCCACTGCTGCTTGTACTGGCGGGCCTTCGCCGCCTGGCGCTCCAGCGCCGAGAGCTGCCGCCGGACTTCCTGCGTGATGTCCGCGACGCGCACCAGGTCCTGCTCGACGCCGTCGAGCCGGCGCAATGTCTCCTGCTTCTTCGCGAGGTACCGCGCGATGCCGCTGGCCTCCTCGAAGACCGCGCGCCGCTCCTCGGGCTTGGACGAGAGGATCAAATCAATGTGCCCCTGCTCGATGATCGCGTAGGCCCCGCCCCCCAGCCCGGTCCCGAGGAACAGCTCCTGGATGTCTTTCAGGCGGCAGGGGCTCTGGTTGATGAGGCACTCGCTCTCGCCGGAGCGGTAGACCCGCCGCGTGATCTGCACTTCGCTGAACGCAATCGGCATGAGCCCCGCGTCGTTGTCGATGGTGAGCGTGACCTCGGCCATGGACAGCGGGGCTTTGGCGTCGGTGCCGTTAAAGATGACGTCCTCGAGGCGGGGGGCGCGGACGTCGCGGGGGTTGTGCTCGCCCAGCACCCAGCGGATGGCGTCGCAAATATTTGATTTCCCGGAACCGTTCGGACCGACGATGGCGGTGACGCCGGGCTCGAAGTGAAGCGTGGTGTTGACCGCGAAGGATTTGAAGCCGAAGAGCTCGAGCTTACGAACGCGCATCAACCGATGATGTCTTCGCCGCCGTCCACGCCGATCACGTTGCCGGTCACCCACTGGGTGGCGGAGTTGCTGAGTGTTGCGATCGCTTTCGCGACGTCATCAGGCGTCGTCAGGCGGTGGTGCGGGTTCTTCAGCTTCGCGAATTCCATCATCTGCTCGCTGCCGGGGATCTTCCGGAGCGCCGGCGTGTCCGTGACCCCCGCCCGGATGGTGTTCGCGGTGATGCCGTAGGGCGCCAGCTCCAGCGCGAGCTGGCGCATGTGCGACTCGAGCGCCGCCTTCGCCGCCGACACCGCCCCGTAGGCGGGCCACACCCTCGCGCCGCCGGAACTCGTCATCGCGAAGATGCGGCTGCCCTGGCCGATGAGCTTGCGGAAGAAGAGGTCCTGCGTCCAGTAGACCAGGCTGTGGGCCATGACGTCGAGGGTCATCTCCATCTGGTCCTGGCCGACGACGCCTTTGGGATCCTCGGCGATGTAGGGCTTGAGCGTCCCGAAGGCCAGCGAATGCATGACCACCATCACCTGGCCGGGCGGGCTGGAGTGCTTCAGGGCGGGTTCGAGCTGGTCGAGGACTTCCTTGCGCTTCTCAGGGTCCGCGGCGTTCACGTTGAAGAAGAGCGCCTTGCGGCCGGTCTGCGTAATGTCGGCGACAATCTGCTCGACGTTGGGGAGGGTCGCCTTGCGGTCCAGGTGGACGCCGGCGATGTGGAAGCCCTGGCGGGCCAGCTCGCGGGACGTCGCCCCCCCGAAACCGCTGGAGGCCCCCAGGATCAGCGCCCACGGTTCGTTCTTCGTCGCACTCATCGGCTAAAACCGAAGTAGAGTAGCACCAGTCGTGGCCGTGCGCAACGAAAAAGTGACTGTCACTTTTGCGGGGAAAAGTGACTGTCACTTTTGAGGGTGGTATTCGACGGTCAACTGCAGCCGGATCTGCGGCGCGGCCGTGCCCTCCGGAAACGGCGGGAACGGCTCCAGCGCTCCCAAGGCCTCCCGGCCCGCCTGGACAAACGGCTCACCCTGGGGGCTGGCCACGTCAGGCGTCCCCACGAGCCGTCCGCGGCGATCCAACCCGAAGGCGAGCCGCACCTCCCCGGCTCCCGGCGACGCCTGGCCCAACAGCTGAGTCAGGCGGCTGCTGAGCAAGGCCCGGACCAACGCCTGATAGCCGACCGGGACCGGTGCGGTACCGTTCCCCTGAAAGGTCGTGAGCGGCTCGCCGGTCGTCGAGACGATCTGCGGGGTCAGGAACACCACCAGCTCGGTTTTCCTGGTCGTATCCACCTGGCTGCGGAACGCCGCGCCGATCAGCGGCAGATCGCCGACCACCGGAATCTGCGAGCGCGTCCGGCCGGCCTTGGTGTCGATCAGCCCGCCGATGATGAGGGTGGCGCCGCTCTTGATGAGCACGACGGTCTGCGCTTCCGTCGTGCTGACGATGGGGATGCGGTTGCTCTGGAACGTCTCGACTTTCGCGGTGCTGACCTCGGGCTTGATCGAGAGCTGCACGTGGCCGTCCGGCTTGATGCGCGGGGTGACGAACAGCTTGGTCCCGACGTCCACGAACTGGATCTGCGGAGACGTCACCACCGACCCGGTGGTCGGCACCGTCGTGGTCACGGTCACAAACGCTTCCTTCGTCCCGACGAGGATCTTGGCTTCCTGGCCGTTCAGCACCATGATGCGGGGATTGGACAGCGTCTCCACTTTCCCGAACTGCTTGAGCGCTTCAATCACGACCGCCGTCTCCCCGCCGGCGGACAGATACTTCAGCGCAGCGCCCGTCCCGGCGCCGCCCACGATGTCGGCGAGCACGCGGAAATTGGTCCGGCCCTGGGTGCGCACGCCTGAGAAGGTCTGCTGCCAATCGATGCCGAGACTTTGTTCGTCGCTGAGCTCCACTTTCATGATCTTCGCCTCAATCAGCACTTCCCGATCCTGGACGTCGAAGGCCTGGACGAGCCGGTCGGCCTGCGCCGTCACCTCGGGCAGGTCCGTCATCATCAGCGTGTTGGTCCTGGCATCCACCTGCACCGTCCCCAGCCCGGGTGTGAGCCATCCCTCCAGCCGTTCTTTCAGCTTCTCCGCCTCGGCGTAGCGGAGCTCATAGACGCGGGTGTCCAGGGGCCGGTCCACCTGCTCGACCAGGCGCTGCATCTCCTCAAGCCGCGAGGGGCTGTCGGTCACCACCAGCGTGTTGGACGCTTCGTCCACAGCGACGCGGCCGATGGCGGATTTGACCTGATTGAGGAACGCGGCCAGCTGGACCGCTTTCGCCGAGGCCGGCGTCAGCGTGCGGCTGTGGGTCCGGGCCTGGAATTTGTCTCCGTACAACAGCTCATAGTCCCTCGCGGTCATCACATGGACGATGCCGCCGCGCCGCTCGTAGGCCAGCTCGTTGGCATCCACGATCCGCTCGAACGCCTCCCAGACCTCCACGTCTTTCACAAAGACCGTGACGCGTCCCGACACGTTGCGCCCGGCCACGAAGTTCAATCCGCTTTGCTGCGAGAGCATCTTCAGGACGTCCAGGATGTCCACGCCCCGCAGATCCAGGGAGATCACCTGCGCGGGAGCCGGGGGCGGCGGGAGCGGCTGGGCCATGCCCGCGGATGAGGCGCCGAGCGTACCTGCGATGACGAGAAGGGCCAGGATGGCGTCAGACCCCGTCACGTGAGACCGTCGTTCTTGAGGGGTCTGACCCCATCGCCACCGCTGAGTTTTCATCGTCACCTCCGTACTCGTCAGCGGACCAGCTCAATCCGCTCGCCCTGCAGGTCGAGGATCACGCGATCCGTCCGAATCGCCTCGACCATGACCCCGTCGAGGAAGCGCTGGCCGGCCGTGACCAGATAGGCCTTCTTCGTCTGGGCATCCTCGATGACGGCCTGGGAGGGATCGCCGAGGACCACGCCGCTGACGCTCAATCTCGACGTCAGCGTGCTACCGGCAAGCGATGGCGCACCGGGCTGCAGGGGCGTCGTCGCCGAGGACGAGGATCCGCCGGCCTGGAACAACGGACGCGGGATGGCTGAGGCGAACGACGGCCACGCCGCGTCCGCCTGCGGACCAGGACGCGGACCGACGGGAGGTCCGTCAACGCGGTCCAATGCCACATGAGCTGCCAGCGGCTGGGGGATCGGCCACACCATCAAGACCGCCCATGCCAGACACGCCGTGATGATCACGCCGCACAATCCTCCCTGCGCGGCCCGCAGTCCCCAGGAGGGGAACCGCCAGCATCGGGACCGCCTCGTCCGGCTCTGGACGTTCATCTCGTCGCCATCACCAGTTTGCTGAGGACGAGCGTCGCCCGCACGGCGCTCGGTGACGCAGCCGGCACCAGCTGCAGCCGGTCGATTTGGATCGCCGACGCGTCCGTCAGGAGCTTGTCGAGAAATCCTAGCAGCGTCTCTTGGGCGGCTTCCACCGCCACTTCCAGGTGGAGCTGTGTCTGGCGTCCCTGCACGTGCGCCGGTTTGGGAACGAGCTCCACGCGGAGCTGCGCGGCGCGCGCCACCGCATCCAGCTCCTCCATCCAGACGCGCTGCAGCACGGCCTCTGATTCGTCCGACCACGCATCCGGGTAGTCCTGACAGGCGCGCTCGACCGCGGGAGCACGAGCGGCCAACTGCCGGGCTTCGCTCATGCGGTGTTGGACCGCAGTACGCTCACCCCTCAGGTGCCGCCATTGCGCCCACAGCGGCCGCCCCACATGCCACACCAACACCCATCCCACAAGGGCGCAGCCCGCCATCACGAGCCGCTGCCGGTCTCTGAACGACCACCGACGCATGACCATCCTCAGTTCCCTTGCAACATCAACTCAAACTCCACCAACGCGTGCGCGGGCGTCTGGCGCGGCGTCGCCGAGCGCAGGGTCACCGAACGCCACAGACCCAGGCGCTCCACCTGCCGCATGTAGCCAAAGAGGTCCGCCAGCGTCGCGGTGTGGCCGCGAATCATCGCCTCATCGCGGCGCGCCCGGTCAACCGACACGTGCTGGAACCGCATCCCCTCCGGCGCCGCGCCCAGCAGACCGGCCAACGCGGCCGCGGTCCTCCGGCGGGCAGCCCAGAGCTCCTCCAGCGCCCGCAGGTCGCCCTGGCGGTGCGCCACCCACGTCGCCCGCGGCTGTTGCTCCTGCAGCCGCTGCGCCACGACGGCCTGGATCCGCTGCTGCCGGCTGATCGCAGCCGACAGCGCGCCCAGACACAGGCTGAGGCCCGCGATCGCGAGCGACCCGGTGACCGCAAGGTCCCGGAGACGGCGCTGAGCGCGCTGGGCCTGCCGGACCTCCGGCGGCAGGAGGTTGACGGCTCGACCGGGATCGCCGACTAACAATCCGAACAGCACCGCCAGCGACACCGGCGGCATCCCGTCGGGCTGCGGCACGCCGCAGCCGTCCTGGCGCCGGATCACCACGGGCAGCGCAAACCGCTTCGTCAGGGATTCCCGCCATGTCTCTAACGGGCCCACGCCGGTCAACACGATCGCGCGCAGATCCATGCCGGGAAGCTCGCGTCCCAGACCGGCCAGCGTCTGGTCCAGCTCCTGTCCGAGCCTGTCCGTCACCTGGCCGGATGCCCACTCCGCTTCTCCATGACCGAGGCTCCGGCTCCCGACCACATGTCCGTCGAGAATCAGCGCCAGGTCCGTGCGATCCCGATCGACATTCATGACCATGACCGGTTCAGACAGCCGGAGAGACCGGCCGACCCACCGGTACCACGCGGCCAGCGCCCAGGCGCTGGGAATCAGCGCCTGCGGCTCGAGGCCGGTGCGGCGCATCAGCGTCAGCTGCCGCTCGACGAGATCCCGCTGGCAGGCGACCATCTGCACGGCGCTTCGCCCTTCGGCTTTGCGGATCACCTGGAAATCCATCACGAGGCGGTCTGTGGGAGAGGGGAATTGGGTTTTCTCTGACAGCCTCACCATCTCGGTCAGCTCGTCAGGATCATCGGAGGGGAGGGTCACGGTGCGCGTGAAGGTCTGCTCGCGCGGCAGGACGAGAAGCGCCTGCGCGTGGCTCGTCCGCGTGCCTTGCAGGAGACGCTGGAGGAGCTCAGGAGCCGCCTCGCCCTGGAGCGGCTCAATCTTGAGCTGCCGGACGCGCAGCCCGCGGGCCGTCACTTCCGCGTCGAGCAGCCGCAGCGACGTGCGCGTCAGTTCCACCACGATCCGTCTCATGAGCGCGTTGATCCTTCGCGCCAGGCCAGGATCTGAAACGGCTGCCGCGCCGCCACCGCCACGGCGCCCCCTGTCCCTGCGCCGCGGCGCACCACGGCCTCCACGCGATACTGCACGCCGAGGGCCTCGACCGCCGACCGGACCAGGATGCGAAACACGGAGGAACGGACCTCGAAGGGCTGCTGCGTCAGCAGGCTGACCAGGACGTGCGGATCCACACCGGCGCAGGACGCCAGGTCTGCCGCCGCAGTGCCCGCCGTGGCCGCCAGACAGTCATCGGCGGTTCCCAGCCGCCCGTCCGGACCCGGGCGGCTCTCCACCAGCCGATCCACCAGCCCCCCATCAGGGGTGAAAGCCGCCAGCACGTCACGAGTCACGGTGTTGATGTTCCATCGTCCCGACGTCCACACGGTCGCCGAGGCCGCAAGCCGCTGCCGCAGCTCTTCGTCGTCCGGCAGGTCCGGCAGCTCCCACACCTCCTCAAGTCCGACGAGGGGACGATGCGCGTCGTGACGGTACGCCGCAATGGCCCGCGCGGCCGCCGGATGGCCCAGGAAGTCTGCGAGCGTCTGTTCGCTGACCGCGTTCAGGTCCAGCTTGCGCTCTTCATCGACAATCCGGATCGCGAGGACGCCGCCGGAGACATGCAGGTCCTGCGCAGGCAGCGCCCACTCATCACCCAGCCAGTCGAACGCCTCTTCACCAGTCTGGACATCGCGGCCGAGCCGCTGCATGGCCAGATACACCCCGGCTCGGGCCCACGTCCTGGCCTGGAGCCGCGCAAGGCGGTAGCGCATGAGGCGCGTCTCTGTCGACAGCAAGCCGGCCAACGACACCGCCAGCACGACCAGCGCCGCCAGCAGCCAGAGGCTCACCACCAGCATGGAGCCCCGCGGGCGCCGCGTCTCACGTCTCATGGCCCGTGCCTCCAGCGGGAATGTGCAGCCGGTGGCGGACCGGCATCCGCCCGGGCGACTGCACGGTCACTTCGACGTAGCGCGGCATGGTGCGCTCGTCCTCCCACACCACGGACCACCTGATCCCGGTCGGATGACCCGGATCGGGAGACCCGTAGCGGAAGCGGACATCCTCGACCCTGGTGAGCAGCCGCTGCATGGCGTCGGGCGGTGCGGCGGGGCCAAACGGCCTGGTGCGCCGGACCAGGGCGTGGCCGTCCGGGGCCTCCTCCACCGCATACTCGACCCGCCACAGACGTGCCGGCCGGCCTTCCGTGTGGGCGGGTTGAACCGTATAGAGCTGCAGATGCCGCACCTCGAATTGAAGGGACGGCTGGGCGCCGTCTTCTGTCGGCCACACCACCGCATTGGTCAGGTCCTGCGCGACGCGCTCCAGCATCGCTCGCTGCTGACTCAGCCCTTCCAGACCGTCCATGGTTCTCGCCCAGACGACCCAGGCACCCCGAAACGGCGCGGAGAACCCGGCAAAGAGCAGCGCCGCCACCACCGCCGCCATCAGCACTTCGACCAAGGTGAACCCCGCATGAGGGAGGGGTCTGACCCCTTTCATTCCACCCATTCGCGCGGCCACAGACTCGTGAGCGTCACACCAGACGCGGGAGGGGCGATCTCACGAAGCATCAACGCGACAGCCCGGCAGTCCTCAGGCAGTCCGCGAGCAGCTCCGTCGGATTCCCCCGCGATGCGCAACGTCCACTCATATCGCTCATGGGGCGGCTCGAGGACGCCGTGGCGAACGGCCAAGGGCGGATCAAACATGGCGCGGCTCTCCAACGCGGCGAGCGCGGAGTCAGCCAGGCGCAGGAGCGTGTCGCGCTCCTGCAGCCGCCTCAGCGCGTGAAGGGGGGTGGTCAGGCTGCGGCTGACCATCGCGACCCCAGTGGCCATGACGACACCGGTCACGACGGCTTCAACCAGGAGAAACGCCTTATTCCCAGTTCGTGATGTCATCGCGGCTCTGATGCCCGTCCGGTCCGAACGACGAGAGGTCATAATCCTGGCCATGCTGGGACTCCCGCGCGTAGTGATAGGCCCGCCCCCAGGGATCCCTCGGCAGTCCCTTCTTCACGTAGGGGCCGTTCCAGCGTCCCCGCTCTTCTTGAGCGAGATCAGCCGGCGGGTCTTTGGCGGCCACCTCCTCGAGGCTCTCGGGGTAGCGGCCCAGGTCCAGCTCATAGAGATCGAGCGCCAGGCTGACGGCGGCGAGGTCCGATGTGGCGCGGGCGATCTTGGCCTGCTCGGTGCGCCCGGCAAACCGCGGGACGACCATCGCCGCCAGCACCCCGATGATGATGACCACCAGCATGATCTCAACCAGCGTAAAGCCCGCAGAAGACGGGGTCAGACCCCTCTGGTAGGGTCGATGCTGAGGGAGGGGTCTGACCCCTTTCATTCTTGGGCCACCAAACCGAGTTCAAACACCGGCAGCAGCATGGAGACGACGATGACCATCACGAGCGCGCCGACGCCGACGATGAGGAGCGGCTCCAGGAGCGTCACCGCCAGTTTCAGGAGCCGGTCGGTGTCCCGGTCATACGTCGAGGCGATGTTGAGGAGCGCGGCCGCCAGCGTCCCGGATTCCTCACCCACGGCCGCCAAACTGCTGACGAATGGCGGAAACTGCTTCGTCGCCGAGAGCGCGCCGGACAGCGCGCCTCCCTCCCGGACCGCCTCTTCGAGCTCGCCGACGGCCCGCCGCAACGCGTGGGAGGACACCGCCCCTCCGGCGACCGGCAGGGCCTGCAGCAACGGCACCCCCTGCCCGACCATCAAGCCCAGCCCCCGCACGAACCGGGCGATCTGGAATTTCCTCACGAAATCTCCCGCCACAGGCATTCGGAGCGCCCATCGATCCATCAGGCGGCCGGCCGCGTGCAGCACCCGACGGCGCGCGGCCCACCAGCCGGTTCCCGTCACCGCCAGCAGCGCCAGCCACCACCATCGCCGCAGCCCTCCGCTCGCCGCCAACAAGAGACGGGTGGGGAGCGGCAGGAGCTGGCCGTTCTCTTCAAACAGGATCGCCAGCTTCGGCACCACGAACAAGACAAGGACCATCACGGTCAGCACGCCCAGCCCGAGCACGAAGGCCGGATAGACCAGCGCCGTCGTCGAGCGGCTGGTCAGCTCGGCCTCGCGCTCCAGCCAATCCGCCAGACGGCTCAACACCTCTTCCAGCGCGCCGGCGGTCTCTCCTGCCCGCACCATGCTGACATACAGGGATGAAAACAGTTCGGGATGGTCCGCCAGCGCCTCGCTCAAGGACGCGCCGTCCCGCACGCCATCGCTCACCTGCTCCAGCGCGGTCCGGAGCGGGCGGGACTCGGTTTGCTGCGCGACCAGCCGCAGGGCCTGCGCCAAGGGCAGGCCCCCGCCGAGCAGCTGCGCCAGGTGGCGGCTCATCTGCCCCAGGGCCCGGCTTGACACGCGCGGCCGACCCGTGAGGACTGCGGGTGTCTCGCGTGCCGCTTCGTTGAGCCGGATCGGATAAATCCCGCCGGCGTTCAGCCGGCTCACGGCACTCGTGTCGCTCTCCGCCTCGATCATCCCTTCGACCACTTCCAGCGTGTGCGTCTTCCCACGAAAGGCGTAGCGCGTCATCAGGTCACCCGCAAGACCTCCTCCGGCGTCGTGATGCCTTGCAGGATTTTCGCCCATCCATCCTGGCGCAGCGTCCGCATGCCCGCCGCTCGCGCGGCGCGGACAATCTCGGCGGAGGAGGCGCGGCGCAGGATGAGCTCCTGAATCGTCTCATCCACCATCAAAAATTCATAAATCGCCGTCCGCCCCTTGTAGCCGGTGCCGTTGCACGCCGGGCAGCCGCGGCCGGCGCGCAGGAGCACCGGCAGCTCGCCTGGCCCCGCTTGCCCCGCCCCGCCGTGGGGCGGGGCGAGACCGAACTGCTCCGCCAGCCGGGGCGCCGGCTTGACGGATTCCTGGCAGTCGGCGCAGACCACGCGGACCAGCCGCTGGGCGGCGAAGCCCAGCACCGAGGAGGCCACCAGGTAGGGCTCCACGCCCATATCCAGCAGGCGGGCGATCCCGCCCGCCGCGTCATTGGTGTGGACGGTGGAAAACACCAGATGCCCGGTCAGCGCGCTGCGGATCGTGATCTCGGCGGTCTCGGCGTCGCGCACCTCCCCGACCATCATGATGTCGGGATCATGCCGCAGCATGGACCGCAGGCCCTGCGCGAAGGTCAGGCCGATCTTGGGATGCACCTGGATCTGGGTGATCCCGGGCAGCTGATACTCGATGGGGTCTTCGATCGTGAGGATCTTGCGGTGCGTCTGGTTCAGCTTCGCCAGGCAGGCGTAGAGCGTCGTGGTCTTGCCGGAGCCGGTCGGGCCGGTCACCAGGATGATCCCGTGCGGCTGCTCGATGAGCCGCGAGAGCTGCCGGCGGTGATCCTCGGCCAATCCAAGCTGCTCGAGGCTGTAGAGCAGGCGCGCGCTCAGAATCCGCAGGCCCACCCCCTCCCCGAAGCTGGTCGGCAGGATCGACACCCGCAGATCGAACTCATCCTCGCCGAGGCGCACCCTCATGCGTCCGTCCTGCGGCAGGCGGTGCTCGGCGATGTCGAGCCGCGCCATCACCTTGATGCGGGACACGACCATCGGGTAGAGCAGCATCCCGTCGATCCGCTGCCGGACGCGCACGGCGCCTTCGAACGGCTCCAGATGGATGTCGGTCGCCCGGTCCTGCACCGCCTGGCGGATGAGCTGGTTGACGAACGACGCGAGCGAGGAGTCATCCACCAGCGCGCCGCCGTCCTCGGCGTCTGACTGAACCGCTGTCGGCGTGCGGCCGTCCAACACCCGCTCGACGGCCTCCGCGCCGAGCCCGTAGTGCCGCTGGATCGCCTCGCGGATCTCCTGCGCCGGCGCCGGCGTCGGCCTGACCTCGCAGCCCAGAACCACCCGAAGCTCATCCAGGACGCGGAGATCGAGGGGGTCCGCCATGGCCACATGCAGGGTGTGGTCCTCGCGGTGCAGCGGCATGACCTGATAGCGGGTGGCGATGGAGGCGGGCACCTGCGCGAGCAGTTCGGGCGGCACGACCAGATCGCGGAACAGGGTCATCGGGCTCTCCTCGGATATCCCTGGACATGAGTCTACCCAACAACATGCTTAAATGTCAATATTAATTTTCTTTTTATTCAAAATCAGAACTGGTCAACAATGGTATCTGATACCGGAAACTTAAGGAAGGGCGTTGGAGGGTGTAGGAATGGTGAGCTGGCGCTCGATGGCCGCGAGCAGCGCATCCAGCCC
>JACPTX010000065.1 GCA_016192545.1 Candidatus Omnitrophota bacterium | reverse complement strand
GTCGTCGGCTACGAGCGCATCCCCGGCACGCTGCCGTCGGCGGTGATCGGGACGCGCCGCGGCGGGAGGACGTCGTACCAGGCCTCGTACGAGCTCCGAAACTTGTGCGCCGGCCTCGGCCTATCGGAACTCATGACCTGGTCGCTGGTTTCGGAAGGGGAACTGGGCAAGGCCGACCAGTTGCCGGAGCATCCGCTGAAGTTGAGCAATCCGCTGAGCATGGATCACCTGGTGCTCCGCCCGACGCTGCTCGTCGGGATGCTGCGGGCCGTCTCGAAAAATCTTGCGCAGGATGCGCAGGCCGTCCGGCTGTTTGAGCTCGGCAACGTCTTTACCCCGCGCGAGACGCTGCGGCTGGGCATCGGGCTGGCCGGCGCCTGGGAGCGCAGTTGGCAGGGGAAGCACGAGGCGGGGCTGTTCCGGCTCAAGGGGCTGGTGGAGCAGCTCGTGGCGCGCGCCTGCGGAGGGGGGCTCAGCGTCAGGCCGGCCGCCGTGTCATGGGCGGAGCCGGGACAGGGCATGGAGCTGATGCTCGGCGGCAAGCCGTTCGGCGCCGCCGGGCAGGTCGCGCGTCGGATCGCCGACGCATGGGACCTTGACAAGCCGGTGTGGTGTGGGGAGCTGGATGCCGACGCGCTGCTCGCGCATGGACGTCCTGCGGCGCACGCGCAGCCGCCCGGCGTGTTCCCGCCGGTCAAGCGGGATATCTCCTTCCTCGTCGAGAAGCAGATCGCCTACGCGGACGTCGAGGCGCTCATTCGCGCAACCGGTGGGCCGCTGGCCTGCCGGCTCGAGCTAATTGACCGCTACGCCGATCGCCCGGGCCTTCCGCCGGACAAACACAGTCTCACGTTTTCCATCGAGTACCGCGATCCTGCGCGCACCCTCACCGCCGCCGAAGTTGACGCGGTGCACCGCACGATCGGCGAAGCGCTTGTCGCCCGTTTCGCCGCCCACCTTCGCTAACAAAGAGTGACAGTCACTTTTTGGTGGAAAAGTGACTGTCACTTTTACTGTTGCATCAGCGTCCTCGGAGTGCTAGGCTAACGAGTGCCCTGCGCTGCTCGTGAGGCGCCAGTCAACGTGAGCCAACACCACGTGACCGGGAATCCGGCTTCCGTTGGGGATCGCAGGCCCCGCTTCGGCGGGGAAGCGAAGAACCTCCGGAGAGGGTACCCACCTGTTGAGGGTAGGGTTCACCGTCTGACGGAATCGCCCACGGCAGCCGCGGGGCGTTTTGTGTTGTGACACGCCGAACTTCTCCCACCAGGCCGCTCGACACGAAAACCGCGGACCTCTTCTCAGCCCAGGAATCCTCTAAGGCGTCTCTGGCGCCGGAGCCGCTGGCGGCGCGGATGCGGCCGCGCACGCTCGAGGAATTCGTCGGGCAGGAGCACCTCGTCGGGCCCGGCAAGATCCTGCGCCGGGCGATCGAGGCCGACCGCATCACCTCGCTCATCCTCTACGGTCCGCCGGGCTGCGGCAAGACCGCGCTCGTCCAGGTCATCGCCAACCGCACGAAGGCGGCGGTCGAGCAGCTCAACGCGACCTCCGCGGGTGTTTCCGACCTGCGCGAGGCGATCGCGCGCGCGAAGGAACGTCAGCGTATGCCAGCTCCGGCCCCGACGGCGGTCGGGGGGGCGCGCACCATCCTCTTCATTGACGAGATCCACCGCTTCAACAAAGCCCAGCAGGACGTCCTGATGCCGGACGTCGAGAGCGGCAACCCGATCCTCATCGGCGCGACGACGTTCAACCCGTTCTTCGCGATCCTCTCGGCGCTCATCTCCCGCTCGCTCGTGTGCGAGTTCAAGCCGCTGTCGAAGGAACAGGTCGTGATCCTCCTCACGCGCGCGCTCGCCGACAAGGAGCGCGGGCTGGGGGCGATGCCGATCGAGGCGGATGAGCGCGCACTGGACCATCTGGCGACGGTGAGCGACGGGGACGCCCGGCGGGCGCTGAACGCGCTGGAGCTGGCGGCGATCACCACATCCAAGACCGGCGGCACAATCCGCCTGACGCTGGCCGCGGTCGAGGAATCCATCCAGAAGAAAGCCGTCGTGTACGACCGCGAGGACGACGCGCACTACGACACCATCTCCGCCTTTATCAAGTCCATGCGCGGCTCGGACCCGGACGCGACGCTCTACTGGCTGGCGAAGATGCTCTACGCCGGCGAGGACCCGCGCTTCATCGCGCGGCGCCTCGTCATCTGCGCGGCCGAGGACGTGGGCAACGCCGACCCGCAGGCGCTGGTCGTCGCGACCGCCGCGATGCACGCCTCGGAGTTCGTCGGGCTGCCGGAGTGCCGGATTCCGCTGGCCCAGGCCGCGGTCTACGTGGCCTGCGCGCCCAAGTCCAACGCCGCCTACCTGGGCATCGAGCGCGCGATGAAGGACGTCGAGGAGGGCCGCACCCAGGCGGTGCCCAAGCACCTGCAGGATGCCAGCTACGCCGGCGCCGAGAAGCTGGGGCGGGGCAAGGACTACAAGTATGCGCACGATTTCCCCCGGCATCACGTCAAACAGGAGTACATGCCCGAGCCCCGGACGTACTACCAGCCTACGGATCTGGGGTTTGAAAAAACCATTAAAGCTTGGCTGGAACGCCTCAGAAAACCTTCCTGAGTATTTATTATCTAAATAGTTATATATAAAATCAAACAAGCAATAATTTATTGACAAACTTTGTCATAAATGGCATCATACATGGAAAAAGGAGGTTACAACAGCATGGGGCTTGACGGATCGGTCAAATCGGCCATTGAATCAGGACAGCTCGAATCCAAGTCTCCCCAGGAGGTCGTCGCCTGGGCGCTCAAGCAGTTCGGCAGCCGGGTGGCGCTGGCCTCCAGCTTCAGCGCGGAGGACGTGGCCATCATCGACATGATGGCGAAGGTCAACCCGAAGGCCCGCATCTTCACGCTGGACACCGGGCGGCTCAACCAGGAAACCTACGACGTGATGGACAAGGTCCGGGAGAAATACGGGGTGTCCATCGAGGTGATGTTCCCGAAGGCGGACGCGGTGGAGCAGATGGTCCGCGAGCGCGGCCTCAACCTCTTCTATCACTCGGTCGAGAACCGCAAGCTCTGCTGCGGCATCCGCAAGGTGGAGCCGCTCAACCGGGCGCTGGCGACGGTGGATGCCTGGATCACCGGGCTGCGCCGCGAGCAGGTGGTGACCCGCGCGGCCGTCAAGAAGGTGGACATCGACCACGACCACGGCGGCATCGCCAAGATCAACCCCCTCGCCGACTGGACGTGGGCTCAGACGATGGACTACGTGAAGAAGAACCAGGTCCCGTACAACGTCCTGCACGACCAGGGGTATCCCTCGATCGGCTGCGCGCCCTGCACCCGCGCCATCAAGCCGGGCGAGGACTTCCGCGCCGGGCGGTGGTGGTGGGAGCGCCCTGAGCAGAAGGAATGCGGCCTGCACGTCAGCCGGGGTCAGACCCCGTCAGTTAAAGCGAAGGAACTGGGAGGGGTCTGACCCCTTCTTCTCCCCCATGATTGCGCCACACGGCGGCACGCTCATCAATCGGATTGTCACCGGCACGGAGCGCGAGGCGCTCCTGGCCAAGGCCCAGGGTCTGCCCAAGGTCCCGCTCGACGCGTGGGCGCTGTCCGACGTCGAGATGCTCGCCATCGGCGGCTTCAGTCCGCTGCAAGGGTTCCTGACCCAGCGGGACTACGAGGAAGTCGTCCGCAACCGCCGGCTGGCGAGCGGCTTGGTGTGGACGATTCCCGTGACGCTGGCCGTGGACGCGCAGACCGCGAAGGGCCTCAGCGCGAAGAGCGACGCGGCGCTCGTGAGTCACGGACACGTGGTCGCAATCCTGCACCTGGAAGACGTCTACCAGCCGGACAAGGTGCTGGAGGCGCAGCAGGTGTTGAAGACGACGGATGCCTCGCATCCCGGGGCCGCGCGCCTGCAGCAAACCGGCGAGGTGTATCTGGGCGGAACCATCAGCATGGTGAACCGCCCGGCGCACAGGTTCCCGCAGTACCCGCACGATCCGCAAGAAACCCGCAAGCTGTTCGCCGAGCGGGGCTGGAAGCGCATCGTGGCCTTCCAGACGCGCAACCCTATCCATCGCGCGCACGAGTATATCCAGAAGACGGCGCTGGAGATTTGCGACGGGCTGTTGCTGCATCCGGTGGTCGGCGAGACGAAGGGCGACGACGTCCCTGCCGCCATCCGCATGAAGAGCTACGAGGCGCTGCTGGCGAATTACTATCCGAAGGCCCGCGTCGTCCTGGCCGTCAACCCGTCCTCGATGCGCTATGCCGGCCCGCGCGAGGCGATCTTCCACGCGCTCATCCGCAAGAACTACGGCTGCACCCACTTCATCGTCGGGCGCGACCATGCGGGCGTGGGGAAGTTCTACGGGACCTACGACGCGCAGAAGATCTTCGACGAGTTCGACCCGCAGGCGTTGGGCATCACGCCTCTCTTCTTCGAGAACTCCTTTTACTGCACCGTGTGCGGGAGCATGGCGTCCACCAAGACCTGCCCGCACGCCGAATCCAATCGCGTCAGCCTCAGCGGCACCAAGGTCCGCGAGCTGCTGCAAGCCGGCACCCCGCCGCCACGCGAGGTGTCCCGGCCCGAAGTCGCGTCGGTCTTGATCGACGCGATGGCCGCGAACCCCGCGGTTCGCGGCACTTCCGCGGCGGCCTGATTGCCGCCGCGGTCGCGTCAACCGGAGTGAATCACCAACACGATGCGCGTCGAGCTGCGGCACGTCTCCAAGTCGTTTTCCCATAACGGCCACGCCCTCGAGGTGCTCCAGGACATCAACCTCGTCGTGGAGGAGGGGGAGTTCGTGTGTCTGCTGGGCCCCTCGGGCTGCGGCAAGAGCACGATCGTCAATCTCGTCGCCGGGCTGGAGCGGCCGACGTCCGGTGACGTGCTGGTCGGCGGCAAGCCGGTGACAGGACCGGACGCGAGCCGGACCGTCGTCTTCCAGGACGCGGCGCTGTTCCCCTGGTTGAGCGTGTTGGGTAATGTGGAGTTCGGGCTGCGCATGGCCGGCCTCGAGCCCCGCAAGCGGCGCGAGCGCGCGCTGGAGTACATCCGCCTGGTGCACCTGTCGAAGTTCATCCAGGCCTACCCGCATCAACTGTCCGGCGGGATGAAACAGCGGGTCGCCATCGCGCGGGCGCTGGCCCTGCAGCCGGAGATCCTGCTGCTGGATGAGCCGTTCGCGTCGCTGGACGCGCAGACGCGCTCGGTGCTGCAGAACGAACTGCTCGAGATCTGGGAGCTGGCGCGGCCCACCATCCTCTTCGTCACGCACAACGTCCGCGAGGCGACCGGGCTGGCGGACCGAGTCTACGTCATTTCCTCGCGCCCGGGGCGCATCCGCGACGTCCAGCCAGTCACCGTCCCTCGGCCGCGCCACGCTGAGGACCCCGCGCTGTTGTCACACCAGCACAAGATTCTCGGGCTTTTGGGCGAGGAGGTCGAGAAGGTCCTCCGCGAGGAGCTCGGCGAAACCGTGCACTTTCCCGAAGCCCAGCATCCCGCTGCTCCGGAACGGTCGTTGGGGATGCACATCTGATGTTGAAGCTCCCAAAGGGCTCCGCGTTTCTCAAGCCGGTCCAAGCGACGGCGTTCCTGTTCGCGGCCTGGGAGCTGCTCTCCTGGGCGATTGTGCCTGACTGGCCGTCGGCGATTGAGGTGGGGCGGATCTTGTGGCGCGATGTCCGCGAGCCCTCCTTTCAGGCCGCCCTGGGCGGGAGCTTGTCCCGCATGCTGGCCGGCTATCTCCTCGTCATGGTGATCGGCATCAGCGGGGGGATTCTGCTCGGCCGGTTTCCGCTGGTGGATCAACTGATGGGAAGCCTGGCGGTGGCCGTCCACGCCATTCCGGGCGCGGCCTGGGTTCCGTTGTCCATCATCTGGTTCGGGATGACCGAGCAGGCCGTGATCTTCACCATTGTGTTGGGGGCGGCCGGGATCGTGATCGTGAACACGGACACCGGCATTCGTGAAGTGCCGCCGTTCATCGCCCGCGCGGCCAGAACGATGGGGGCGAGGGGCGTCAAGTACTTCTGGTTCGTCGTGGTGCCGGCGGCCATCCCGAAGATTGTCGACGGGCTGCGGCTGGCCTGGGCGTTCGGCTGGCGCGCGTTGATGGCTGGCGAGCTGCTGACGTCCGTCAACGGACTCGGCCAGCGGCTCAGCCAGGTGGCCAAGGTCGGCGAGCTGGATCATCTGCTCGCCATCATGCTGCTGATCGCGGCGATCGGGATTGCCGTAGACGGCTTGATCTTTAAGCGGCCGTCGTCAGCCGGGTCTATCCGATGACCAACGTCGAGGACAGCCCGGTCGGCTACTCGATGGATCCCAAAGAGCAGCTCCAGGCGGACAAGCAGATGCGGCAACAGCAGGAACAGATGGTCGGCATCTTTCACTCGCACACGGCGACCGCCGCCTATCCGTCCCCGGTGGACGTAAGCCTGGCGATCTCGCCGGACGTCTCCTACGTGCTGGTGTCCTTGAAGGATCAGCGGCATCCGGAGCTCAAGAGCTACCGGATCGACGGCGCGCGGATCACGCCGGAAGACGTGGTAGTTGGCACGGGCTGATGGCGGCGGATATAATGGTGGACGTGCGGGACATGACCTGCGCGCAGGCGCTGGTCCAGGCGGACCGGGCCATGCGCAAGACTGCCGTCGGGAGTACCTTGGAGATCCTGTGCAACGCGCCTGACGTGCGGGAGGACCTCCTGGTCTGGGCGCGGGAATTGGGTTACGTCGTCCTCGCCGTGGATGCGCAGGCCGGCGACATCTCGCTGAAGATTCGAAGGACACGCTGATGGGGAACGCCAACGCCGTGCGCACCAAAGTCGCAGAACACATCCTGGAGCTCATCGGCAACACCCCGATGGTGCGTCTGCGGAGGATGACCGACGCCTCCTCGGCCGTGATCCTGGCCAAGTTGGAGTCGTTCAATCCCGGCGGCAGCGTGAAGGACCGGATCTGCCTGGCCATGGTCGAGGAGGCCGAGGCGCGCGGCCTGCTCAAGCCGGGTGCGACCATCGTCGAGCCGACGAGCGGCAACACCGGCATCGGCCTGGCGATGGTCGGCGTCGTGAAGGGCTACAAGGTCATCCTCACGATGCCCGAGACGATGAGCGCCGAGCGCATCTACATCCTGAAGGCCTACGGCGCCGAGGTCGTGCTCACGCCGGCGGCGGAGGGGATGATGGGCGCGGTCAAGAAAGCCGAAGAGATTGCCGCGCGCACGCCGGGGGCGTTCATCCCGCAGCAGTTCCAGAACCCGGCCAACCCGCAGGTGCACCGGCAGACGACCGCGCAGGAGATCCTGCGCTGCACCGACGGCGAGATTGACGCGTTCGTGGCCGGCGTCGGGACCGGCGGCACCATCAGCGGCGTCGGGGAAGTCCTCAAGCGCAGAAATGCGCAGATCAAAATCGTCGCGGTCGAGCCGAAGGCCTCGCCGGTCCTGTCCGGCGGCGCCCCAGGCCCCCACATGATTCAGGGGATCGGGGCCGGGTTCGTGCCGCAGATCTTGAACCGGGACGTCATTGATGAGATCATACCGGTCAGCGACGGGGAGGCCCACGAGACGGCCGCGCGCCTGGCGAAGGAGGAAGCGCTCTTCGTCGGGATCTCCTCCGGCGCGGCATGTTTCGCCGCCTTGAAGGTCGCCAAGCGGCTCGGCGCCGGCAAGACCGTCGTGGTGATCCTGCCGGACACCGGCGAGCGCTATTTCAGCATCCAGCCGTATTTCGAATGACGATGCGCGCGGACGTGCACCTGGACCTGCGGGGCGTGCGCTGCCCGCTGAACTACATCAAGACGCGGCTGGCGCTGGAGGCGCTGGCCGGGGGGCAGGCCCTCGAGGTCATCGTGGATGACGGGGACGCGGTCCGCGGCATCCCGGCGGGATTGGGCGATGAAGGGCACGAGATTCTCGCGACCGAGCCCGCCGATCCCGGCCATCACCGCATCGTGATCAGAAAGAACGCGGGCATCCCGAGCTTCCCATGAGCTACATGATCGGCCTCAAGTGCCGCGAATGCGGCCGGGTGTATCCGAAAGAGGTCGTCTTCGTCTGCGAGTACTGCTTCGGCAGCGTCGAGGTGGACTACGACTACGACGCGATCAAGCGCGTGCTGACGAAGGCGGCCCTGGCCTCGCGCCCCAAGTCGCTGTGGCGCTACCGGGAGCTGCTGCCCATCGACGGGGAGCCGACGGTCGGGTTCTTCTCCGGCTTCACCCCGTTCTTCCGCTCGGAGCGCCTGGCCGAGGCACTGGGCGTGCGCGAGCTCTACATCAAGGACGACTCGGTCTCGCACCCGACGCTGTCGTTCAAGGATCGCGTCGTGTCCATCGCGCTCACCCGCGCCAAAGAGCTCGGCTTCGACACGGTCGCCTGCGCCTCCACCGGCAACCTCGCCAACTCGGTCGCGGCGCTGTCGGCCTGGGCCGGCCTGAAGCGCTACATCTTCATCCCCGCGGACCTGGAGATGGGCAAGATCGTCGGCTCGCTCATCTACGACCCGACCCTCGTCGCGGTGGAAGGCACCTACGACGAAGTCAACCGCCTCTGCGCCGAAATCGGCGCGAAGTACCCCTGGGCGTTCGTCAACATCAACATCCGCCCCTACTACGCCGAAGGCTCCAAGACCTACGGCTATGAGATCGCCGAGCAGATGGGGTGGAAGGCCCCCCAGCACATCGTCGTGCCGGCGGCGGGCGGCTCGCTCGTGACCAAGATCGGCAAGGCGCTGAAAGAATTGAAGTGCCTCGGCCTGATCAGCGAGGCGCGCACGAAGCTGTACGTCGCGCAGGCCTCCGGCTGCGCCCCCATCGCCACCGCTATCAAGGACCGCTCGGACATCGTCAAGCCGGTCAAGCCCAACACGATCGCCAAGTCGCTGGCCATCGGCAACCCCGCCGACGGCTACTACGCGACGAAGGCGGTGCTCGAATCCGGCGGCTGGGCCGAGTCCGCCACCGACGACGAGATCATCGAGGCGATGAAGCTCCTGGCGCATGATCGAGCAGGGCGTGATCCCGCGCGACGAGTCCATCGTGCTCTGCATCACCGGCAACGGGCTCAAGACCCAGGAGCCCATCATGGGCCGGCTGGGGAAGGCCGCGCGGATCAAGCCGACGCTGGCCGCATTCGAGCAGAGTCTCGAGCATCAGCTCAGCGCCGTCGGGGTCAGACCCCACACTTGAGGGGTCTGACCCCTCTAGAGGAGGAACGCACATGGCTGTGAAGGTCCGGATCCCGACGCCGCTTCAGCGCATCACCAACGGGCAGGGCGAGGTGGCCTGCGAGGGGAAGACGGTGTCGGACCTGCTGACGGACCTGGAGCGCCGCTATCCCGGCATCCGGGAGCGCATCTGCGACGAAACCGGCAAGCTGCGGCGGTTCGTGAACGTCTTCGTCAACGAAGAGGACATCCGGTTCCTGCAAGGGGACCAGACCCCGCTGAAAGACGGCGACGACGTGTCCATCATCCCGGCCATCGCCGGAGGCGCATGAGCCTTTCCGAATCGCAGATTGAGCGGTACGGGCGCCAGCTCATCCTGCCGGAGGTCGGCGCGCAGGGGCAGCAGCGCCTGGCGCAGGCGAAGGTCCTCGTCATCGGCGCCGGAGGCCTGGGCTCGCCGGCCGCGCTGTACCTGGCGGCCGCCGGGGTCGGCACGCTGGGCCTCGTGGACCGCGAGGCGGTTGAATTGAGCAACCTCCACCGCCAAATCCTCCACACCACACGGGACATCGGGCAACCGAAGACCGCCTCCGCCGCCGCGCGGCTGACATCGCTGAATCCGGAGGTCGCGGTTCACGCGCTCCAGACCGCGCTCTCTGCCGAGAACGCCGCCGGGCTCCTGGCACCCTACGACGCGATTCTCGACGGTGCCGACAATCTCCCCACCCGCTACCTGGTCAACGACGCCTGCGTGCTGCTGGACAAACCCCTGGTTCACGGCGGCATCGTCGGGTTCGACGGCCAGCTCATGACCATCCTGCCGCGGCGGAGCGCCTGTTTCCGATGCGTCTTCCCGGAGCCGCCGAGCCCGGGCGAGATCCCGAGCTGCCAGCAGGCCGGGGTGCTGGGGCCGGTGGCCGGGGTGATCGGCGCGTTGATGGCGCAGGAAGCGCTGAAGCTGCTCCTGGGCGCCGGGGAGCCGTTGGCGGGGCGCCTCCTCACGTTTCATGGGCGGCGCAGCGCGTTCCGGGAGGTGCCAGTCCGGCGGGATCCCGGCTGCGCCGTCTGCGGAGACGCCCCCGCGATCCGCACCTTGCAGGCGTTGGAGCCGGTGTGCTACGAGAAGGGGTCAGACCCCTCAAGAACGATGGTCTCGACTGACGGGGTCTGACCCCTTAAACAGGAGGAGTCCATGGCGAAGAAGCAGGTGACGTTGATTTTCCCGCAGCACCTGATCAAGGAACCGGTCGTCTACACGATGTCGAAGGAATGCGACGTGATGCCCAACATCCGCCGGGCCAAGGTCACCGAGACCGTCGGGGAAGTGATGCTGGAGCTCGAGGGCTCGGAAGAGAACCTCAAGCGCGCCGTCGCGTTCCTCGAGAAGAAGGGCGTGAAGGTCGAGCCCGTGGTCGGCGACGTCGTCAGCAGTTAGCCCCGCCACAATCCTCCTGACCCCGCCCGCGGGACATCGAAGGGCGGGGTTGACACGCGCCGGAAGGCCTGGTATACTCTATACCAGTACCAGGTACAACCATGGCGCAACCACCCAAGCACACCGACAGTCTCAAGCGGCTGCGGAAAGTCGAAGGCCAAATCCAGGGCATCCAGCGCATGCTGGCGACCCAGCGCTACTGCATTGACGTCCTGCAGCAGATCACGGCCGCCCGCCGCGCGCTGGATGAGGTCTCCCTGCAGATCATGCGCGGGCACATCAACAGCTGCGTCAGCTCCGCCATCCGCTCCGGCGACGGCGCCGAGAAGGTCGAAGAGCTGATGCGGGCCATCCACCGGTTCGTCAAATGATGCGTTTCATCGCGCTGGTGCTCGTGAGCGCCCTGATCGCGCCGAATGTCGCGGCGTCTGTGGCGTGCTGCCATGCGTCCGGCGGTTCCGCGGCGGCCCGGCTTGTGCAGGATGACTGCTGCTGTCCGGCAAAGGCCCCGTGCGCGATCAGCGCGGCGTCCTGCGACCCGCAGCTTCACGATAGCGCTGCGCTGACGCGCGTTGAGCCGTCCGCCCCGACGGCTGTCGGGGCTGGCAGCCCGGTCATCCGTCTCACCTCTGCCTCACCCGCTGCGGCGGAATCCGCAGACCCGCCTCGTCCGTTCCACCCTTCCTACTCGCTCCCTCTGCGCCTGTAATCCGCCTCCGGACGGCTGAGCGCCGTCTCTCGCTGTATCGTCGTCCTTCGACGTTGCTCAGGATGATTCGAAGGATGATGAGCGAAGTCGAATCATCGCACAGGAGGTGGTATGATGCAGGAAATTCGGAAGGGAGGGGTCATGCGCAGAGTCAGCATCTGTCTTGCCGTCGTCTTCGTGGTGCACCACGCGACGCCTGCCTGGGCTGTGCGGGAAGCCGCGCTGCTGATGCTGCCTGATCTGCTGGCCGAGGCCCGCCGCGCCAACCCGAGCCTGCAGGAAGCCCGCAAACGGTGGGAAGCCGCGCAAGCCAAGGTCCCCCAGGCGACCGGCCTGCCCGCCCCCAAGATCGGCATCGAATTCGAAGACATCCCGCGCGGCACCGTCAAGCTCAACCAGGCCACCATCATGTATCAGCTCATCCAATCCATCCCGTTCCCCTGGAAATTGTCGCTGCGGCATCAGGTGGCGGTGAAGGAGGCGCAGGTGGCGGCCATGCAGTTCAAGCAGGCCGAGTGGGACGTGCTCAGCGGCGTGAAAGCCGCGTATTACGACCTGTGGCTGCTTGACCGGGAAGACGATCTCCAGCAGGAGCAGTTGATGTGGATCAAGCAGGCGCTGGCCAGCGCCCAGGCGCGCTATGAAACGGGCGCCCTGCCGCAGGACGAATTCCTGCAGGTCCAGGGCGAATCCCGGGTAGCGGCCAACGAGCTGGTCGTGCTGGACCATCACCGCGAGGCGATGGCCGCCCATCTGAACCATCTCCTCAACCGTCCGGTGCACGCGCCGGTGGGGCGGCCGGAGAACGTCGCGCTGGACGCGGTGGCCTTCACGACGGAAGAGCTCATGGCGGTCGCCCAGGATCGCCAACCGGAGCTCCTGGCGATGCGCTACACCCTGGAGCGGGCCGAGGCGGCCTATAAGCTGTCGAAACGGGAGCTGCTGCCGGACCTCGAGACGATGATGGAGCTGCGCGACCCGGCGATGGGGCCGATCGGCCCGTGGGACCTGACGCTGGCCGTCGTCCTGCCGTTTTGGTTTTGGACGAAGGCGAAGTACGGCGTCAAGGCGGCGCTCTACGATCGGGACTCGATGCAGGCGGCGTATCAAGCCATGCAGAACGACGTCGCCCGCCGCATCCACGAGCACTGGCACGAATCGCAGGCCGCGTTCTCGACGGCGCGGCTGTCCCGGGACGAATTGATTCCGCTGGCGCGGCAGGCGGTCACGGCGAGCCTGGCGGCGTATCAGCGGGGCGAGGGCTCCGCCGCCGACTTCGCCGAGGCGCTGCAGCAGTTGACGGAGCGCCGCCGCACCAACGCCCGGCAACTGGTGAATCTTGAGCAGCACGTCGTGATGCTCGAGCAGGCGGTCGGGATGTCTCTGCGGCCCGCGCATGAGAGTGTCGAGTGACGAGTGATGAGTAAGAAGCAGAGCACAAGAGGATGGCACTGATGAAAAAACCATCAAGATTCCTGATCGGCGCAGGGTTCATCATCCTGTTGGGCGTGGGCGTGGTGTTCTTCGCCACTCGCCACTCGCCACTCGCCACTCCGGAGGCGTCGGCGGCGCGGCAGGAGGCAGGGGCGTACTACTGCCCGATGCACCCGACCTACACCAGCGACCGGCCCGGCGATTGCCCCATCTGCAACATGAAGCTGGTGAAACGCGAGACCGCCGCTCGTCCGGCACCGTCGGGCCG
Organism: Candidatus Omnitrophota bacterium; assembly: GCA_016192545.1. Classification (GTDB taxonomy): domain Bacteria; phylum Omnitrophota; class Gorgyraeia; order Aquiviventales; family Aquiviventaceae; genus JACPTX01. The sequence goes on along the minus strand of JACPTX010000065.1, from coordinate 4,641 downwards.
GCCGGCCGCCAAGCCTGTCAAGGACATCTGCTACATGCACAACTGCCCGATGGTGCACCAGGGCCAACCCTGCCCGATGCTGGTGATGGCGAAGGAGGGCGAAGAGGTGACCTGCCCGGTGTGCGGGAAGCACGTCGCTGAGAAGCTTCCGAAACCGTCCAGCAAGAAAATCTTGTACTGGACCGACCCCATGATTCCCGGCTACAAGTCGGATAAGCCAGGCAAGTCTCCGATGGGGATGGACATGGTGCCGGTGTATGAAGAGGAGGGCGGCGCAGCAACGGAGGTTGGCGCCCCTGTCGGCTATGCGCCGGTGCTGCTGACCCCGCAGAAGCAGCAATTCATCGGCGTCAAGACCGCGCCGGCCGCGCGGCGGCATCTGGTGAAAACCATCCGCACCGTCGGCACGATTGCGCATGATCCGGAGCTGTATCAGGCGCAAGCCGAGCGCCTTCAGGCCCTGAAGACATGGCGGGAAGCGCAGCAGCGTTCCCCGGAGGTTGCCGAGCAGGCGCGGCGGCTGGTCGAGTCCACGACGGTCCGGCTCAGGCACCTGGGGTTGAGCGAAGAGTTGATTGAGGAGATGGCGGGCTGGGAGACGCCGGAGCGCGGGCTGCTCTACTCCGAGCCGGGCGAGCCGGTGTGGGTGTACGCCAAGGTCTACGAATATGAGCTGCCGCTGGTCCGGGTGGGGCAGGAGCTCACCGTCGAGGTGCCGGCGATGCCAGGCGAACGCTTTGACGGGACCATCCTATCGGTGGACCCGCGCGTGGATTCCATGACGCGCACCGCCCGGGTCCGGGCTCAGTTGGCGGATCCCCGCGGCGCGCTGAAGCCGGAGATGTACGTCAACGTCGAGATCGCCGTGGATCTCGGAGAGGTCCTGGCGGTTCCTGAGGAGGCGGTCTTCAATACAGGCACGAAGCAGATTGTCTTCGTGGACAAGGGGCAGGGGTTGTTTGAGCCGCGCGACGTGACCGTCGGCGCGAAAGCGGACGGATCCTATGAGGTCAAAGGCGGCGTCAGCAACGGCGAGCCGGTGGTGACCAGCGGCAACTTCCTCATTGATTCGGAGAGCCGCCTGAAAGCCGCGTTGGAAGGCCTGACCGACAGCGCGACATCCCCGCATGAGCACTGAGCCGCTTCCTTCCAACGTTCCGTCTCCTCAGGCTGGAGAACGTCCTGTGTTGCGGCAGGGCGGGGTGGTCGAAAAGCTCATCGAGTTCTCCGCCCGCAACAAGTTCCTGGTGATCATCTTCGTGGTCGCCACCCTGGTCGGGGCGGTCTGGTCCATGCGGAACATCCCGCTGGACGCGATCCCTGATCTCTCCGACACCCAGGTCATCATCTATTCCCGCTGGGACCGCTCGCCCGACATCATCGAGGACCAGGTCACCTACCCGATCGTCACCGCGATGCTCGGCGCCCCGCGCGTCAAGGCCATCCGGGGATTCTCCGACTTCGGCTTCTCCTACGTCTACGTCATCTTCAAGGACGGCACCGACATCTATTGGGCCCGCAGCCGGACGCTGGAATACCTGAGCAAGATTATCCCGCGCCTGCCGGAGGGCGTGCGCACCGAGCTCGGCCCGGACGCCACGGGTGTGGGGTGGGTGTTTCAGTACGCGCTGGTGGATGAAACCGGGCAGCATGACCTGCAGGAGCTGCGCAGCTTCCAGGACTGGTACCTGCGCTACTACCTGCAGAGCGTGCCCGGTGTGGCCGAGGTGGCCTCCATCGGCGGGTTCGTGAAGCAGTACCAGGTAACGGTTGACCCCAACCGGCTCCTGGCCTACAACATCCCCCTTACGACGGTGGTTGACGCGATCCGCGCCGGCAACCAGGAGGTCGGCGGGCGGCTGCTGGAGTTCTCCGGCGCCGAGTACATGGTCCGGGGCCGCGGCTACCTCAAATCGGTCGAGGACATCGAGCAGATCGTCGTCGGCACCGACCAGCAGGGCACCCCGGTGCTGGTGAAGCACATCGGGAACGTCGCCATCGGTCCGGACATCCGGCGGGGGCTGGCGGATTTTGACGGCCGTGGGGACGCGGTAGGCGGCACCGTCATCATGCGCTCCGGCGAGAACGCCCTCAACGTCATCAACCGCGTCAAAGCCAAGCTGAGAGAGATCGAGCCGTCGTTTCCTGCCGGTGTGCAGCTCGTGGTGACCTACGACCGCTCCGAGCTGATCCTGCGCGCCATCGAGAATCTGAAGGAAAAGCTCATCGAAGAGATGCTCATCGTCAGCGCGGTCATCCTCATCTTCCTGTGGCATTTCCCCTCCGCCGTCATCCCGATCGTGACCATCCCCGTTGCCGTCATCCTCTCGTTCATCCCCCTGTACGGGATGAAGCTGACCTCGAACATCATGTCGCTGTCCGGCATCGCCATCTCGATCGGCGTCCTGGTGGACGGCGCGATCGTCGAAGTCGAGAACGCCTACAAACGCCTGGAGCAGTGGATTGCCGGCGGGCGTCAGGGCGACTATCACGCCGTCCGCTTGAAGGCGCTCAAGGAAGTCGGGCCGGCGGTCTTCTTCTCCCTGCTCGTGGTGGCGGTCTCCTTCATGCCGATCTTCACGCTGGTGGACCAGGAGGGCCGGCTGTTCAAGCCGCTCGCCTGGGCCAAGAACCTGGCCATGGCCATCGCCGCCATCCTCGCCGTGACCCTGGACCCGGCCATGCGGATGCTCTTCACGCGGATGGAGCCAATCAAGCTGCGATGGAAGTGGACCTCCAAATTGGCCACGACGGTCGCGGTCGGGACGTATTACCCGGAAGAGCAACACCCGGTCAGCAAAGTCCTCTTCCGCCTCTATGAGCCGGCCTGCCGCTTCGTGCTGCGGCATCGCAAGGCGACGATCGTGACGGCCATCGCTCTTGTCTTGACCACGATTCCGGTCTACCTCCGGCTGGGCTCGGAGTTCATGCCCCCCCTGCGCGAGGGGTCGCTGCTCTACATGCCGACGACCCTGCCCGGAATCTCCGTCACCGAGGCCCAGGCGCTGATGCAGAAGCAGGATCAAATTCTCCTCAGCTTCCCGGAGGTCGAGCGGGTGTCCGGCAAATCCGGCCGCATCGAGAGCTCCACAGACCCGGCGCCGTTCTCCATGATGGAAACCGTCGTGCTGCTCAAGCCCGCGCGCGAATGGCGCAGGGGGCTGACCTATGAGCGGCTCATCGAGGAGATGGACCAGGCGCTGAAGATCCCCGGCTCGACCAACGCCTGGACGATGCCGATTAAGAACCGCATCGACATGCTGACGACCGGGGTGCGCACGCCGATCGGCATCAAGGTCTTCGGCGACGACCTGAAGCGGATCGAGGAGATCGGCACGCACATCGAGATGATCCTCAAGGACGTGCGGGGGACCCGGAGCATCTACGCCGAGCGGGTGGCGGGCGGCTACTTTGTAGACTTCACGCTCAACCGCGAGGCCATCGCGCGCTACGGCCTCTCCGTCGGCGAGGTCCAGATGGTCATCATGTCCGCGATCGGCGGCGAAAACATCACGACGACCATCGAGGGCCGCGAGCGCTATGCGGTCAACGTCCGCTATCCGCGGGAGCTTCGGGATGACGTCGAGGAGCTCAAGCGGGTGCTGGTGCCCACGCCGGCTGGTCAGCACATCCCACTCGCGCAATTGGCCGACATCCGCCTGGTGTCCGGGCCCGCCATGATTCGGAACGAGAACGGCCTGCTCGCCGGCTACGTCTTCGTGGACATGGCCGGGCGCGACATCGGCGGCTACGTCACCGAAGCGAAGGCGCGTGTGGCCAAGGAACTCAAGCTGCCGCCCGGCTACGCGCTCATGTGGAGCGGCCAGTACGAGAACATGCTGCGCGTCAAGGAACGGCTCAAGATCGTCCTGCCCCTGACGATCTTCATCATCTGCGTCCTGCTCTACATGAACACCAAGTCCATGGTGAAGACCGGCATCGTCCTGCTGGCCGTGCCGTTCTCGCTGATCGGCGCGGTCTGGCTGCTCTGGGCCCTCGGCTACAACATCTCGATTGCGGTCTGGGTCGGGATGATCGCCCTCATGGGCCTGGACGCCGAGACCGGGGTGTTCATGCTGCTCTTCCTGGACCTCGCCTACCACGACGCCATCCAGCGCGGGCGGATGAAGAGCGTGCAGGACCTGGAGGAGGCGGTCGTCCACGGCGCGGTCAAGCGGGTGCGGCCGAAGATGATGACGGTGATGGCGGCCTTCATGGGCCTCTTGCCCATCATGTGGTCCACCGGCGCCGGCGCCGACATGATGAAGCGCGTCGCCGCCCCGATGGTCGGCGGGCTGTTCACGTCGTTCCTCCTGGAGCTGCTGGTCTACCCGGCGGTCTATTTCGTCTGGAAGTGGAAGTTCGAGATGAAGGAAGGGAAAGCGGCATGGGTCCTGCAACAGGGAGGTGCTGGATGAAACGGATCGGAATCTGGATGGTGGTTGGAGGGCTGGCGCTGGCCGGCCAGGGCGCGCTCGCCAATGAGGAGCATGAGCATGCTACCGGCGAACAGACGCTGACCGGCGAGGTCGTGGACGTGTTCTGCTACCTGAGCCACCCGAAGGACGGCATCGGCAAGGGACACGCCGGCTGCGCGAAGAAATGCATCAAGAGCGGGTTGCCGGTGGCCATCAAGGTCGG
>JACPTX010000044.1 GCA_016192545.1 Candidatus Omnitrophota bacterium | reverse complement strand
CGCCGTGGCCACGCCGCGCCGTCGCAGCCGGCTCGCAGCCGGTAGGTCCCGGCACCGCAGCGGAGATCTCTCAGGCCGCGTCGCCCTCGTCACCGGCGCCAGCCGGGGATTGGGACGGGCGATGGCCCTCGCCCTGTCGCAAGCCGGCGCCTCCGTGATCATGTGGGGCCGCCAAGCCTCCCGCCTTCAACAGACCTCCCGTGCCATCGAGTCCCTGGGCGGCGCGGCACTCATTCAGCGCGTGGATGTGACGGATCCGGCCGCGGTGCGCTGGGCCGTGTCGCGGGCCCGGCGGCGGTTCGGCCGCATTGACATCCTCGTGAACAACGCCGGCATCTGGGACGGGGACCCGTTCCTCACGTTGAGCCGCCGGGCCTGGTCGCGGGTGATGGACGCCCGGCCTCCTCGCCCATCCGCACGGGGCCGCGTACTGCGCGGCGAAAGCCGGCGTCATGCACCTGACCCGCGTGATGGCGGTGGAGCTGGGGCCGCGCGGGATCCGCGTCAACAGCATCGCGCCGGGGCTGTTCCGCACCGCCATGACCGCGGATGTCTTCGCCGACCGCGCGTGGATCGCCACGCGCCGGGCGCAGATTCCCTTGCGCCGGTTCGGAGACCCGGAGGACCTCGCCGGGCTCGTCGTGTTTCTCGCCTCCGACGCGTCCCGCCACCTCACCGGGCAGACCATCGTCATCGACGGCGGCGCCTCCCTCGCCATCGGATCGTGAAAAGGGGTCTGACCCCTCTCTCGGTACTTGACAAGGTTAGTAGCATATCCTACACTAAAAGTTAAGATGAAACTGTCGACACGTTCCACCTACGGGATGCGGGCGCTGGTCGAGCTGGGCCTGACCGTCGGGCGCGGACCGCTGTCCGCGGCGCAGATCGCCGAGCGGCAGGGGCTGTCCGTCGCGTATCTTGAGCAGCTGCTGCACCGGCTCAAGAAGCAGGGACTCGTTATCAGCGTCCGCGGGCCGAAGGGTGGGTATCTCCTGGCGAAGGAGCCTGAGCAGATCACCGTTGCGGAGATCGTCCGCATCCTCGACGGAGACGGCATGTGGCGCAACGGCAACGGGAAGGGCAAGGACGGCCACCGGCACGCCCAGCGCATCGCGCAGGCCGTCTTCCGCTGCGTCCACGAGCGGCTGGAGGATTCGCTGGACCACGTGACCTTGAAAGATCTGTGCGACGAGGTGCGGGAGTTGGCGGGGGAGCCCTTAGAGCATCGCTATGTCTTCCATATCTGATGGCGTCACGTCAGGGGCGCGTCAGCAAGCGTCAGGTACGGCTCACGGTACTCCATCAACTGAAGACGCAGAAGAAGGAGGCACGACGTCGGAAGAGCGAGGTCATTCGACGCAAACTATGTCGCCTGGCTGTGTTTCGGAAGGCGAAGACGGTGTTGTGTTACGTCTCGCTCCCGTATGAGGTCGAGACGAGGCGGTTGATTGAGCAGATGCTGGCAAGCGGCAAGCGCGTGATTGTCCCACGAGTGCAGGGGCGGACGCTGCTCCTGTCGGATGTGCACGACCCGGTCGCGGACTTGGCCCCGGGCGCCTTCGGGGTGCTGGAACCGACCCCCAAGACGCTCCGGCCGGTGCCGCCCCACGAGCTGGACCTGGCCCTGGTGCCGGGCCTGGCGTTTGACCGTCGGGGACACCGGCTGGGACACGGCCACGGGTACTTCGACCGGCTGCTCGCCCGCTTGCCTGACACGGTCTCCACGGTGGGGCTGTGTTTTTCGTTCCAGCTGCTCGATTGCCTGCCGACACACCCGCACGATCAGGCGGTGGACGCGCTCGTGTCCGCCTGATCCTTCGACTCCGCTCAGGATTGTGTCCCGAGCGAGGTGAAACCGAGTCGAGGGACTGACCTGACCCTTCCAGACACGCCTTTTCTGCCGGGCTGATCGACAAGGAGAAAAGGGGTGATCGCCATGACCATCGTGGTGAGTGTGTGTGTCGGATTGGTCACGTTTGCGGCGGGATTCTGGGTCAAGCTGTGGCTCGGCCGCCGGCAATTGGCGGGCGCCGAGCAGCGCTCCAAGCAGATCCTGGAGGACGCGGGACGGCAGGCTGAGGCCGCCCGCAAGCAGGCGCAGATCGACGCGAAAGAGCTCCTGCAGAACGTGCGGCAGGAGTTCGAGGACAAGACCAAGGACCGCCGCCACGAACTGAGCCAGGTGGAGCGGCGGCTGCATCAGCGCGAAGAGCTGCTCGACCGCAAGCTCGAGGAGCTGGACCGCAAGGAAAAGGACCTGGCCGAGCGCACGCGGCAGCTCGCGACCCGCGACCAGGGGCTGAAGGCCAAGGAAGACGAATACGGGCGGCTCCTCGCGGAGGAGAAGGAGAAGCTGAAGGTGGTCGCCGGCTTGGGCACGGAGGAGGCCAAGCAGCTCCTGCTGTCCCGCCTCGAGCAGGACTGCCGGGCCGAATCCGGGATGGTCATCAAGCGCGTCGAGGAGGAGGCCAAGCGCGACGCCCAGGCGGTCGCGAAGAAGATCGTCGTCGAGACCATGCAGCGCTGCGCGGCGGAGTTCACGGTCGAGTCCACGACCGCGGTGATCCAGCTGCCCAGCGACGAGATGAAGGGCCGCATCATCGGCCGGGAAGGGCGCAACATCAAGGCGTTTGAGCTGGCGACGGGCGTGGACCTGATCGTGGACGACACGCCCGACGTCGTGACGCTCTCGTCCTTCGACACGATGCGCCGCGAGGTCGCGAAGATGTCCCTCGAGCGGCTCATGTCCGACGGCCGCATCCATCCGGCCCGCATCGAGGAGGTCGTCGAGCGGGTCAAGCGCGAATTCGACCAGGCCGTCACCGCCGAGGGCGAGAAGGCGATCGCCGAGCTCAACCTCCAGGGCGTCAACCCGGAGCTCAGCAAGCTCCTGGGGCGCCTGCGCTACCGGACGAGCTACGGCCAGAACGTGCTCCTGCACCTGAAGGAATCGGCGCACATCTGCGGGATGATGGCCGCGGAGCTCGGGCTGAACCAGCGCCTGGCCAAGCGCTGCGCGCTCTTCCACGACATCGGCAAGGCCGTCAGCCAGGAGGTCGAGGGGCCGCACGCGCTCATCGGGGCCGAGCTGGCCAAGCGCTACGGCGAGCCGCCCGAGGTGGTGCATTCCATCGAGGCGCATCACGAGGACGTGCCGCCCTCGAATCTCTACGCGGTGCTGACCATCGCGGCGGATTCGGTGAGCGGCTCGCGTCCCGGCGCCCGCGGCGACACGCTCGAGGCCTACGTCAAGCGCCTGCAGGCGCTGGAGGCGATCTGCGACTCGTTCAAGGGGGTCGCCAAGGCCTACGCGATTCAGGCGGGCCGCGAGGTGCGCGTTATCGTCCAGCCGGACCAGGTGACGGACCTCGAGGCGATCTCGCTGTCGCGGGAGATCCGCCGGAAGATCGAGCAGTCCATCCAGTTCCCGGGCCAGATCAAGGTCACCGTGATCCGCGAAACCCGCGCCGTCGAATACGCGCGATGAGGGCGCTGTTGATCGGCGACATTGTGGGCCGTCCGGGCCGCGCCATCGTGGAGCGGCAGGTGGTGGGGCTGCGCGAGGAGCTGGGCATTGACTTGGTCGTGGCAAACTGTGAAAATGCTGCCGGGGGCGCAGGGATCACGCCGGCCGTCGCGGACGAGCTGTTCCGGGCCGGCGTTGACGTGCTCACCTCCGGCAACCACGTCTGGCGCAAGCGGGAAGCCTACGAGCTCCTCAAGCTCGACCACCGGGTCGTGCGGCCGGCCAACTACCCCGAGGGGGATCCCGGCTCAGGCTCGGCGATCATCGAGACCCTGACCGGCCAGAAGGTGGGCATCCTCAATCTGCAGGGCCGGGTGTTCATGGAGCCGATTGATTGCCCCTTCCGGACCGCCACGCGGGAGCTGGAGCGCCTGCGGCTCGTGACCCCGATGATCATCGTGGACATGCACGCCGAGGCGACGAGCGAAAAGGTGGCGATGGGCTGGTTTCTCGACGGGAAAGTCTCCTGCGTGTTCGGCACGCATACCCACATCCAGACGGCGGATGAGCGCATCCTGCCGAAGGGCACCGCCTTTCTCACCGACGTCGGGATGACCGGGCCGTACGACTCCGTGATCGGCCGCAAGACCGAGCAGATTCTCGAGCGGTTCCTCTCGAGCCTGCCGGTCAAGTCCGAGGTGGCCGAGGGGAACATCCAGCTGCGCGCGCTCCTCGTGGACATTGATCCCAAGACCGGCAAGGCGACGAGCGTGGAGCGCCTGACGCGGACGCTGACCGAGGCCGTGCATGACGCCGCTCGCGACTGACGCGCCGCCCTTGCCCGCGACGGTGCCGAAACCGCTCACCGTTGCCGAGGTCGTCTCGCGCATCAAGCGTCTCGTCGAGGGCGCGTTCCCGTCGGCGATCTGGGTGGAAGGGGAGCTCTCCAACGTCGTCTACCACGGTTCCGGGCACATCTACTTCACGCTCAGCGACGAACAGGCGACCGACCGGTTCGGCCAGCGGCTCGTCCTGCCCTGCGCCTTTTTCCGCCACGCCAACCAGCATCTCAAATTCAAGCTCACCGACGGGCTGAAAGCGCTCTGTCTGGGGCAGGTGACGACCTATGAGGGCCGGGCGCAGTATCAGCTGCGGGTGCTCCGCGTCGAGCCCAAGGGCATCGGCGCGCTGCAGCTGGCCTTCGAGCAGCTCAAGAAGAAGCTGGCGGCGGAGGGGCTCTTTGAGGAGGCGCGCAAGCGGCCGATCCCGAAGCTGCCCGGCCGCATCGGCCTCATCACGTCGCGCTCCGGCTCGGCGATCCACGACATGGTCAGCAAGCTCCGCGGGCGGTTCGAGGTGGTCATCGTGCCGGTAAAGGTGCAGGGCGACGGCGCGGCCGGCGAGATTGCGGAGGCGCTGGACCTGGCGAACGGCCTGCGCCTCGCCGAGGTCCTCATCGTCGGGCGGGGCGGCGGCAGCGTCGAAGACCTCTGGGCGTTCAACGAAGAACCGGTCGCGCGGGCGATTGCGCGCTCCACGATCCCGGTGATTTCCGCGGTCGGCCACCAGGATGACTGGACCATCGCGGACTACGTCGCGGACCTGCGGGCCTCCACCCCGACGGACGCGGCCAAGCTGCTCGTCAACGAGCAGCAGGCCTTTCTCGACCAGTGCCGGGACCTCATCCAGCGGCTGCTCGACGGTGTCGCGCGCGCTGTCGAGGACCAGGCCACGGCGGTCGAGCATCTCCAGCACCGCCTGCGCCTCCTGCATCCGCTGCATCAGCTCGACGAGTACACGCGCCTGTCGCGCCAGTGGCAGACGCATCTGGTCCAATCCGTGACCCACGCGCTGGACCGGGACGAGCAGCGGCTCCAGGCGGTGGCCGGGCGCCTGCAGGCGCTCAGCCCGCTGGCCGTGCTGGCGCGCGGCTACAGCATCACGTTTCGGCTGCCGGACCATCATGTGGTGACGGACGCGGCGTCGCTCCGAGCCGGCGAGACGCTGGAGACGAAGCTGGCCAGGGGCCGCGTCCTGAGCACCGTCACCGAAGCGGGGGGGGAACGATGAGTGAGTTGAAAGACGTGAAATACGAAGACGCGCTCAAGCGGCTGGAAAAGCTGGTCGCGGAGCTGGACAAATCCGAGCTCGACCTCGAGACCCGCCTGAAGAAATTCGAGGAAGGCACGAAGCTGGCGCGCGTGCTCCTCAAGAAGCTCGACCAGGCCAAGAAGAAGGTGCAGATGCTGGTGAAGACGCAGGTGGGCGACGCCGCGCTGGTGCCGGTGGATGACGACCTTGCTGAAGACGACGACACGGACGAGCCCGCGGCGTGACCGCTTGGTCCGCCTGATCGAAGCGGCGCTGGAGCGCGCGCTCAGGCCTGCGCCTGGCGCGCCGCCCATCCTGCATGAGGCGATGCGCTACTGCGTCTTCTCCGCGGGCAAGCGGTTCCGGCCGCTGTTGTGCCTGGGCGGGGCCGAAGCCGTCGCCCCGACGGCGGTCGGGGCCCGCGCGGCCCTGCCGGCCGCCTGCGCGGTGGAGCTCATCCACAGCTACTCGCTCGTGCACGACGACCTGCCGGCGATGGACAACGCCGAGACGCGCCGGGGGCAGCCCTCGTGCCACAGGCGGTTCGGCGAGGCGGCCGCGATTCTCGTCGGGGACGCGCTCCTGACGCGCGCCTTCGAAGTGCTCAGCGCTGACGGCAT
>JACPTX010000006.1 GCA_016192545.1 Candidatus Omnitrophota bacterium | reverse complement strand
GCCTTGATGACGTTCTCGAGGGTTTGGCGTTCGTGGGCGAAGTAGCCTTTCACCGCTTCAACGAGATTGGGGATGAGGTCATGGCGGCGCTTGAGCTGCACATCAATCTGGGACCAGGCATTCCGGACCTCCTGGCGTTTTCGTACCAGGCCGTTGTAGGCCCCGATGAACCAGACCAACAGCCCTGCGCCAATGACCAGCACTATCGCGCCGACCAGCCCCATCCGGACCTCCTCTGGTTATGCCCGCACCGCCTAGTCTATAGCATGCCAGAGCCCTCCGCCCTTGGCAAGGAAGGAGTATAATGCGGTCGGTGCCAGCTGCCAGATCAAGGAGGACTCATGAAGCATCTGACGGAATACCTCTGGTTCAACACGAAGGGCCGCCGGGACCTCGTCAACATCACCGACACCGTCGAGGGCCTGGTGGCGAAGAGCGGCGTCAAGGAAGGGCTCTGCCTGGTGTCGGCGATGCACATCACCGCCGCGATCTGGGTCAATGACGACGAGGAAGGGCTCTGGCAGGATTTCTGGGAGATGCTGGAGCGCGTGGCGCCGCTGCGCGAGGACTACAAGCACCACCTCACCGGCGAGGACAACGGCGACGCCCACCTCAAGCGCACGCTCGTCCACCACCAGGCCGTCCTGCCCGTCACGAAGGGCAAGCTCGACCTGGGGCCGTGGGAGCAGGTCTTCTACGCCGAGTTCGACGGCAAGCGCAAGAAGCGCGTCGTCGTCAAAATTCTCGGCGACTGAAAGGGGTCTGACCCCTTTCTTTGGCGGGGTCTGACCCCGTCCGAAACAGGGCTTCGAGGTTGAGCTCGTGATAGGCGGTCTGCGCCGCCGGCGTGGTGCCCTGGGCGTTGGCGACCCACATCCTCGGCCAGGCGAAGACCACGCTCTGCACGTTCGAATCCGGCGCGACGGATTGCGCGATCTCGCGGGCCCGCGCCGTATCAATCCGTCCGTAGTGCGCGCGGATCCCCTCGGCCTGCTTCAGGTAGCGCACCTCGTAGGCCGAGCCGCCAGGCGGCTCAAGCCCCGGCTTCTTTGGATCGCCGCCCGACGCGATCTGGCGGTCACGGATGCGCGCATCCACGGCGGTATCGGCCCGCAGCACGGCATCTTGGATCGGCCTCGCGTACGGCACCTCGCGTTCCTTCGGGTCATCCGCCTCGAACACCGCGACGAAGCTGCGCGTCGTCTCGACGGCGATGCCGCGGCGCGCGGTCGCATCGGCAATCACGTAATTGACCCCCACCGTCCGCGGCGAGTCGGTGATAATCTGAACGGCCTCATCGAGGTTGTCGCCGTCTTCCAGCACCCGGCGCATCAGGAATACCATCGGCAGCCCCCGGTACGACAGGCCCTCGGTCTCCGCGCCGATCTGCCCGATCGAGAGTCCGCGCTCGTTGATGCCGGTCAACACCCCGATGAACCCGGCCCAGCTGGCGCTCACGAACGCCCGCTTTCCCGCGGGGCGCACGACGAAGACCGCCGCGTGGCGCTGGAGATCGGCCTGGATGGTCCAGTCCAGGTTGCGGGTGTGGATGAGCCGCCCGTCGGTCGTGGCCTTCCCCCACACCGCCAGCCCTGAGCAGGCGTAGGTACGGTCCGGGATGCTGTGCAGGCGCTCGAGCTCCTTGAGCGGGACGCCGGAGCCGTCGGCCAATCCCCGCAGCTCCTCGCGATAGTCGTCCGGAAGAAACGGCCTGGCTTGAGCCCACGAGCCGTCGAGCCACCAGTTCACGGCCAGCGACCGCACCAGCGGGATCTTCAGGTAGCTGCGGAAATAGCCCAGGAGCCGCCCGACCGTCCGGCGGACCGGCTCCTGCAGCAGCTCGCCGTGCCGGCGCCCCAGCTCATAGGGCGAGCCCTCTAGATAGACCACCGGCAGGGTGTCGTGATACTCCAGATGCGCCGCCTCCGCAGGAGTGAGTAAGGGAGTAAGGGAGTAAGGGAGTAAGACGAAAAAGAGCGCCGCCTGCCGTCTCACGAACCTGCTGTGGCGTCCCAAACTCATTTTTTTCTCACTCACTCACTCACTAATCCGTCGAGCATCCGTACCAACCCCTCGACAATCTGCTCGCCGGTGCGGGGGCCGTTGAACGCCATCGAGGCCTCGTAGCTGCGGGCGCGGTAGGCCTGCTCCGAGAGGCAGTAGCCGATGTAATCGTTGGCGAATCCCACGATGACCGGATGCCGCTCCTGCTGCCGGGCGGCCCGCTTCACCGCAAATCCCAGCTCCGCGGTCAGGTCGCAGGGGACGCCGAAGAACACGACCGGCCCGATGCCGACGACGGTGAGGGTCGCATCGTCGTCCACCAGCGACTGCCCGAGCCACGAGGGCAGGCTCAGCCATCCCAGCCGCAGCTGCGCGGGCGCCAGAGGCATCAGGCGCTGCTCCGCCACGACCGCCGTCAACGACTCGCGCGGCGCCGCATCCAGCAGAGTCAGCGCCTCACGGGCCAGCTCCCCGCCCAGCCACTCGGCGGGTGCCGCCCCCTCCCCCCGTTTCACCGGAGCCTGATCCCCGGCGGCCCCGGCCAGAAACAGGCTGACAGCGCCGGGGTGGCGCGCCTCGAGCTCGCGCGCGACCACACCGGGATAATCCGCGCTCAGGGCCATGTTCCAGGCGCCGAGCGTCGTCGGGTGCGCGGCGAAATTGACGAGGATGGCGAGCGGCCTGCGCGCCGGCGTCTCAAACGAGACGACCGTCAGCTCGGCATCAACCGGGCCGTTCGCGTCCATCCGATTGACCGTCAGCCCCATCGCGGAGCCCGTGGCGTAGCGCAGGTCTGCCGGCTGCAGATCCGACGCGGCGGCCGCGACCGCCTCGGCGATCCGCCCGGCCAGGAAGTCGAGCACGCGCGGGTCGAAATGCCCCATCGAGAGCTTCTCCAGAAACTTGCGGCCGTAGGCCCCGGGCCCGGAATGCGTGTGCGTGGCGGCGAGCAGCAGCGTGAACGGCCGCCCATGGAAGGCCGGCTCGACCTTGCGCCGGACCGCCTCGAACAACGCTTCATCAATGATGAGCAGGTCGCAGCTGACCAGCGCGACGGTGGTGTCCGCATCCTGCAGCACCACCGCGCGGACGAAGAGCGGGTCATGCACGCCGGTGGACCGCTTGCCGTGGCGGCGGCTGTAGCCGGCGAGCGGCACCGACACCGGCGGGATGAGTTGCAGCTTGGCGGCCCCGGCCAGCACGGCGCCCTTCGCCTGCGCATCAGGACAGCACGCCGCTGCCAGGAACAGCCAGGCGACGAGGAAACGCAGACGCTCACCGCACATGGGCCTTGAGGACTTCTCGCGCCAGCGCCAGCGCCTCATCCGTCGTGCGCAGGCGGCCCTCGGCCTGCGCTTCCTCGATCCCCTGCAAAAGCTGCCCAATCAGCGGCCCCGGGGGAAGATCGAGCGCCGTCATGAGCTGATGGCCGTCCATGAGGCGCGGCGGGCGCACCGCCTCCTCCGGCTTCAGGAAATAGGCGCGCAGGAGCTCCTCCAACCGCGCGCGCTGCTGGTCAATCTGGTCCAGGTGCGACGAGGGGCCGCGCGTCGCCAT
>JACPTX010000052.1 GCA_016192545.1 Candidatus Omnitrophota bacterium | reverse complement strand
TTGAAGATTTTCCGGCAGACCAGCGCCCTGCAGCGCGGGCACTTTGAATTGGCCTCCGGCCTGCACAGCGGCCATTACTTCCAGTGCGCGCAGTTCCTCCAGCATCCGAAGCTGGCGGCGAAAGTCTGCAAGGACCTGGCCGCGAAGTTCGCGACGCGCCAGCCCACCGTCGTCATCGGCCCGGCGGTCGGCGGCATCATCGCCGCCTACGAGGTGGGGCGCGCCCTGGGCGTGCGGGCCCTCTATGCCGAGCGGGTGGATGCCGAGATGCAGCTGCGGCGCGGCTTCACGGTGACCAAAAAAGACCGCGTGGTGGTGGTCGAAGACGTCATCACGACCGGCGAATCGGCGCGGAAAGTCGGGGATCTCGTCGAGGCCCTCGGCGCGAAGATGCTCGGCGTCGGCGTGCTGGTGGACCGCTCCGGCGGCAAGGTGAAGTTCCGCGGCTGGCGCTACGAGCGGCTCTTCACGCTCGCCTTCGAGAACTTCAGGCCGCATGACTGCCCGCTGTGCAAAGAGCGCGTGCCGCTGACGCACCCCGGAAGCTTCCCCCGCAAGTCCGTATGGGATAATGCCGCCTCCGCATAGCGTGTAGCCAGACGTCATGCCCTCCTCCTTGCTCATCCAGACGGGCTTGTGGGCCCTCACCCTGCTGGTCCTTGTGAGCGCGGGATTCGTCGTGGCGCTCCGCAATCTCTTCCGGGCTGCGCTCAGCCTGGGGCTCGTGCTCGTGGGCGTCGCCGGGCTGTTCGTCCTCCTCGAGGCGGAGTTTCTCGCCTTCGTGCAGATCCTCATCTACGTCGGGGCGATCCTGACGCTCGTCGTGTTCGCCATCATGCTCACGGCGCGCGTCAGCAATCCGCGGCTGCCCCCCCGACCGCCGTCGGGGTCGGGGCGCCAGCGCATGGCCGCAGCCCTGGTGTCCGCCGCGCTGTTTATCTTGCTGGCGTCTGTGACCCGCGCGCTGGCCGCAGCAGGACTCCAGCCGGGGCAGGCCGTGAGCCTCTCGCAGGTGGGACAAGAATTGATCACCACCCTGGTCCTTCCCTTTGAGCTCATCAGCCTCGTGTTCGTCTCGGCGATGGTCGGGGCGATCGCCGTCGCGGCGTCCCGCTCCCCGCGATGATCCCCGTCACGCACCTGAGCCTGCTCAGCTCCGCGCTGTTTTGCCTCGGCGTCTACGGCATCCTCACCCGCCGCAACGCCATCGCCATCCTGCTGTCCATCGAGCTCATCCTCAACGCGGCGGCGCTGAACTTCGTCGCGTTCGGCCGGGCCTTCGGCCACGCGCAGGCGCAGGCCTTCGCGCTGTTCATCATCGCCCTCGCCGCGTGTGAAGCGGCGGTGGGGCTCGCCATCGTGATCGGGCTCTACCGCACCGCCCGCACGGTCTGGGCGGATCAGGTCAATCTCCTCAAAGGCTGATGCCGGCTCTCCTCCTGATTCCCGGGCTCCCGCTGGCCGCGTTCGTCATCCTCATCCTCATCGGGCGGCGGCTCCCCCCGCCGGTGGCGGGGTGGGTATCGGTCGGGGCGCTGGTGGGGTCCTGCGCGCTGACGTGGGCGATCGGCGGCGACGTCCTGCATGGCCATCGGCCACACCTCCAGTGGCCGTGGCTCTCGGCGGAGAGCGGCTTCTGGACCATCGGCCTGGCGGTGGACGGCCTGACGTGGCTGATGCTGGCGGTCGTGACGTCCATCGGGACGCTGATCCAGCTCTATGCCATCGGCTACATGCGCGGCGATCCGCGCTGCTCCCGCTTCTTCGCGTACCTGTCGCTGTTCTGCGCGTCCATGCTGGCGCTGGTCATGGCGGACCACTTCGTGCTGCTCTATGCCGGCTGGGAGCTCGTCGGGTTGTGCTCCTACCTGCTCATCAGCTTCTGGTTCGAGAAGCCGTCCGCCGCGGCCGCGGGCCGCAAGGCGTTCATCACGACGCGCATCGGCGACACCGGGCTGCTGCTCGGGATCATGCTCCTGGCGTTCGCCGCCGGCGAGCTCCACTTCGATCAATTGGACGCCGTCCGCTCCGCGCTCCTGCTGCAGCACCGCGAGTTCCTCCCGACCGTCATCAGCATGCTGATCTTCTTCGGCGCGGCGGGGAAGTCCGCGCAGTTCCCGCTGCATGTGTGGCTGCCGGATGCGATGGAGGGCCCCACGCCGGTCTCCGCGCTGATCCACGCGGCGACGATGGTGGCGGCCGGGGTCTATCTCGTGGCGCGGACCTTCCCGCTGTTCACCCCGCAGAGCCTCGCGGCGGTGCTGGGCGTCGGGCTGTTCACGCATCTGGCCGCCGGGACGATCGCGCTGACGCAGACGGACATCAAGCGCGTCCTGGCGTATTCGACGATCAGCCAATTGGGGCTGATGTTCACCGCGCTGGGCCTGGGCGCGATGCCGCTGGCGATGTTCCACCTGACGACGCATGCCTGCTTCAAGGCGCTGCTGTTCCTGGGGGCGGGCAGCGTGATTCATGCCACGCATCAGCAGGGCCTGGCGCATCTGGGCGGGTTGTTCCGCGCGATGCCGGTGACCGCGGCGACGTTCCTCGTCGCGGCCCTGGCGATGAGTGGCGTGTTTCCGCTGAGCGGGTTCTGGAGCAAGGATGCGATCCTGCTGACGGCCCGGCACGAACAGGCCTGGGTGTTCTGGGCGCTGCTGGGCGGGGCGGTGATGACGGCCGGCTACATCTTTCGTCTCTACCTGCGCTGTTTCCACGGCCCGGCCCCGACGACCCCAACGGCCGTCGGGGTGCACGCCCAGGAATCCCCGCTCATCATGACGCTTCCGCTGATGGCGCTGGCCTTCGGCGCGGCGGCTGTCGGGCTGCTCGGCTCGCCGGTCTCGCACCAGTTCTTCCACCTCTTCGGGCTGCATGAGGCGCACGAAGGGCTGGACCTGGCGATGCTGGCGGTCTCGACGGCCGTCGCCGCGCTGGGCGCGTGGCTGGCGTGGACGGTGGGGGTGCAGCATCGGAACCTGGTGCCGGCGGCGGCGCGCCCGGCCGGCGCGGCCCTGTACCGGCTCGCCGCGCACAAATATTTCGTGGATGAATGGTATGACCGGATCATCATCCAGCCGTTCCTCCGGACGGCCGAGCGGCTGTCCCGGTTCGACCTGCGCGTGATTGACGCGGCGGTGGACCGCGCCGGGCTGACCGGCTGGTCGGTGGGACAGCTCAAGAACTGGTTCGACCAGCGCGTGGTGGATCGGCTGGTGAACGGGACCGCGCAGACGGTGCAGCGCCTCAGCCGGCTCGGCCGTCGGCTGCAGACCGGCGTGGTGCATCACTATCTGTTGGTGCTCACCGCAGCGGTTGTGGTATTATCGGCGTGCCTCCGATGGTTCTGAGTAGTCTCTTGCTCGTCCCCTTGCTCGGGATCCTGGCGATTCTTGCCGCGCCCAGGCACGCCGAGCGGCTCATCCAGCGCCTCGCGACCCTCGCGACCGCGCTGACGTTGGGCCTCAGCCTCGGGTTGCTGGCGAAATTCGACCCGCAGCTCGCGTCGCTGCAGTTCGTGGAGCGCCTGTCCTGGATTCCGCCCCTCGGCGTCTTCTACCACCTCGGCGTGGACGGCCTGAGCCTGCCGATGGTGGTCCTGACGACGCTCCTGTCGTTCCTGGCGTGCCTGGCCTCGTGGGGGATCCCCGAGCGCAAGAAGGAATATTTCATCCTGTACCTGCTGCTGGAGCTCGGGATGGTGGGGACGTTCCTGGCGCTCGATCTCTTCCTCTTCTATGTCTTCTGGGAGGTCGTGCTGGTGCCGATGTATTTCCTGATCGGCATTTGGGGTGGCGGGCGGCGCGAGTACTCCGCGTTCAAGTTCTTCGTCTACACCCTGGCGGGCAGTCTCGCGATGCTCCTCGGGATCCTGGCGCTCTACGTCCAAACGCACACATTCGACATGATCCAGCTGGCGGCCGCCGGCCCGGCCCTCGACCCCGGCCTGCAGAAGTTGCTGTTTTTCGCGTTCTTCTTAGGCTTTGCGATCAAAGTGCCGGTGTTTCCGTTCCATACCTGGCTGCCGGACGCGCACGTGGATGCGCCCACCCCCATCAGCGTCCTGCTGGCCGGGGTGCTGCTGAAGATGGGCGGCTACGGGTTCTTCCGGATCAGCTACCCGCTGTTTCCGGAGGGCGCGCAGTGGTTCGCGGGGTGCCTGGCGACGCTGGGGATGATCAACATCGTCTACGGCGCGTTCGTCGCCATGGCGCAGACCGATTTCAAGAAGCTGGTGGCCTACTCCTCGGTCTCGCACATGGGCTTTGTCCTGCTGGGGCTCGCCAGCTTGACCCCGGAGGGGATGAACGGCGCGATGCTGCAGATGTTCAACCACGGCATCATCACGGGCGGCATGTTCCTCCTGGTCGGCGTGCTCTATGACCGCGCCCACACGCGCGAGCTCTCCGCCTTCGGCGGGCTGGGCGCGAGGGTGCCGGTGTACGCGGGCCTGCTGACGTTCTTCAGCCTCGCCAGCCTGGGCCTGCCGGGCCTGAGCGGGTTCGTCAGCGAGTTCCTCTCGCTCATCGGGACGTTCGGGGTGTGGCGCTGGCAGACGGTCGTGTCGGTGCTGGGCATCGTCGTCTCCGCGGCGTACATGCTGACGGTCCTGCAGCGCGTGCTGCTCGGCCCGCTCAACGACAAGTGGACGCAGCTCTCCGACGCGAACCTCCGCGAGCTCGTGACGCTCGTACCCCTGCTGCTCATCATCCTCGGGGTGGGGCTCTGGCCGCTGTCGGTGCTGCAGTGGCAGGACCCCAGCCTCCGCGCCCTCATCCAGCACGTCCTGGCCCCGCGTTAATGGTCGTTCCCGCGCTCCTCGAGAGTCTCCGGGTCTGGCTGCCTGAGCTCGTCCTGAGCCTCGGCGCGATGGCGGCGATGCTTGCCGCCCCGACCGCGGTCGGGGCAGCGGCAGGTCGGCGTGCGGCGCTCGCGACGTGGGCCGCGCTCCTGCTGGCCGCCGATGCGCTCTGGCAGGTGCAGGGGCTGCCCTCCGGGGCGTACTTCTCCGGCCTCATCACCGTGGATGCGCTGGGCCATCTGTTCCGGTGGCTGGCGCTCGGGGTCATCGCCCTCGTCGTGCTCATGGTCGTGTCCTCCTCGGATGTGTCGCGCGGCTGGGTCGGCGAATATCTCGGGCTGCTCCTGTGCGTCGGGGTCGGGCTGATGGCGATGGCGCAGGCCAACCACCTGCTCATGGCCTACCTGTCGATCGAGCTCGTCAGCTTGAGCTCCTACGCCCTCGTCGCGCTGGTGCGCGACGCGCGCTCCTCGGAGGCCGCGCTGAAATACCTGCTGTTCGGCGCCTTGGCCTCCGGCGTGATGCTCTTCGGGATGTCGCTGCTCTACGGGATGACCGGCGAGCTGTCGCTGCCGGGCCTGCAGGGTGCGCTCAGGACGCTGGACGCCTCCTCCGCCGGCGCGCTCGCGCTCGCGCTGACGCTGATCCTGGCGGGGCTGGCGTTCAAGATTTCGATGGTGCCGTTTCACATGTGGACGCCGGACGTGTATGAAGGGGCACCCGTGCCGGTGGCCGCGATGCTGTCCGTCGGCCCCAAGGCCGCGGGACTGGCGCTCCTGCTGCGCTTCGCCCAGGCGCTGAGCCCGGCGTGGGAGGCGCTCGGCCCGATGCTGGCGGTGCTCACCGTGCTGACGATGACGCTGGGCAACGTCGTGGCGGTCGTGCAGCAGAACGTCAAGCGCCTGCTGGCCTATTCCACCATCGGGCAGGTCGGCTACCTCTTGATCGGGCTGAGCGTGCGCACGACGGTCGGCCTGGAGGCGATCTTCGTCTATCTCGTCGCCTACCTCTTTATGAACCTGGGGGCGTTCGCGTGCGTCACGGCGGTGTGCAACGAGTCGCGCGATGAATCCCTGGACGCGTTCCGGGGGTTGAGCCGGCGGGCGCCGGCCCTGGCCGCGCTGCTGACCGTCTTCCTCCTGTCGCTCGCCGGCATCCCGCCGCTCCTCGGCTTCCTCGGCAAATTCCTCCTCTTCGGCTCGGCCATCGAGGCGTCCCGCGTGTGGCTCGCCGTCGCCGGCGTCGTGAACAGCGCGATCGCCCTCTACTACTACGTGAACATCATCCGGCAGATGTACCTCCTCGCGCCGGAGCGGGCCGGCGTCCTGCAGGCGGCCTGGCCGCTGCGCCTGGCCGTCGGGGTCTGCGGCCTGGCGACGGTGGGCCTGGGGCTGTTTCCCGGCTCGCTGCTGGAGTGGCTGAGGGCGGTCGCCGCCGCGACTCGGCTCTAGTCCGGCGCCGCGTCGTATGTTATAATGCGCGGCTGTGAGGCGACGGACGAGCGTCACCGCTCGAGTTCAGCAAGCCGGCCTGTTGACCGCCATTCCCTTTGTGCTGTTGGTCGGCCCCGCGCTCGGCTACTACCTTGGGGCGGCTCTGGACCGCCGCTGGGCGGCTGCCCCCTGGGGCATGGGGATCGGCATCCTCCTCGGGTTGCTGTCCAGCGCCCGGGTCACCGTTCAATTGATTCAACAAGCCAGGGATCTCGACGTGCATGACTGAGCATCTGCTTGGGGCGTCCACCGGAGCCGTGTGGAGCCTGGCGAGTGCGTGGTGTCTGGCGCGGGTGTTCCGCGCCTGGCTCGGTCCACGGCCCTCGAGACGGCGCGTCGTGATGTGGCTCCTGGTGAAATTTCCCCTGTTGTACGCGCTCATGGTCATGCTGCTGCGCCAGCCGGCGGTGTCCGTCATCGGATTCGGCGTCGGCTTTACGCTCGTCCTGTTCGTCATGATCGGATGGCTCAGCCGTCAACCCGTCCAGGCGCTTCCGACCTCTCCGCATGGCCGTTGAGCACGCCATTCCCGAGCTCCCCAACCTCCTCACCGTCCTCAGCGAACGGTTCCATGACCAGCCGCTTCTTGCCTGGCTGCACCACTGGGAGAATCTCGTCTTCGCCTCGGTCATCGCGCTGGCGCTGTGCGCCGTCGCCTGGCGCGCCGCCCGGCGGCCGTCGCTGACGCCGCGCGGCTGGCAGAATGTCTGCGAGTGGTTCGTGGACGGGGTGGACCGATTCGTGCAGGGCCTCGTCGGCCCTGCCGGCCGCCGGCACGTGCCGTTCATCGGGACGCTCTTCCTCTTCATCTGGTTCATGAACCTCGCGGTCCTCGTTCCCGGCATGAAGTCCTCGACGGCCAGCCTCAACACCACGGTCGCCCTGGCGGTCGTGGTGTTCTGCTATGTGCAGTGGATCGGGCTGCGCGCGAACGGCCCGCTCAAGTACCTCGACCATCTGGCCGGCTCGCCGCGCGGCGTCGTGGGCTGGGCGCTCGTGCCGCTGATGCTGCCGATCCACGTCCTCGGAGAGTTCATCAAGCCGATGAGCCTGAGCCTGCGGTTGGGCTTCAATGTGTTCGCGGAAGACGTCCTGCTGGCGGTGCTCGTGGGGTTGGGGCTGACGGCGGGCCTCGCGCTGCACCTGCCGATCGGGCTGCCCCTGCAGGCGTTCGTCGTGCCGCTCGTCCTGATTTTCAGCACGGTGCAGGCGCTCGTGTTCAGCCTGCTCAGCACGGTGTACATCGCGTTGATGTCGCCGCATGAGGCGCACGCGTGAGGGGTCTGACCCCTCTACCGAAGGAGGGACAGATGCCACAGACGTATGCGGCGATGCTCGCGCTGACGGTTCCGTTGGCGCTGGGGCTGGCCGCCATGGCCTCGGCGTTCGGCCTGGGCCGGGCGGTGAGCGCGGCGATGGACGCGATCGCGCGCCAGCCGGAGGCGGGCGGGCAGATCCAGACCGCCATGATTATCGGCTGCGCCCTGATCGAGGCGCTGACGATCTACGTGCTCGTCATCGCGTTCGTCTTGCAGGGGAAGATCACCGGCTGACGGTGACGTAAGCGTTCTCGATGCCCTCCATCCTGCAGCTCGACCTGCAGCAGATTCTCTCGCAGGCCCTCAGCTTCCTGCTCCTCGTGTGGGTCCTGCGGCGCTTCGCCTGGCGCCCGCTGCTGGGGATGCTCGACGCCCGCCGCGCGCAGATCGCGCGCGACCTCGACGCGGCCTCGCGGCAGCGGCAGGAGATGGAGCAGCTCAAGCAGCTGCTGGGCCGGCGCCTCGAGGCGATCGATGAGGAGGCGCGGCGGAAGATCCAGGAGGCGATCCGCGAGGGCCGCCGCATCGCGGCGGAGATCCAGGAAGAGGCCCGCGCGCAGGCGCAGGGCATCCTGTCGAAGTCGAAAGAGACGATCGAGCTGGAGGTGGCTAAGGCCAAGGTGACCCTGCGGGATGAGCTGACGGACATGACGGTGGGGGCGGTGGAGCGCCTGCTGCGCGGCAAGCTCGACGCCAAGACCGACCAGCAGCTGGTCGCCTCGATCCTCGATGAGCTGGGATCCTCCACACAGACGGGGTCAGACCCCGTCGGTTCTTGAGGGGTCTGACCCCTGTTACGCATGATCAACCAAGATCCGGTGTCGGCGCGGTACGCCGAGGCGCTCTTCGGCCTCATCAAGCCGTCCGGCCGCCTCGCGGAGGCCGCGCAGGAGTTGGCGCGCGTGGGCGCGCTCATCCGCGCGCACGCGGACCTGCCGCAATTCCTCTGCAATCCGGGCGTCGAGGCCGAGGACAAGCTGGGGGTGCTGGAGCGCCTGCTGGGGGGCGGCTGGTCCGGCGATGTGCGCGCGTTCGTCCGGCTGGTCCTGTCCATGGGGCGTCCCGAGTACCTGGTCGAGATGGCCGACGCGTTTCAGGCGCTGGTGGACGAGGACGCCGGGCTGCTGCGCGTCACCGTTCGCAGCGCGCATCCGCTGTCCGCGGCGGCGCGGGAGCGTCTCACGCGCCAACTGGAACGCCTGGAGCGGCGCCGCATCGAGATGGCGGAAGCCACCGACCCTGAGCTGATCGGAGGGATTCAAGTGGAGCTGGATCATCGCGTGTTGGACGGCTCCGTGAAAACGAAGCTGGCGGAGCTGCGGCAGCGGCTCAAGAGCGTGAGAGTGCATTGATGGCGCGGTTGAAACCCGAAGAGGTCTCGCTCGCGCTTCGGCAAGAGCTGGAGCGGTATCGCTCCCAGGTCCAATTGGACTCGGTCGGCCGGGTCATCCAGGTGGGCGACGGGATCGCCCGCATCTACGGATTGGATGACGCGATGGCCGGAGAGCTGCTGGAGTTTCCCGGCCCCGGCCACGGGGGGACGGGTGCCGGGGCAGGCGACACCATCGGCATGGTCTTCAATCTGGAAGAGCACCACGTCGGCGCGGTCATCCTCGGCTCGGACAGGCACATCAAGGACGGCGACGTCGTCAAGCGCACGGGCCGCATCGCGTCGGTGCCGGTCGGCCCGGCGCTCCTGGGCCGCGTGGTGGACGCGCTGGGCCGCCCGCTCGACGGCAGGGGGCCCATCGTGACGGACCGGTTCCGCCCCGTCGAGAGCCGCGCGCCCAACGTCGTGCAGCGCCAGCCGGTGAAAGACCCCGTCCAAACGGGGCTCAAGGCGATCGACGGCATGATCCCCATCGGCCGGGGACAGCGGGAGCTCATCCTCGGAGACCGGCAGATCGGCAAGACCGCCCTCCTCATCGACACGATCCTCAACCAGAAGGGCAAGGACCTCTCGTGCATCTACGTCGCCATCGGCCAGAAGCTCTCCAGCGTCGTCGCGGTGGCCGAGACGCTGCAGCAGCACGGCGCGATGGACTACACGATCATCGTCGTGGCGTCGGCGGAAGACCCCGCCCCGCTGCAGTACCTCGCGCCGTATGCCGGCTGCGCGATGGGCGAGGAGTTCATGTTCAACGGCCGGCACGCGCTGTGCCTCTACGACGATCTGTCCAAGCACGCGCAGACCTACCGGCAGCTCTCGCTGCTCCTCCGCCGGCCGCCCGGCCGCGAGGCCTACCCGGGCGACGTGTTCTATCTCCACTCGCGGCTGCTGGAGCGCGCGGCGAAGCTGCGCGACGACCTCGGCGGCGGCAGCCTGACCGCGATCCCGGTCATCGAGACGCAGGCCGGGGACGTCTCCGCCTACATCCCGACCAACGTCATCTCCATCACCGACGGGCAGATTTACCTGGAAGGCGACCTCTTCTACGCGGGCGTGCGGCCGGCGATCAACGTGGGGCTGTCGGTGTCCCGTGTCGGCGGCAACGCGCAGACCAAGGCGATGAAGCACGTCGCGGGCCGCCTCCGCCTGGACCTGGCGCAGTACCGGGAGCTGGTCGCCTTCACGCAGTTCGGCTCGGAGCTGGATCGCGCCACGCAGGCCCAGCTCACCCGCGGGGAGCGCATGGTCGAGATCCTCAAACAGGACCAGTACCGGCCGGTGAGCCTGGCGCACCAGGTGGCGATCATCTACGTCGGCGGCCAGGGGCATCTCGACGACGTGCCGCGGGGCGAGGTGAAGCGGTTCGAGGAGGGCTTCCACCAGTTCCTCGAGAGCGACTATCCCGATGCGCTGCACGAGATCGAACGGACCAAGGACCTGCCCGAGGCGGTCGCGAAGAAGCTGGACGAGGCCGCGGGGACATTCAAGCAGCGGTTCCTCGCCCCGGTGTCCGCGTAAGGCATGGCCTCGCTCCGCCACATCCGAAGCCGCATCCGCAGCGTCCAGAACAGCAAGCAGATCATGCGCGCGATGCAGCTCGTCTCCGCCTCCAAGCTCAAGCGCGCCCAGGGCAAGCTGGCGCAGGGGCGGGACGTGATGGGGTTCCTTGACGGCCTGCTGCAGCGCGTCCTCGCCGCAGCCGCGGCTGAAGCCGAGCGAAGCGGCACCTCGCTTCTCACGCACCCCCTCTGCCGCCGCCCCGATGCGTCTCACGCATCGGGGCTCGTGCTGTTCACCTCCGACGCCGGGCTGTGCGGCTCGTACAACGCCAACCTCATCCAGATGGCGGAAAGCTACCTGGTGCGGGACAGCGCGCGGACCACCAAGCTCATCTTCCTCGGCAAGAAAGGGCACCGCTATTTCACCAGGCGCGGGCATCAGGCGGCCGGCGCGTATCTTGACCTGGCGGGACGGCCCGACCTCGCCAAAGCGGAAGCCATCGGCCGAGCCCTCGTCAACGAGTTTCTGGGCGGAGGCCTCAGCGCCATCAGCGTGCTGTACTCGCGCTACGTCTCCTCGACGCTGTACAGGCCGACGGTCGAGCCGTGGCTGCCGATCCAACTTGAAGGGGTCAGACCCCTCAAGATGACCCCGTACATCTTCGAGCCGTCGCCGCGGCGCATCTTCGAGACGCTGCTGCCGCGCTGGGCGCTGGCGCGCTTCCAGCTCGTCCTGCTGGAGGCCTTCACGTCGGAGCACTCCGCGCGGATGATCGCGATGAAGAACGCGACGGACAACGCCCAGGAGCTGCTCGATGCGCTGACGATCCAGCGCAACAAGATCCGCCAGGCCGCGATCACCAAAGAGCTGAGCGAGATCGTGGGAACCTCAGAGGCCCTGAAATAAAACAGTGAGTGAGTCAGTAAGTAAGTGAGTGAGTAAGAGGGGACAGATGGCAGAGAATTACGGAGAGATCACGCAGGTCATCGGGCCCAGCGTGGACATCCGCTTTGCGGCGGACAAGCTGCCGCAGATCCTCAACGCGATCCGCCTCGACGTGCCGGACAGGAACATCCACCTCACCCTGGAGGTCGCCCAGCACGTCGGCAACAACACCGTGCGCTGCGTGGCACTCGCGTCCAGCGACGGGCTGGTGCGCGGGATGAAGGCGCTGGACACCGGCGGGCCGATCACCGTGCCGGTGGGCAAGCAAACGCTGGGGCGGATCTTCAATCTGCTGGGCGAGCCGATTGACGAGCTTGGCGAGCTGCCGGACCCGGGCCGGCGCGCCCCGATTCACCGGCCGCCGCCCTCCTTCGAGGACCAGCTGCCGGTGCGGGACATCTTCGAGACCGGCATCAAGGTGATTGACCTGCTGGCGCCGTATCCGAAGGGCGGCAAGGTGGGGCTCTTCGGCGGCGCCGGCGTCGGGAAGACCGTCATCCTGATGGAGCTCATCCGCAACATCGCGACCGAGCACGGCGGCGTGTCGGTCTTCGCCGGCGTCGGGGAGCGGACCCGCGAGGGCAACGACCTCTGGCGCGAGCTGAACGAATCCGGCGTCGTCAGCAAGACCGCGCTCGTCTTCGGCCAGATGAACGAGCCGCCCGGCGCCCGGCTTCGGGTGGCGCTCTCCGGCCTGACGATGGCCGAGCACTTCCGCGACGAGGAAGGGCAGGACGTGCTGCTGTTCATCGACAACATCTTCCGCTACATCCAGGCCGGCTCCGAAGTCTCGACGCTGCTGGGCCGCATGCCCTCCGCCGTCGGCTACCAGCCCAACCTGGGGACGGAGCTGGCCCAGCTGCAGGAGCGCATCACCTCGACGAAGCGCGGCTCGATCACCTCGGTGCAGGCGATCTACGTGCCGGCCGACGACCTCACCGACCCGGCCCCGGCGACGACGTTCTCGCACCTCGACGCGACCACCGTGCTCTCGCGGCAGATCGCGGAGCTGGGGATTTACCCGGCGGTGGACCCGCTCGAGTCCACGTCGCGCATCCTCGATCCCCGCATCGTCGGCCAGGAGCACTACGACGTCGCCCGGGCGGTCCAGCGGATTCTGCAGCGCTACAAGGACCTGCGCGATATCATCGCCATCCTCGGGATGGATGAGCTGACCGAGGAAGACAAGACCGTCGTCTACCGCGCGCGCAAGATCCAGCGCTTCCTGTCTCAGCCCTTCTTCGTCGCGGAGGCCTTCACCGGGCGGCCCGGCAAGTTCGTCAAGCGGCAGGACACGGTCAAGGGGTTCACGCAGATCATCGAGGGCCGGCTCGACGACGTGCCGGAGCAGGCGTTCTACTTGAAGGGCGCCGTGGACGAGGTGGTGGAAGAAGCCAAACGGATGAGCCCCGCCCCAATTTCCAAATCGTAACGATGTGGTACGCCGAAGCGCTTACTCGAAATCGCTCCGATGGCTCTCGCAGGTCTGGAAAGGAAATGTGGGGCGGGGTGAGCGCGCCCACGGAGGCCGCCCGGTAGATGGCCGAGCCCATCCTCCTGCGCGTGTTGACGGATGCCGGCCTGGCGATCGAGGACCAGGCGGTCTCGGTCATCGCGCCCGGGGAGCCCGGCTATCTGGGGATGCTGCGCAACCACGCCCCGCTCGTCACCACGCTCGCGCCGGGGACGCTGCGCTGGCGCACGCCGGACGGTCACACCCGCACCGCGCGCATCGGCGCCGGCCTGCTGGAAATCCTCCGCAACCGCCTCACGATCCTCACCGACACCGTGCAAGAACAG
>JACPTX010000050.1 GCA_016192545.1 Candidatus Omnitrophota bacterium | reverse complement strand
GGTGATGGGTTCCTCCGGAAGCTCCCGGACGATGGTGGTGAGCCGCCTCGCCGGGATGGTCACCGCCCCGCGCTCGGGTTGATTGAGCAGCGGCAGATGGTACTGCACCCCCACATCCAAGTCGGTCGCGGTCAAGACCAGTTCTTGCTCTTTGGTTTCAAACAACACGTTCGCGAGGATGGGCAGGGCGCTTCGGTCATTGACCGCGTGCTCGATTACCTGAAGACTCTTCAGGAGCTGGGCCTGCTCAATGGTCATTCGCATCAACGGCACCCTTGAAGGGTTCTGCACACCCGGTTACGGCGACGGTTTTTTCTTTTATTAAGAACTCTCTTCGTAGTCGACGTCGTAGGGGATGTTGAAATGTTTACGAGGCGGTGGTTGTGACGGTGCGCAGCAAGAGCTCTACCACATGCTTCTTGTGCCCATCCTGTGCCATCGCCTGTTCAATCTTTGCAATCGCGTGCATGACGGTGGTGTGATTCCGTCCCCCGAACGCCTGGCCGATCTCCGGCAGCGAGGAATCGGTGAGTTTTCGACAGAGATACATCGCGAGCTGCCGCGGGTACAGGACGGAGCGCTGGCGGCTGGGACCCTTGAGCTCTTCCAGCAGGACCCGGAAATGCTCCCCCACCCGCTGCTGGATCACCTCAATGGTCAGGCGCGACCCGACCTCGCGGACCATATCCTTCAGGACCTCCTGCGCGACTTCGACGGACAGGGGCTTGGAGAAAAATCTGGAGTACGCGACCACGCGGATCAGCGCCCCCTCCAGCTCGCGGATGTTGGCGGTGATCCGCTTGGCGATGAAATCAGTCACCTCGCCGGGGACCGCGATGTCCGCTTCCGCCACCTTCTTGCGCAGAATCGCGATGCGGGTTTCCAGGTCCGGCGGCTGGATGTCCGTGACAAGCCCCCACTCAAACCGCGACACGAGGCGCTCCTCCAGGCCGGCGATGTCTTTCGGCGAGCGGTCGCTCGAAATCACGATCTGCTTGTGCGCGTCGTAGAGCGCGTTGAAGGTGTGGAAGAACTCCTCCTGCGTCGACTCGCGGCCCGCGATGAAGTGGATGTCGTCGACCAGCAGCGCGTCGACGGTGCGGTAACGCTCGCGGAACCTGGCGGTCGTCCTGGTTTGAATCGCCGCGATGAGCTCGTTGGTGAAGTGTTCGCTGGACAGGTACACCACCTTGGCCCCGCGCGTCCGCCGCGCGATCGCATGGCCGATGGCCTGCATCAGGTGGGTCTTCCCCAGCCCCACGCCGCCGTAGATGAACAGGGGGTTATAGGCCTTGGCGGGCGACTCGGCGACGGCCAGGGACGCGGCGTGCGCGAACCGGTTGCTCGGCCCGACGACGAACCGGTCAAACGTGAACTTGGGGTTCAGCGCGCCGGAGCCCGGCAGGGGCGGCGGTTTCTCCTCCCCGACGGCCGTCGGGGCGGCGGTCCCTCGACCCGACTCGGGACCCGCTCCGCTCGGAGGCGGCGAAGAAGAGGCGACGATCGTGACGTGCCGGCCGCCGAGGCTGTCCCGCAGCGCCGGCGCGTAGTGCGCCGCGACCCAGTCGCGGAAAAACGGGTTCGGCGCCTCGAAGACCGCGGCGTCGTCGGAGACCGAGGACACCTCCAGCGGCTCAATCCACCGGCCGACGACTTCGGTGCCCAGCCGTCCCTTGAGGACCTCAACCGCTTTGACCCATTCGGCCGGCATGTTCTGGCGGACCTGGTTCTTCGTCGACGACAACAGACTCACCCTTGTCCCCCCGACCGCGGTCGGGATGCGTTGTGCACACTTTCGACAGTTTTTCCACAGGCGGGAGAATTGACGCCGCGCCATTATACCAACCTTGAATCTCGACGGCAACCCCCGTATAATGGGCGGACGATGAACCCATTCGCCTTCGCTCAGGGTTCATGGTGAGCGAGCGAAACGAGCCGAACCATGAAAAAGCATCTCCGACCAGTATCCCGGCTGAAGCGGAAACGGACCCACGGGTTTCTCCGCCGCATGAGCACGCGCGGCGGACGCAAAACCCTCAATCGTCGTCGACGGCAAGGCCGTCAGCAGCTGATTCCTGAATAATCCCGCCATCCGTTCGACTCGGCATTCATGCCTCGCTCAGGATGGCCCTGAGCAGCGTCGAAGGGCCACCCTTCGAGCACGTGAACCCCGCCCCAATTTGCCGTGCGGGACGATGAACGCCGTGCCGGTCGCTCCACGGAAGCGAGTCGCTGTGCCGACACAGGAACGTTTCAACAAATTGGGGCGGGGTGAACGGCTTCGCCACACCACGCAGTTCCTGGCGATCCGTCGTCGGGGCGCCTGGGCTCGAGGCCCGCTGCTGTCGCTCGGCGTCCTCCCAAGCCGGCGCCGGACCAGCCGGTTCGGCATCAGGATCCAGCGGGGGCTTAAGGGCTCGGTCGCGCGCAACCGGGCCAAGCGCCTGCTCAGGGAGGCCTACCGGACGCACAAACACGAGTTGGCCGGCGGGCAGGACCTGCTTGCGGTGATCCACGCCATTCATGGGTTGTCGCTCTCGGTGGTGGAACGCGAACTATTGAAACAATGCCACAGGCTCCGACTCGTTCGCCCATAGCTTTCTTTGTCGCATCAGGCATTCGAGCATATCGTAACATACTGTCGCAATTCATGTTACGCTCATGTAGATTCATGCCGACGTGCTCGGAGTATGCCGAGGAGGCCGTCGTCCGTTATGGCGCGCGCCGAGGACTCGTGATGGCCGCGAAACGCATTCTGAGATGCCAGCCGTTCTGCCGAGGAGGTTTTGATCCGATTCAATGACCCTTCGACTCGTTGCACTCGCTCAGGGTCATGGTGAGCAAGCGGAGCGCGTCGAACCATGAACGCCGAACAGCGCGTGTGGCTGGCGTCAATCCTCTCCGCGGTGATCCTGGTCGGATACGCCCAGGTCCTGAGCCGGAATGTCAAACAGCCCCCAGCCGCGCCGCAGGAAACAGTGTTGCCGGCAGCGCCTGAACCGCCCCCGCAGGAGACGATCGCCAGGCTGTTGCCGTCCGAAGAGCGGATTACGCTCGAATCCCCCCACCTGCTCGTTGAGATCGGCAGGCAATCCGCAGCCATCAAGCGCATCGTGCTAAAGGAGTTCCAGAATCTTCAGACGCAAGAATCGCTCCAGTTTATCTCCTCTGCGCCGCTCCTGCTGATCACGGCCAACGCGGGATCCGAGGGGTGGGTGCTGACCAGGCGGACGCCTCAACGCGCTGTCTGGGAGAGCACAGCAGAGGCGATGGATGTCGCGCTGACGATGGCGCTTGATCAGGGCAGCTCCACCATCGCAATCGAGCTTTCTGCCAAGAGCCTCTCAGGCAGCCAAACGCGCCTCCCGATCACTGTTGACGCCTCGTGGGTCAGAGGGGACGAGGTGGTGGGGCGCTATAACTTGCTTGAGATGGTTCTATTGACCAAGAAGACGCTGCCTTGGCAGCGAACCCATCTGACATACCACGAAGGCGCCAAGCAGCCGAGGATTGTTCCACGAGCAACATCCCTCGCAACCCTTTCAGAGCGCTTCTTTTGCCAGTCAATCAGGCTTCCTGACAACCATCAGGCAGCAGCCGCCGTGCTGCCTGGGGAGCCAGGGTCGGTGTCTGTGCGCCTCAGTGATGAGCTTGAGGTGGAGCAGGCCAAGAGGGCGGCCTACGCGCTCTCGCTCTATGTCGGACCAAGGGATTTCTTCCTGATGCGGGATGTTGGGTTTTCTGAGGCGTTCCCGCGCGGGTTGCTGGCGAAGATCGGGCTCGTGCTGCTGGTGTTCCTCAAGGGCATTGCCTCGGTGGTGAGAAATTACGGCCTGGCCATCATCCTGCTGGCGGGCCTGGTGACTGCTGTGCTGGCGCCGTTTACGCTGATCAGCTTCCGATCCATGAAGAAGATGCAGGAGCTTCAGCCGCGACTCGACCAGCTCAAGAAGAAATACCCGAACGATCCGCAGCGCGTGAACCGGGAGATGATGGCGCTCTTTAAAGAACACCGCGTCAGCCCGCTCAGCGGGTGCCTGCCGATGCTGCTGCAGCTGCCGGTGTTCTTTGCGCTGTGGTCGGCGATCTCGCACGTGATTGAGCTGAGAGGCGAACGGCTGCTCTGGATCAAAGACCTGTCACTTCCTGATCGGCTGGCCAGGCTTCCTTGGGGGCTTGAGCTGAACCTGCTGCCCATCCTCATGGCCATCGCCATGTACGTGCAGACCAAGATGTCCCAGGCGAAGGTCACCAGGACCGACTCGCCGCTGGCCGGCGTGTTCTCCGGTCCGCTGATGTCCGTGATGTTTGGATTCATGTTTTACCAGGTCCCGTCCGGGCTCGTCCTCTACTGGCTGACCAACAGCCTGACGTCCATCGTCTGGTACCGGCTCGCTAAGCTGTAATCCACAGGTTGTGCACACTGTGTATAACTTTGCGATTCGTGCTTGATTTTCCCATGCAACGCGTTACAATCCGAACAGCGTTCTATATAGAACG
Source organism: Candidatus Omnitrophota bacterium (assembly GCA_016192545.1). GTDB lineage: Bacteria > Omnitrophota > Gorgyraeia > Aquiviventales > Aquiviventaceae > JACPTX01. Next base: position 11,903 of record JACPTX010000050.1, on the reverse strand, counting down.
GGGATGACCAAAACCATTGCGGTCTGCAACCAGAAAGGCGGGGTCGGCAAAACCACCACCGCCGTCAACATCGGCGCCTATCTGGCCAAGGACGGCAAGAAAATCCTGCTCATCGACCTGGATTCTCAGGGGAACGCCACGCTCTCCAGCGGCGTCGACCGCGCCCGCCTCTCGAAGACGATCTACGACGTCATGGTCGAGGGCCTCAGCGCCGAGGAGGCGGTCATCCCGTCGGGCATCGAGCGGCTCGACATCCTGCCCTCGAGCCTGGATCTCGCCGGGGCCGAGGTGCGGCTGTCGCAGGTGCCGGGCCGGGAGGCGGTCCTGCGCAGCGTCTGTGAGCCGCTGAAGCTGCGCTACGACGCGGTGCTCATCGACTGCCCGCCGTCGCTCGGGCTGCTGACGGTCAACGCGCTTGTCGCGGCGGACCGCGTCCTCATCCCGGTGCAATGCGAGTATCTGGCGCTCGAAGGGCTCAGCGCGCTCCTGCAGTCCATTGAGCTCGTCCGGCACTCGTTGAATCCGGAATTGTCCGTCGGCGGGATCATCCTGACGATGGTCGATGCGCGCTCGAACCTGACGAAGGAAGTGTCCGACGAGGTCAGAAAATTTTTCAAGGAGCTCGTGTTCTCGACGACGGTGCCCAGGAACGTACGGCTGGCCGAGTCGCCGAGCTTCGGCAAACCGATCTGCGCGTACGACCCGCACTCGACCGGGGCGCTCGCGTACCAGCTGCTGGCGAAGGAACTCCAGGAGAAGGTGTTGGAGAGCGACGCTACGGTGAAGGCCGAGCCTGTTGCGGCCTCGACGGAGAAAGGAGCCTGAGATGGAGCGACGACTCGGGAAAGGCCTTGCGCAGATCATCGAGTCATCCGGCCCGGCGGCACAGCAGGTCGTGATGATTCGGACCGAGCAAATCCGTCCGTCCCGGTATCAGCCGCGCGAGGACATCAAACCCGAAGAGCTGGAGGAGCTCAAGGCCTCGATCAAGCATCTGGGGATCATCCAGCCGATCATCGTCCGGCCCATCGCGCACGGCATCTATGAATTGGTGGCTGGGGAGCGGAGGTGGAGAGCTGCACAAGCCATTGGTGTACAAGAAGTTCCGTCAATTATCAAGGCGCTCACCGACCAGCAGACGGTCGAATACTCGCTCATCGAAAATCTCCAGCGCGAGGATCTCAATCCGATTGAAGAAGCCAGCGCCTTCGCGCGGCTCGTTCAGGAATTCGGCTACACCCAGGAGCAATTGGCGGAATCCATCGGCTGCGACCGTACCACGGTGACGAACACCCTGCGATTATTGAAGCTGCCCCTCGACATGCAGGAGGCGCTGCGCGGCGGCAAGCTCAGCGAGGGGCATGCGAAAGTCCTGCTGGGGGTTGAGCATCCCGCCAAGCAGACGGAGCTGTTCCGGCAGAGCGTCGCGCAGGGCTGGTCGGTGCGGCAGCTGGAAACAGAGGCCATGCAGTGGCAGCCGCGCTCGCGCCGTCGGCGGCGCGAGCTGGACCCGGAGATGAAGGCCATCGAGGCGGACCTGCGGCAGCTATTCGGCACGAAGGTGGCGCTGTCGCCCCGCAAGCGCGGGGGGCGCATCGTCATCGAGTATTTCTCGTCGGAGGAGCTGACGCGCATCCTCCGGGTGCTGGGGGTCACGGCGTAAGCGATGCCTGGAAAATGTAGCACCGACATTGGCGGGGGCGCGCTGGGACGCGGGCCGAGGCGCGAGGAGCGCCGCGTACTGAGGAGTCGAGGTACGCAAGCGACGAGCCACGACGGCCCGCACCCAGCCCGCCCCGCCCGAGCAGTCTTGACCGATGGGGAGGCGCCATCTCCGGCCGCGTCCGGCGTTGCTCCTCCTCGACGTACCTCCTGGGACTCAGTACGCCTTCGTCGTCGCGCCTTGGACGCGCCGCGGATCTGGCGCCTCCAATGCGGTGCTACATTTTCCAGGCATCGCTAATGGCCGACGAGGCGACGCTGGTCCTGATCAAACCCGATGCGATCGCGCGCGGGCTGACCGGCGCGGTGCTGACGCGGCTGGATCAGCTTGGCCTGCGCGTCGTCGGAGCGAAGGCGCTGCGCGTCAGCCGCCGGCTGGCCACCGAGCATTACCAGGCGCTGCGCGGCAGGCCGTTTTTCGAAGGCCTGGTCACGCATCTCACCGGGCAGCTGCACGGCGTCGACTACGTCCTGGCGTTCGTCTACGCCGGCCCGGACGCGATCGCGAAGGTCCGGCAGGCGGCCGGCGCGACGGATCCGGAGCAGGCCGACCCCGCGTCGCTGCGCGGCGCGTTCGGCCGCAACACGGCCGGCGTCATGGAAAACATCCTGCACGCCTCGTCGGATGCGCGCGAGGCGGAACGGGAGATCGCCCTCTGGTTCCGTCCGGACGAATTGCTGAGCCCGCAGCAGGCGGCGAAGCGGGCAACGACACAGCCGGCAGGAGTCCCATGCTGCAGAGCATGACGGGATACAGCCGCGCGACGCGGCGCCTGCCGGACGGCTCGGTCACCGTCGAGCTGCGCAGCACCAACCACCGCTATTTCGAGCTGAGCCAGCGGCTGCCGGACGGGCTGGTGAGCGTGGAAGGGCAGGTCGCGCAGCTGATCCGCCGACACCTCCGCCGCGGGCGCGTGGAGCTGACCGTGTCGGTGCAGGCCCCGCACAGCGCCATCAGGCGCGTGACGGTGGACGAGGCGCTGATGCAGGCGTATCATACGCGCCTGCGCGCCGTCGCCAGGCGGCTCGGGGTGCGCGGCGACGTGACCCTGGAGCATCTGTTGAGCCTGCCGCAGCTCGTGTCCGTGACCGAGGATCAGACGAAGCGGCAGGCGCTGTGGGCGGATATCAGGCGGGCGATCCAGGAGGCCCTGCGCGCGCTGGTCGCGATGCGGCGCGCCGAAGGCCGCCGGCTGGCCGCGGACATCCGCGCGCAGGCCGGGACCATCGCGCGGGCGCTGGGGGCGATCCGCAGGCGCCTGCCGCAGAGCGCGGCCCAGCAGCGGCAGCGGCTGCAGGCGCGGCTGGAAGATCTGTTGAGCGGCGCGCCGTCCTCGACGCTGCCGCACGTGCAGGAAGCGCTGGCGGTCGTCCGCGACACCGACATCAATGAGGAGCTGGTGCGGCTCGAGAGCCACCTGACCCACCTGAGACAGGCGCTGGCGTCCCGCGAGCCGGTCGGCAAGAAGCTGGATTTCATCGCGCAGGAGCTGACGCGCGAGGCGAACACCCTCGGCGCGAAGGCCGACGACGCCGCCGTCGCGCGCGCCGTCATCGAGATCAAGGGCGCGATTGAGCGGATTCGCGAGCAAGCGCAGAATCTCGAGTGATCGGCGTCCATGGCGCGGCTGCTGAACGTCGGGTTTGACAACGCCGTGTCGGCGGACCGGGTCGTCGCGATCGTGTCGGCGGCGCCGTCGCCCATCAAGCGGCTGCGCGAGGCCGCCTTGCGGGCGCGCAAGCTCGTCGACGCGACGAACGGGCGGCTCACGCGCACCGTGATCATCACCGATTCGGACCACGTGATTCTCTCAAGCCTGCAGACGGACACGGTGCTGGCGCGGTTCAGCGAGCTGGCCGGCCCTCCGAAGGCCTGATGCGGCGCAAGTCAGGACGGCTCTTCGTCGTGTCCAGCCCCTCGGGCGGCGGCAAGACCACCGTGGTCGAGGGGCTCTTGAGGCGGGAGCCGGGGGCGGTGCGGTCCGTGTCTGTGACGACGAGGCCCAGGCGCCCGTCGGAGCGCCACGGCGTGGATTACCGGTTTGTCTCGCCGGCGGCATTCGCGAAGCTCCGTGCGCGGCGGCGGTTGCTGGAGCAGGCCAGGGTGCACGGCGCCTGGTACGGCACGCCGCGGCGGGCGGTCGAACGGACCTTGGCGCGCGGGCGCGACGTGGTGCTGTGCCTCGACGTCCAAGGCGCGCGGCAGATCCGGCGGCGGTTCGGCCGGCGGGCCGTCCTCATCTTCGTGCTGCCGCCGTCGCTGGCGGCGCTGCGCGCGCGGCTGGCGAAGCGCCGGACCGAAACCCCGGCGCAGATGCGCCGGCGCCTCGCGGCGGCCCGCCGGGAGCTGGCCTGCGCGCGCTGGTATGATTATGCGGTGGTGAATCGGCGGGTCCGCGAGGCGATTGAGCAGTTGCGCGCCATTCTCCTCGCCGAGCGGGCCCGCGTACGGTAGTTCTTGAGGGGTCTGACCCCTCTAAGAGGAGGAACGATGCAACAGGCTCCGATTGACGAACTGCTCCAGCGCTGCCACAGCGTGTACAAGCTGGTGGTCGTCGCGGCCAGGCGCGCGAAGGAGTTGGCGGAGGGCGCGCCGAAGCTCGTCGAGACCGATCTGAAGAAAGTCACGAGCGTCGCGCTGGAAGAAATCCGCCAGGGCAAGGTGCGGTACAAGCCGGCGGAGGGGGAAGAGGCCGCCGAGGCCAAGCCCAAACGGACCGGCAGGGCCCGCGCCACCGTCGCCGCCGCGAGCAAGAGGAAAAAGTCGTGAGCGGCAAAGAAATCGTGTTGGGAGTCACCGGGTCGATCGGCGCCTACAAGGCGGCGGATCTCGTCCGCCGCCTGAAGGAGCGCGGCTGCGGGGTGAGCTGCGTCATGACGAAGGAGGCGGGCCGGTTCCTCGCGCCGCTGACGCTGCAGGCGCTGTCCGAGCGCAAGGTCCACACGGACCTCTTCGACCTGGAAGACCATCCCGTGATTCACACGCAGCTGGCGGATGACGCGGACCTGGTGGTCGTCGCGCCGGCGACCGCGAACGTCATCGGCAAGCTCGCCAACGGCCTCGCGGACGATCTGCTCACGTGCATCGCGATGGCGACGACCGCGCCGATCCTCCTCGCGCCGGCGATGAACGTCCACATGTACCGGCATCCGGCGGTGCAGGCGAACCTCAAGCGCCTCAGGCAGCTCGGCCACCATGTCATCGGGCCCGACATTGGGAGGCTGGCCTGCGGCTACGAGGCCATCGGGCATCTGGCCGAGGTGGACGACATCGTCCAGGCCGCCCTGCGCCTGCTGCGCGCATCGTCCGGTCCGCGCCGCGCCGTCCGGCGCAAGGCATGACCCGTTCCCTTCGCCTCCTCATCAGCGCGGGACCCACCCGCGAGCCGCTCGACCCGGTCCGGTTCATCTCGAACTACTCGACCGGCACCATGGGCGCGTGCCTGGCCCGCGAGGCGCTCCGCCGCGGGCATCGCGTGACGCTGGTCAGCGGGCCGTCGGAGCTGGTTCCGCCGCGCGGGGCGCGCGTCATCCGCGTGGAGCGGGCCCGCCAGATGCAGAGGGCCTTGCGGCGCGAGATGCCGCGGGCCGACGCGCTCATCATGGCGGCGGCGGTGAGCGATTTCGAGCCGGTGAGGGCCTCCACGCAGAAGCTGCCGCGCGGCGGCACGCTGCGCCTGGCGCTCCGGGCCACGCCGGACATCGTGGGAAGCCTGCCGCGCCGCCGCGGACAGCTCGTGGTGGGATTCGCGCTGGAGAGCGCCGGGGGCGTGAGGCGCGCCACGCAGAAGCTGAAGGCCAAGCGCCTCGACGTGGTGGTGGGGCAGCGCATGAACGGCGCCAGCCCGTTCGGATCCGCCCGCGTGAACGCCTTTCTGGTGGATGCGAACGGCGGAGTCCGGCGGCTCGGGACGGTGTCCAAGCCGCGTCTCGCGCGCGTCCTGCTTGACGAACTCGAGCAACTTTGGTACGGTGGCGTACGACTCAAGGAGGAGGGTTGCTCAACGTGCTGAGACGGTTGCAGTCGCTTCGGGCGCGGGGGTTTACGCTCATCGAGCTGCTGGTCGTCATCGCCATCATCGGGATCCTGATCGGGTTCCTGGCGCCCGGGGCGATGAAGATGCGGGAGAAGGCCCGCCGCTCGAAGTGCCAGAACAACCTCAAGCAGATCTACTACGCCATCTCCGCCTATCGCGATGACCATAACGAGCAGTACCCCGGGAGCTTGGACGACCTCTACGACCGGTACCTCGATGACCTGGAGGTGTTCAAGTGTCCCTCATCGGCGAATCCCGTGCCGGCCTCTGCCGGCGCCGGCGACTACGAGCTCAAGACCGGTCTCTCGCCCGCCAGCAAGTCGACCGACCCGCTTGCGGAGGACAAAGACGGCAACCATCCGGACGGCGTCAATGTCCTGCGCGTCGGCGGGCAGGTTACCTTCCAGCCCAACGGCGAGATTTGAGTCATCCGTTGCGTGATGGCAGTGTCCCCGCTCTCAGTCCCGTTGCTCAGCGTCTCTGTCTCGCGGCCGGCATGATTCGGCGCGGTAGCCAAGTGGTAAGGCGAGGGTCTGCAAAACCCTTATACATCGGTTCGATTCCGATCCGCGCCTCCATCGCCGGGGTGGGGGAATGGCATACCCGGGTGACTTAAAATCACCTGTCCGAAAGGACATGAGAGTTCGACTCTCTCCCCCGGCACTTTGACAGGAACGAGCGGGCGGTTAGCTCAGCTGGTTAGAGCGCATGGTCGACATCCATGAGGCCACAGGTTCAAATCCTGTACCGCCCATGCTTTTGCTGTCGTAGCCAGGGCGGCAAAAGCATCCTGAGCGAAGCGAAGGACATCAATTGAGCAAGACGCAGCAGCATTCGACGCAACAGGCGCAAGACCTGCACGCGCTGCGGCACAGCGCGGCGCATGTCATGGCGCAGGCGGTGCGGCGGCTCCACCCGCAGGTGAAGCTGGCCATCGGCCCGCCGATCGAGGACGGGTTCTACTACGACCTCGACCTGCCCGCGCAGCTCACCGACGAGGATCTGCCGAAGATCGAGGCCGAGATGGCGAAGATCATCAAAGACAACCATCCGTTCCAGCAGTCCTTCATGGCGAAGGACGAGGCGGTGAAGTCGTTCCGCGAGCGCGGCGAGACGTACAAATTGGACATCATCGAGGGCATCCCCGACGCCAAAGTGTCGCTCTACACCGACGGGGATTTCACCGATCTCTGCGAGGGCCCGCACGTCAAGTCCACCGGCGAGGTGAAGGCGGTGAAGCTGCTGTCCGTCGCCGGGGCGTACTGGCGCGGGGACGAAAAGAACAAGCAGCTCCAGCGGATTTACGGCACCGCCTATTTCTCGAAGGCGGACCTCGAAGCGCACCTCACGCGATTGGAGGAGGCCAAGCGGCGCGACCACCGCCGGCTCGGCCGGGAGCTCGGTTTCTTCAGCTTCGAGGAGGCGGCCGGGCCCGGCGTCGTGTTCTATCACCCGAAAGGGGCGCTCGTGCGCTGGCTCATCGAGGACTACGTGCGCCAGGCGCACCTGGCGCGGGGCTATCTGCCGGTCGCAACTCCGCACATCTTCCGCGCCGACGTGTGGAAGCGGTCCGGCCACCTCGAGTACTACAAGGAGTACATGTTCCTGTTCGAGTCCGAGGGGCAGCCCTACGGCATCAAGCCGATGAACTGCCCCGGGCACATCCTGATCTTCAACGCGGCGCTGCACAGCTACCGCGAGCTGCCGATCCGGCTCTTCGAGCTGGGCACGGTCTACCGCAACGAGAAGTCCGGCGTGCTCCACGGGCTCCTGCGCGTGCGCGGCTTCACGCAGGATGACGCGCACATCTTCCTGCGCGAGGACCAGCTCGTCGGGGAAATCGCCGAGATCCTCGACTTCGCGTTCGAGGTGCTGCGGACGTTCGGCTTCGCCGAGTACGAGGTGGAGCTCTCGACGCGCCCGGAGAAATTCATCGGCTCGGTGGACCACTGGACCCACGCGGAGCAGGCCCTGCGCCAGGCGGTCGAGGCCAAGGGGATCCGCTACGAGGTCCACGAGGGCGAGGGCGCGTTCTACGGCCCGAAGATTGATTTGAAAATCAAGGACGCGCTGGGCCGGAGCTGGCAGTGCGGGACGATCCAGTGCGACTTCGCGCTGCCGGAGCGCTTCGACGTGACGTACGCCGGCGCCGACGGCAAGCCGCACCGCGCCGTCCTGCTCCACCGGGCGCTGCTGGGCAGCTTCGAGCGGTTCTTCGGGATGCTGCTGGAGCACCATGCCGGCGCGCTGCCGGTGTGGCTGGCCCCGGTGCAGGCGGTCGTGATCCCGCTGACCGATCAGCAGCTCGACTACGCCCGACAGGTCGCCGCCACGGTGCGCAAGGCGGGCGGGCGCGTGGAGGTGGACGAGCGCAACGAGAAGATGCAGGCGAAGATCCGCGATGCGCAGCTGGCCAAGGTGCCGTACATGCTCGTCGTCGGGCAGCGCGAGGCCTCGCAGGGAGCGGTCGCGGTCCGCCACCGCAAGGAGGGGGACCGGGGCGCGATGCCGCTTGAGGCGTTCGTGCAGCGCCTGCAGTCGGAAACGCAGAGCCGCGTGGGCTCAACCTAGGAGGTGGCTCCATCGATAAGCTGTTGCGGGTGAACGAACGGATCCGGATCGCGCAGATCCGCGTGATTGCGGAAGACGGGGCGCAGTTGGGCGTCATGACGCCGCCCGATGCCCTCAAGCTGGCGCGGGAGCAAGGCTACGATCTCGTCGAGGTCGCGCCCCAGGCGACCCCGCCGGTCTGCCGCATCATGGACTTCAACAAATTCAAATACGAGCAGCAAAAGCGGGAGCGCGAAGCGAAGAAGAAGCACCACATCGCCAAGCTCAAGGAAATGAAGTTCAAGCCGCACATCAACCAGAACGATTACCGGGTGAAGCTCCAGCAGCTCCGGCGGTTCCTCGCGCGCGGGGACCAGGCGAAAGTGACGATGGTCTTCCGCGGCCGGGAGATGGCGCACCTCGATGTGGGGAGGCGGATCCTGGAGCGGCTGACGGGCGACCTCGCGCCCCTCGCGAAGATCGAGCGCAACCCGATCCTGGAAGGCCGGTTCATGACGATGGTCTTCTCACCGGATCACGCGGCGATCAAACGGCTCAAGAAGCAGCAAGAGAAGCAGCAGACACAGTCCGCGCGTCCCGCCGGGCAGCCCGCCGGCTCGACGGACGCCGCGCCTGCAACCTCGTGACGACGATGCCCAAGCTCAAAACGCACAAGGGAGTCGCTGGACGCATCAAAGTGACCGGCACCGGCAAGCTGACGCGCTTCCGGTCCGGCCGCCGGCATCTCCTCACGCGCCGGCCCCCCAAGCGGATGCGCCAGTTGCGCCGGTCCGTCGAGGTGTCCGCGGCGCAGGAGAAGAAGCTCCGGCAGCTCATCCCCTACAGCTAAGATACGGGGGACGTTTCTATTTTTCATTCAAGGCAAGCAGCCGGAAAAATAGAAACGTCCCCAACCGAAGGAGTCTGTCATGGCTAGAGTGAAGTGGCAGGTCGCGTCCCGCCACCGGCGCAAGCGCCTGATCAAGAAGGCCAAGGGCTACTACGGCGCGCGCGGCCGGCACATCCGCCGCGTGAAAGAGACCGTCATGCGCGCCCTGGCCTACGCGACGCGGGACCGCAAGGTCAAGAAGCGCGAGTTCCGCTCGCTGTGGATCATCCGCCTCAACGCGGCGGCGCGCGAGCGCGGCCTGACGTACAGCCAGCTGATCGCGGCCTTCCGCCGCTCGAAGATCGGCCTGGACCGCAAGCAGCTGTCGGAGCTGGCGCTCAACGACGCGCCGGCGTTCGACCGGCTCGTGGAGCTGGCGACGAAGAACGGGGCCGCGAAATCCTCGAAGAAGGTCGCCGCCTGACCCGCATCCCGGGCATCCGCCCAGCATGGACACCGAGCAGATTCGGCACTCGCTGACCGAGCTCGGGGGGACCTTTGCGCAGGAGCTCGCCCAGGCCGGATCACGACAGGCGCTGGAGCAGCTGCGCGTCAAATACCTCGGACGCAAGAGCCCGTTGTCCGTCCATCTCAAACGCCTGGGCTCGTTGCCTGCAGAGGAGCGCGCGCTCCTCGGCAAGGACCTCAACATCCTCAAGGTGTCCTTCGAAAACCGGCTGGCCGAGGCGCAGCAGCGCTTCTCCGAACGCCCGGCTCAGCCTCCCGTTGATGTGACATTGCCGGGCGCGCCTCCGCCGATGGGGCGGCTCCACCCCGTCACGCAGACGATGCAGGAGATCGTCGCCTGTTTCGTCCCGATGGGCTTCGAGGTCGTCGAGGGGCCGGAGCTTGACAACGAATTCAACAACTTCGACGCCTTGAATATTCCTCGCGATCACCCGTCGCGGGAGAACTTCGACACCTTCTTCATTGACCCCGCCTCCGGCGGGGCAGGCGCTCCCCGACCCGATCCAAAGCTCGGCCGGCCGCTGCTGCGCAGCCACACCTCGCCGGTGCAGATCCGCGTGATGCGCTCGCGCAAGCCCCCCCTGCGCATCCTCGTCCCGGGGCGCGTCTACCGCCCCGACCCCCTTGATGCCAGCCACAGCTTCATGTTCCACCAGGTCGAGGGGCTGATGGTGGATGACCGCGCGAATTTCGCGGATCTGAAAGGCGTCCTGGGCCTGTTCATCGAGCGGCTCTTCGGCCCCTCGACGAAGACGCGGTTCCGCCCGCACTTCTTCCCGTTCACCGAGCCCTCCGCCGAGGTGGACATCGCCTGCGCGGGCTGCGGCGGGCGCGGCTGTACCACGTGCGGGCGCAAGGGCTGGCTCGAAATCCTCGGCTGCGGGATGGTGCATCCGAACGTCTTCAAGGCGGTCGGCTACGACCCGCGGAAAGTCCAGGGATTTGCGTTCGGGCTCGGCGTCGAGCGGATCGCGATGCTCAAGCACGGCATCCGCGACATCCGGCTGTTCTTCGAGAACGACCTACGATTCCTGGAACAATTCTGAATGAAAGCGCCGATTGAGTGGGTGAAGGAATTCGTGGCGGTCCGGCTGCCGGCGGAGGAGCTGGCGCACCGGCTGACGATGGCCGGCTCCGAGGTCGTCGGCATTTCACGCGCAGGCGGCGAGCCGGCGCTCGATTTTGAAATCACCCCGAACCGCCCGGACTGTCTGTCGATCATCGGGATCGCGCGCGAGGTCGCGGCCATCACCGGGCAGAAGCTGAAATTGCCGCCTCGAACCTCGAGCCTCGAACCTCGAACGCCTTTGAGAATTCGAATTGAGGATCGCAAGGGCTGCCGCCGGTACATCGGGCGGCTCATCGAGGGGGTACGGCTGGGGCCTTCGCCTTCATGGATGCAGAAGCGTCTTGAGGCCTGCGGGCTCCGTCCCATCAACAACATCGTCGATATCACCAACTACGTTTTGCTCGAATACGGCCAGCCCTTGCACGCCTTCGACTATCGGCGGCTGGCGGAGGGAACGATTCTCGTGCGGCGCGCCCGCGCAAATGAGAAACTGGCCGCGCTCGACGGCAACGCGTACAGCTTGTCATCGGAAGATTTGGTGATCGCCGATGCCACGCGTCCGGTTGCTGTCGCCGGTGTCGTGGGCGGTCAGGACAGCGCGGTGAACGAGCACACCACGACGATGCTGCTGGAAAGCGCGCACTTTGATCCGCTCATTGTGCGCCGGACCGCGCGGCGTCTGGGGATGGCGACCGAATCGTCGTATCGCTTCGAGCGCGGCGTGGACCCGGCAGGCGTGGGGCTGGCCTCATGGCGCGCGGCCCAGCTCATCATCGAGATTGCCGGCGGGCGCGAGGTCGGCGTGAAGGATGTTGGCGAGCGGACAACAAAACGGACCGTTATGAATCTTGAGAGTGCGCGCCTCCAGGGCTGGCTCGGCGCCTCGGTTCCTCCGTCGAGGGTGAAGCGGACGCTGGAGTCGCTGGGGTGCGCCGTCCGTCCCTCGCGCGGGGGCTGGCGGATCACGCCGCCGACCTTCCGGCGCGACCTGCAGCAGGACGTGGACCTGATCGAGGAGCTGGCGCGTGTCGTCGGCTACGAGCGCATCCCCGGCACGCTGCCGTCGGCGGTGATCGGGACGCGCCGCGGCGGGAGGACGTCGTACCAGGCCTCGTACGAGCTCCGAAACTTGTGCGCCGGCCTCGGCCTATCGGAACTCATGACCTGG
>JACPTX010000048.1 GCA_016192545.1 Candidatus Omnitrophota bacterium | reverse complement strand
CACCAGACGCCCGCGGCCAGCAGGACCATGAACATCCCTTCGGACAGCAGAAACCCCGGCCCGCCGTAATAGCTGAAATGAATGAACGGCGGATAGACGGCTGCGATGGCGGCGGCGAGCAGCCCGACCACCGGCGCGCCCCAGCAGGCCCCGATCCCATAGAGGAACGCGCACGTCAGGGACTCCACGATGGACAGGACGATGCGGGCGGCGGCGTACTCATGGCCGAAGACCGTGTAGACGGCCGCCAGGAACGCCGGGAAGACCGGCGCGAATTCCGACGTCGGGCCGGGCGGCAGCGGATAGAATGCCTCCGAGCCCCCTTCCGGATACGACAGACCGCGCCCCGCGAGAAGGCTCATGGCCATGGTGTCAAAGCCCCGGGCGTCATTGACCGGCAGCTGCTCCTCCGGCGGCAGGTGCAGCACCGCCCAGATGCGCAGGGCCACCGCGACGGCGACGATCCCGACAAGCCACCGCCTCCGCGCCGTCATCCCACACCCTGCGCCTCACGGCGGCTTGGCAACCTGCCCACACAGGCCGCCGTGACGATGAGCCAGCGATGGTGTCGGTTGTCATGGCATCTCATGGTCATCGGCATCCCTCATCGGGCTCCGCCTTCGGCGGAGCCGGCGCAGGGTGTGGGATCATCGCGCCGCCGCCGCCGCGTGGCCGGAGCCCGCGCGATGGCCCGCCAGCCGCAGGATCAGCTCGGCGGCGCGGCGGCTCGCCTGCCCGTCCAGACGGTAGCACAGCGCCTCCGCCATCGCCCGCCGCTCGCGGCGATGCCGCTCCGGATGCGCCAGGTAGGTCTGCACGCCGGCGACCAGCTCGCGCGCGCTCATCGCCATGACGGAACACGCATGGTCCTTGATCGGCTTGTAGTGCCCGCCGTAGTGAAACTCGAGGACCCACTGCTTGAACCGCGCCGGCTGCGTGGGGCTGAAGCAGACGTTGACGATCGGCCGGTCCAGGATGGCCGCTTCCAGGGCGACCGTCGAGGCGACGTTGAGAATCACATCGCCGTGCTTCAACGTGTTCGCAAGCTCATGCATCTCCCCGCGGTCCGGGTTCCAGCGCAGCGCATCCGACCAGCGGGCGGGATGATCGAACGCGAACAGCGGATCGCCCCGGTACCTGTCGAACGCCCCGGTCGTATCGAGCGGATGCGGCCGCACGACGACCTGGGCCGTCGAGGGCGACAGCGCGCCGGCGCTGAAGGCGTCCCGCAGCAGATCGAGCACGAACGTGTTGTCGATGAACGTGTTGTCGCTGGCGGCCACGACGAGGATTCGCTTGGCCGGATTGAGGCCCAGGCCCCGGCAGTACGCCTCCCGCGGCACGAAGGTGTCCGGATCCTGATACAGATCAAAATGCGGCGGGCCGACGATGGACACCGCCTCCGGCGGGAAGAAATGCTTCGCGATCGCTTCCTCGCGCATCGCGCCGTTCCAGACCGCGAGGTGATCCGGGCGGGTCGGCGTCACGGGATGCGTCGCCAGATTGTCCCAGCTGTGCACGAGGCACAGCACCGGCACCCCGTGCCACTGCGCTTCGCGGATGATCGGAATATCGCGGTTCGAGTGGAAGCCCGGGGAGCCGGTCACCACGAGCGAGGGCCGCTCCCCCGCCAGCAGCGCCGTGTAGTAGCGCGGCTGCCGGCGGAAATACGCCTGCTGGCCCAGGGCGGCCAACCCCAACGACGCCGCGCGCGAGCGGCGAACCATCAATCGCGTTTTCCAATACGCGCGGTCCAGCAGCGTGGGGGCCGGGGGAATCCCAGGCAGCGGCGAGCACCGCACCTGCCCGTCACGCTGAAACTCCGCGAGGAACTCGGCCTCGGCGGCGGCCGGACTCAGGATCAGCACCTGCACCGGCGGCTGCGCGGCGAGGAGATGCTCCAGGATGCCGCTGCGCAGCAGGTTGCGCGCGTAGTAGCCCAGCGGAACCGAGATGGCGATGAGCGGCGCGTCGCGGCTCATGGCCTCACCAGCAGGTCCGGCCGCCGTCCATGACGACGTTGAAGCCGGTCATGAACGCCGAGGCGTCCGACACCAGAAAGATCACCGCGCCCTTGTATTCGTCCTTCGTGGCCATCCGGCCCATCGGGATGAGATTGGTCAGCCGTTTCACGAATTGCTCGTCATGGTTGTTGTACACGCCCGCCGGCGACAAGGCGTTCACCCGGATGTGCGGCGCCCAATAGGTCGCGAGGTAGCGCGTGAAGCTGATGAGGCCGGCCTTCGCCACGGCATACGAGACCGGCGTGTTGAACGGCGTGCCGGGGTAGTCCCCGTCGGGGCGGTAGATCCGGTGGTCCGGGCTGATGACGCCGACGTCGGAAGCGATGTTGAGGATCACGCCGGACCGCTGGCGGAGCATCTGCTTGCCGACGGCCTGCGCGCACAGGAATGCCCCGGTCAGGGACACCCGCAGCGCCTGCTCCCAGAGCGCCACATCGTAGTCCTCAAACGGCGCGAAATAGCCGCTGATAGGGCTTGAGCTCTCGACGGTCATCGCCGCATTGTTGATCAGAATGTCAATGCGTCCGTGCGCGCGCACGATCCGCTCGACGGCCTCCGCGACCGCGGCGCGGTCCGTGATGTCCACCGCGTGGCCCTCCGGCGCGGTCCCGTGGCTCTTGGCCAGCTCCTCGGCCGCCGCCCGGCACTTGGCCGGGTTGACGTCCAGCAGCACCGGCCGGCCGCCCATCTCCAGGATCGCCTCCGCGTGCTTGCGGCCGAGCATGCCGGCCCCGCCGGTGATCACCGCCACCCGGCCGTCCAGGCGGAACAACCGGTCCACGGTGTGTGGAGCGGCCGCCTGCCGCGGAGTCGTCGCAGTCGCCATCAGAAGCTCCTGGTCTGTCCGCCGTCCACCGCCAGGCAGGCGCCGGTCACGAACGAGGCGCCGGGCGAGCACAGGAACGCCACGCACGCCGCGATCTCCGCCGGCGTGCCGAACCGCCGCATCGGCACTTCCCCCTTGATGTAGGCGTCAACCGCCCCGGGGTCGGCCCGCCGCTTGGCGTCCCAGTCCCCGCCCGGGAACAACACATTGCCCGGAGCCACCACGTTCACCCGGATGTCAAATTCCGCCAGGCTGCGAGCCAGCGCCTTCCCCGCCGCGACGACACCCGCCTTGGCCGCCGCGTACGGCACCGGCGCGCGCGTCGCCTCCAAGCCGGCGATGGAGCTGATCAGGCACATCGTCCCGCCCCGCTGTCGCTTCATCACCTCGACGGCTTCCCGCACCAGCACCATCCCTGAAAACAGGTTTACCCCGAATACCCGCGACCACTCCGCCGCGTCCGACTCGGCAAACGATGCGCCTTTGCCGGAGCCGACGTTGGCCACGGCAATGTCGACCCGGGACCACCGCTCCAGCGCGGCGCGCAGGCAGGCGCGGCTCTGGGCCGCGTCCGACAGATCGCCGCAGTGCGCCAGCACGCGGCCCGAGGGAAACGCCTGGTCCAGCTCACGCTGCGCCTGCGCCAGCGTCTCCTGCGCCCGCCCGGAAATCACCACGCGGGCGCCCTCCTCAAGAAACCGGCGCGCGATCGCCTTGCCGATGCCGCGGCTGGAGCCGGCGATGACGGCGACTTTGTCAGCCAACCCCAGATCCATGCGGGACGCATCCGTAGTGCTGCTCCAACAGCCGCGCGACGAACGCCTTGTACTGCCGGGCCGTGGCCGCGTCGTCCGGTCCCCGGGCGCCCTGGATGACGAACAGCCCCTGATAGCCGGCCTGCCGCGCCAGGCGGAAGACGCGGTCGAACTGCGCCGAGCCGGCGCCGAGCGGCACCGTCGAGCCGCCGCGCACCCGGTCCTTGACGTGGAGCGCCGACACCCACGGGCCGTAGGCCGCCCACTCCTGGGCCGGGTCATAGCCCAGGGAGGCGCTGTTGCCGATGTCGTAGTTGACGCGGACCGCCGGATGCCCGAACCGCTCCAGCAGCGCCCGGAACGCCTCCGGCGCCAGGTCGGTTTCGAACGCCAGGCGGACCTGCGCGCGCTCGCAGGCTGTGAGCGCGGGCCGCAGCGCATCCACCAGCCGCTGCTGCTCATCGGGCGTCCGGAGCCCGGCGTCATCCACGCACGGGATCACGACGTCGCGCACGCCCAGCTGCCGCGCGTGGTCCACCAGCCGCTCCAACAGGTGCAGGGACGCCGCCGCCTCCTGCGCGTCCCGGTGGAACGGATGCGCCATGAAGTAATCCGCGCAGACCGTCCGGACCGCCACCCCGGAGCGCGCAACGCACTCGCGGATGTCCCGGCAGCCGTCCTGCAGCAGCGGATGCGCGGCGATCCACGCGTCGTCTCCGCCGAAGATGAATTCGATGGCCTCAAACCCCAGCTCCGCGGCGGCGGCGAACTCCTCCCGCCAGCGCGCGCGGGGGAACGCCTGGATCCGGCCGTCAATCGGGGGCACGAGCCGCCCCTGCATGATGCCGATCTGCGGCATGGCGATCATGTGACCGTCCACCCGCCGTCCACCACCACCATCTGCCCCGTCATGTAGCTGGACGCGTCGGAGGCGAGGAAGAGCAGCGCGCCCAGCAGCTCCCGCGGCCGGCCGACCCGGCCCAGCAGCGTGCGCGCGGCGACGCGCGTGAGGAACGGATCATCCTTGCGGACGGCGTTGCCCGCCGCCGCATCCTCCGTGTTGGAGAACGGCCCCGGCACCAGCGCGTTGCACCGCACGCCGTGCCCGCCCCAGAACGCCGCGACGTAGCGCGTGAAGGCCAGCAGGCCGCTTTTCATCACGCTGTAGGTCGGCGGGTTGAGAAACCGCGCGCCCTCGTACAAGGCCGGGTTCGGGCTGACCAGGCCGTACATCGAGGCGACGTTGATGATGCTGCCCCCGCGCCGCCGCGCCATCGGCTCGCCGAGCACCTGCGTGGCGCGCACGGCCCAGTAGATGCCGGATTCAAACGCCCGCTGCCACTGGTCGAACGGGGCGGCTTCCAGCCGGCCCTGCCGGGAGTTGAACCCGGTCCGCGGGCTCATGTCGTAGGCGTTGTTCAGCAGGATGTCCACCCGCTCCTCCTCGCGCACGCGCCGCAGCGCGGCCTCCAGCGCGCCGCGGTCGTAAAAATCCACCTGGTGCCGCGCGACCGCGTGGCGGCCGAACCGCCGGGCGTACTGCCGGGCGTGGCCGTGGATCGCGTCGGACCGGCTCATGAGGACCACGCGGGCGCCCGCGTCCAGGAGCCCGCGGGTGAACGTCCGGCCGAAGAAGCCGCAGGCGCCGGTCACGACGGCGGTCTTGCCGTCGAGTCCGAACAGCGCGTTGGCGCCGGAGGCGTTACCGGCGCGCGGCGCGGGAGGGGCTGCAGGCGTTCGCGGTCGTGTCGCTGGCGTTGAGGGCATCACAAATCAGGTCGCACACTTCGCGGACGGCTCCGCGCCCCCCGGGCCGTTGCAGGACCAGGTGCGCGGCGGCGCGGACCTCGGGGTGCGCGTCGGCCACGGCGATCGCGCAGCCCGCCTGCCGCATGCAGGCCGCATCGTTGACGTCATTGCCGACAAACACCACGCGCTCCCGGCGCAGGCCGTGCTCCTGGAGCATCGCCTGCAGCGTCCTGGCTTTATCCTCCACGCCTTGATAGCAGGGCACGCCGAGCTTCGCGCACCGGACGCCGACGACGGGGTTGCGCTCCGTCGAGAGCACGGCGACGGTAAGGCCGGTCGCTTTCAGGCGCGACAGCCCCAGGCCGTCGCCCCGGTCGCACAGGACCGACTCGGTGCCGTCCTGCTGCACCAGCACCCGGTTGTCCGTGAAGACGCCGTCGAAATCGAAGATCACCGCCTCCACCGGCCGCGGCAGCACCTCGGAAGCCCGCCGGCCGGCCTGCCGGCGCAGGATCCAGGCGCACAGCTCCAAGTCCTCGGGCGAATCCACCTGGAAGGAACTCCAGTAGTCCATCTCGTAGACCGCGATCTTCCCGCCCAGGCGGTTCTGATGCCGGCGGAGCACCCACGGCTTGAAGACGTAGATCGAGCCGTTCTCCCGGAACTCGTCGGGGCGCTCCTGGTCGCGCTGGCGGTTCGTGAAATCGTAGTTCAGCGACCGCAGGCCCTGCCCGCCCCGGCGCCAGAGCAGCCCATGCGAGCGCGCCGCGGAGAACAGCGAATCGGCGCCCTGCTCGATGAGCGTCCGCAGCGCGTTGGGGATGTCGTCCGGCTGGCGGATCGGCGACGTGCACTGCAGGAACACCACCAGGTCCGGATCCCCGCCCTGCGCGGCCCGGAGGTGGTCCAGCGCATGCAGCAGCGCGGACTCGGAGCCGGCCGTCTCCGTCGCCAGCTCGGCGGGCCGCTCGATCACCTCGGCGCCGGACGCGCGGGCGGCCGCGGCGATCTCCGCGTCCTCCGTCGAGACATAGACCGGCCCCCCCGGCAGCCCCTGGCGGGCCTGCTCGATGGAGCGCGCCACCAGCGGCGTGCCGTCCAGCAGCGCCAGGTTCTTTCTCGGCAGCCGCGCGGATCCGCCGCGCGCCGGGATGATGGTGACGATCCGCATCTACCCCACGCGCCGCAGCTTCGCCATGATCGGCTTCTCGCTCTCGTAGACCTGCTTGACGCCGTCGCCCATGGCCATCTCCACGGCCCGGATGTCCCGGACCAATCGGCTGAAGCCCTGCGGCTCCACCGACGCGGCCTGATCGCTGCCCCACATCGCGCGGTCCAGCGTGATGTGCCGCTCCACCGCGCAGGCCCCGAGCACCACCGCCGCCAGCGACGTGTACAGGCCGACCTCGTGGCCGGAGTAGCCGATCGGGACGCGGTAGCGCTCCTTGAGGCGCGGGATCGCCCGCAGGTTCAGCTCGTCCGGCTTGGAGGGGTACGTGCTGGTGCAGTGCATCAGGAGGAGGCGCTCGCGCCCGAGCACGTCCACCGCGCGGTCGATCTGCTCCAGGGAGCTCATGCCCGTCGAGAGGATGATCGGCCGGCCCTTGCGCCGGTGGGCGCGCAGCAGGGCGTCGTCCGTCAGCGAGGCCGAGGCGATCTTGTAGCACGGCGGGTTGAACCGCTCGAGGAACTCCACCGAGCCCTCGTCCCAGCAGGACGCGAACCACAGGATCCCCAGACTGCGGCAGAAGCGGTCGATCTCGGCGTACTCCTCGGCGTCGAACTCCAGGCCGTGCTTGAGATCGCCGTTGGTCGTCCCGAAGGGGCTTTCCCGCGGCCGGGCCAGCTCCTCCGGCGTGTAGACGACCTCGACGGTGCGCTTCTGGAACTTGACCGCGTCGCAGCCGGCGACCGAGGCGGCGCTGATCAGCTTCTTGGCCAGCCCCACGTCCCCGTTATGGTTGATGCCGATCTCCGCGACGACGAAGATGGGCTGTCCCGGCCCGATCAGGCGGTCCTGGATCCGCACCGCTTCGAGTTCCCGATCAATGCCTTCCACTGTGCGTCCCCCCCCTCTGAGGTGTCGGCTAGAAGGATTCCACCGCCACGACCTGGTCGCTCTGCGGGACGCGCGCCGCCGGCGACACCGGCTGCGGACGCGCCAGACCTGTGGCCCGCCTGAGGACCGCCACCAGCTCATGACGCTCCTGGACGCCCAGGCCGCTCAACAGGCCCCAATAGCTTCCCGCGCCGACCAGCACGGTGAGGCCGAGTCCGAGCGCCTGATGCCACCATGCTGGGGGCGTCCCGAGCCCCTGCCGGACCACCCAACAGAGCGCCCCCATGCCGCAGGCCGCCAGGGCGATCCGGGCCACCGTCCCGTTCCACACCACTTGGTGAATGGCCGGCACGTCGCGGCGCAGCTGCCAGAGATAGCCGGCGGCCACCAGATACGGCACCAACCCCCACACCAGCGCCAGGCCCGGCAACCCCCACCACCGGCCCAGCGTCAGCGTCAGCGCCATCGCCGCCGCCGAGGCGCCGATGACGGTGATGTTGACCAGCGCGGGCCGCTGGACGGCGTAGGCCACCGCCTTGCACAAGCCTGCCAATCCGGACGCCGCCACCCCCACCGCCAGGCAGCCAAGCGCCAGGGCGGTCTCCCGGGTCGCCAGGGCATCGAACCGTCCGCGCTCAAAGAGCAGGCGGATGAACGGTTCGCTCACGACGATCAGCCCCACCGCCATCGGAAACGAGAGCAGGGCGACCAGGCCGGCCATCCGCGTGAGGCGCCGGCGAAGGACGGCGCGGTCCGCGGCGAGGGCGTCGTGAATGAATTGGGGAAAGAGGACCATGGGGACCGCCCCCAGCAATGCCACGAGAAAGTTCGAGATCCGTTCCGCATAACTCAGGGCGGACAAGGTCCCGAGGGGTTGCAGGGACGTGACCAGCCGATGGACGACCAGCTGCGCCTGGACCACCGCCGCGCTCAGCAGGAACGGGCTCAACCGTCGCCAGGTGGTTTGAAACGCCTCCTCGCGCCACGCGACGAGCGGCTGATACGCGAGCGCGCGCCTGCGCGTGCCGACCAGCCAGAGCAGCCCCAATTGGACGAGCGAGCCGACCGCCAAGGCCCACGCCAGGGCTTCAATCCGGAGCCAGGCGGCTCCCGCCGCCATCACCGCGATCAGCGCGAGACTCGGCAGGCGCGCCAGCCATTCAGGCCAGGCAAAGATCCGGGAGGCGTTGAGGAAGCCGGTCAGCAGACTGATGAGGACCGTGCAGAGCAGCACGGGGACCAGCAGCCGCGCGAGGCCGATCGTCAGCGACCGCGTCTCGCCGTCGAATCCCGGGGCGAGGAGCCGGATGAGCCAGGGAGCGGCGAACCAGACGACGGCCGACGAGACGGCCGCCGCCAAGACGACCACGGTGATCATGCTCGAGGCATAGCGGGACGCCGCGCGCTCCCGCCCCTGCGCCCGCGCCTCCAGGAAGATGGGCATGACGACCTGCGGCAGCGGGCCGGTCTGGAAGAACTTGCCGAACAGCAGCGGCAGCGACTGGGCCATGAAGAACGCGTCGGTCGCCACGCCCCGGCCGAAGCGCGCCGCGAGGAGGACGTTGGACAGCACGCCGAGCAGCCCGCCGGCGACGGTCGAGGCCGTGACCGCGCCGAGCGAGGCCGCCGCGGAGGACTGGCGCGGGGCGGTCATCCGATGAGGCGAGCGCTACGGGTCATGTGGATTTGGAATACATTACCATATTGGAGGCCGCTCAATACTATCAAGAGCTCCAACGAGTGTCAACGAAAAGGGCGGTGGCGGCCCCATAGGCGGCCACGAGAATCAGCAGAGGATCCAGCGGCGCCCGATGGCGGTACGACGCTTCCATGATCAGGTGCACGCCGATGCGGGAGGCCAGCAATCCCAGCACCATCCACATCCCCCAGGCCTGCGGGGCGCCGCGGAGGATGGCCCGGACCATCAGCCCCGCCCCGATGAGCCCGAAGAGGTACGCGTAGCCCCACATCCCGAAGTAGTACGGGCTGCCGCGCACCAGGAAGATGGGGTCGAAGCCGCCATAGCCCTGGCTGAAGAGCACGACCGCGAAATTGCCCCACATGTTCCTGACGAGATAGCCCAGGACGCGCAGCGGTTCCCGGCTCAGCTGCTGGAGCGCGCCGCCGGGGCTGAGAAAGGGATTGACCATGTCGGGATCCGGATACACCATGTTACGGAAATAGAGGTTCCCCAGCTGAAACCGCATCCCCTCCGTGGCGGTCCCTGGGAAATACCCGGGCTTGATCAGCTCGACGTAGAGCACCGGGAGCAGCACGACCACGACGCCCAGCGTCAGCCACGCCGCCTGGCGCCATGCGGCCCGCCACCCGGCCCGCGTCCGGAACACCGTCAGGAACCACCCGATGAGAAACGCCCAGAACACGAGATTCGATTCGCGCGTCGCGACGGCCCATCCCAGCAGCAACCCGATGCCTCCGCTCCCCCACGAGGCGACCCGCGGCGCCTGGAGATGCCGGACCAGCAGCCACACAATGAGCGTGACCCAAAACAGGTCCATGCCCTGGTGGCCCAGCGCGGCGGCGGCGAACACCATCGGAAAATCGACCGCGGCCGCGACGGCCGCGAGCCAGCCCGCCGCCGGCCCGAACAGCCGCTTCGCGATCGCGTAGACGAAGCCGCAGGCCGCGGCGCCAGCGACCGCCTGGATCAGGCAGACGGCGAGGTAACTGCGGCCGGCGAGGCTGTAGACGAGCGCGATGAAATAGACGTACCCGGGCACCAACAGGGTGTACCGCTGCCTGATCTCGTCGGGAATGCCGCCGCCTTGGGCGAGACTCCACGCCATGTGATCATAGAGCGGCCCATCGGAGCCGGTCTGCAGGAACGCGGGGTCCGCCAGAATCCGGTTGAGATAGAACAGGCGCACGCCAAGCGCCAACACGCAGAGGCCGGCCAGCCACCACCGCTCCCGGCCCTGCCCCTGCGCCAATCCAGCCAGGCGCCGGCCCCAGCCTGTCGCGAAGCCGGCGGCGGCCGCGACCACCGTCGCCGCCAGCGTCCCCCACGGCTGCAGCGTGTACGAGACCGCCCAGAACACCCCGGTCCCGAACACCAGGGGGAGGAAAAACGGCAACGCCTCCCCCGCGCCCGCCCCGGCCCGCAGCACCCACCCTGACCCGATCACCGCGGCGGACAAGGCGAGCACCCAGACCGCGGCGGCGTACCGCGCGTACCACGGCGAGGCGAAGGCGTAGCGCGCCTCCACCAGATACGTCGGGAGACTGCCGAGGAGAAACAGCAGGTGGAGAATCAGCCCGAGCCGGATCGCGCGCGCCGCCACGGTCCGCATGGGCAGCCCGAAGAGCCGCTGATAGATCCCGGCATACGCGGCGACGCCCAGCCAGTACCAGACGGGCACCGGAAACCCCGCCCCCCCGGCGATGGGCAGCGGGATGCGGACCGGCGGCACCGTCGGGATCAGGACGGTCGCCAGCGCCCACAGCACCAGCCCGCCCGCGGCGGCGACAGCCACCCCACGGCCTCTCAGTTCGCCCCCGCCGCGCACAGCTCGTCGTACAGCGCCTGCAGCCGGCGGGCCAGGGTTTCCGAGGAAAAATGCTCGACGACATACGACCGGCCCCGCTGCCCGACGGCCCGCGCGGCGATGGG
This sequence comes from Candidatus Omnitrophota bacterium, assembly GCA_016192545.1. Classification (GTDB taxonomy): domain Bacteria; phylum Omnitrophota; class Gorgyraeia; order Aquiviventales; family Aquiviventaceae; genus JACPTX01. The sequence goes on along the minus strand of JACPTX010000048.1, from coordinate 42,298 downwards.
GTCACGCGCCACGGAGAGCGCGGCCTCCGCCAGGCCCCCCTCGTCTTGGGGCGGCACCAACCAGCCGGTCGAGCCCGCCTGCACGATGGTCCGGTGCTGCGGGATGTCCGAGGCCACGACCGGCACGGCGGAGGCCATCGCTTCCAGCAGCGCGACCGGCAGCCCTTCCCGGATCGACGGCAGCACGAAGAGGTCGGCCGCCTGCAGCAGCCGCGGCACGTCACTGCGCGTGCCTAAGAGGCTGACATAATCCGTCAGTTCCAGGCGCGCCACGAGGGACTCCAGCTCCGCCCGAAGAGGGCCGTCGCCGGCGATGAGCAGGCGGACCGGATGCCGCTCCCGCATCAGCCCGCAGGCCGCGATGAGCGCCGCGTGGTTCTTCTCCGGAATGAGGCGGCCGACCGTCAGGATCGCCAACGTCTCCTGAGGAAGTCCGAGCGCGAGCCGGGCCTGCGCCCGTTCGCTCTCAGTGGCTGGTGAGCACCGGACGAGATCCACACCGTTCGGAATCACGCAAATCCGCGACGCCGGCAACCCGAACCGTTCGACTAACGCGTCCCGGACCGGCTCCGACACCGCGATCAGGCGCCGGGCGCACCACCTCGCGGTCCAGCGGTCCGCCGCCATCCGCTTCCTGGAATAGAAGCGCGACAGCGTCGGATCGTACGGCATGGTCTGCACCGTCGAGACCACCGCCGGCACCCCGGCCAGCCGCGCGGCGAGCCGCCCGTACACGTCGGCGCCGAACACCTGGGTATGCACCACGTGCGGCCGCCACGCCCGCAGCCGCGCGGTCAGGCGCACCAGCCCGCTGCGCCAGTCCCGCAGGCCGCGCATGCCGAGGCCGTACGTCGGCACGCCCAGCGCCTCGATCTCGGCTCTGAGCGCGTCCGCCGGGGTCAGGTAGACGACCCGGTGCTCATAGCGCCGGCGATCCAGCCAGCGCAGGTCGGAGACCAGCCGGCGCTCCGCGCCGCCGACCCCAAGGCTCTCAATCAGATGGACGATGCGGACGCGGGCCGGCTTCATCGCCACGCCAACGACTGCCGCAGGAAGAGCCGGGTCCGCTCCACCGCCCCCGCCTTTCGCTGCGCCAGCTCGCGGATGTGCAGGCGGAGCTGCTCGGCCAGGCGCGGCGATTGGAGGACCGCCTGAAGGTTCTGCGCCAGCGCTTGGGCATCCAGACACTGGACCCCGTGCCAGATCTGCTTGAGCTCCCCGACGATGTCCTCCCAGCGGCCCACATACGGTCCCACCAGCGTGGGCACGCCGTGCAGCAACGGTTCGACGAGATTGTGGCCCAGCCCGGCGGAGCCGTAGATGAGACTCCCCACGAAGGCCACCGTCCCCAGCCCGTAGAGCTTCGGCAGGTCGCCGAACGTGTCCACGATGACGGCCCGCACCGGCCGTCCCCCGCGGCCCTGCACAACGTCGGACCATCGGGCGGTGTCCCCACCTAGCGCAGCCGACAGGCGGTCCAGCTGCGCCCGGTGGTCGAAGCTGGGCGCGATGATCAATTTCAGCGACGGCACGGCACGGGCGGCTTCCTGGAACGCCTGGGCGACGGCCGCATATTCCGGCAGGCGCACGCCGCCTGCGACAAAGACCGGATCCTCGGAGTTCCAGCCCAGCGCCTGCAGCCATGCGCGGCGCTCTTCGTCGGTCAGCCGCACGGACTCCGGATCGAACTTGAGGTTGCCGGTGACGACGATCCGGTCGGCTGGAATGCCCAGTTCGGTAAAGTGTTCGGCGTCCTCCTCCGACCGAGCCGCAACCGCCGTGAGCTGGCGATACGCGCCCATGTGCATGGCGCGCCGCATGAAGGCATGCTCCTTCCACCCCTGGCTCAGGAAGCCGTTGATCAGCACCACCGGGATGCCCTGGCCGGCGGCCAGCCGCGCCAGGACGGGATACTTGATGCTGTCGACGAACGCCAGCGCCGACGGCCGCAGCCCGCGCAGGGCCCGGCGCATCGGTCCGGTCAAATCCCAGGGGGTATCGAAGACCTGTTCCAATGCCGGAAGTCGGCGCGCGAACTCGAAGGAAAACCGGTTGTTCGTGGAGACGGCCAGCCGAACCTGCGGGAACTCCTCGCCCAGCAGCCGGCAGACGGTCGGCAGCTGCGTGATCTCCCCGCCGTACGCCTCCAGCCAGATGAGCGGACGCGGCGGGCTCTGGACCCCATCCGCGGGCGTCACGTACCCCCAGCGGTTCCAGAAGTACCGCCGCCAATACGGGTCGCGGCCCAGCACGACCCGTTTCAGGTAGGTCACGGGCGCATACGCACGGGCCTTGGCCGCATAGCGAAGATGGTGGAGCGACGGAACGCGCACCTAGCGTTTCTCGGCGACGACGTAGTGATAGAGGTTGAAGAAAAAGCTCAGCCGTCGGAACGGCAGCGAATGGGCTTCCACGATCGCAAACCGCTCGCTCAGCCAGCGGCGGACCTTGCGCGGCGTGGGGTAGATGAGATGATCGGGGTTGCGCGGCGGAAACCGCAGGCAGAGCATCCGCCCCACGCTCATGTTCCAGTCGTTCGGCACGACGATGACCACGCGGCCGCCCGGCCGCAGGACCCGCCAGACCTCCTGCAGGATCAGCTCGGGCCGGCGCGTGTGCTCCAGCACGGCGACGAGCAGGGCGACCTGGAACGCCTCGCGGGCAAAGGGGAGATGGTAGGCGTCCGCGCACAGCAGCCGCTTGCCGCGTCCCTTCGCGCGCGCCAGCCGGGTCATCGAGACATCCATCTGGATCGGATTGAGGTCCGTCTCCCGGAAGACCAGCCCTTCCCCGCAGCCGATCTCCAGGATCTCGTCCTCAGGATATTCCTTGGCGAGCCGGACGGCGCCCGCCGTCTGGAAATGCCGATGAAAAAACCCGACGACCCCGCGCACCTGCAGGTCGTGGCCTTCGACATGGGCGATCAGCTCATGCAACTCCGTCTCGGACAGTTGGTGCTTGGCATCGCGCAGTTCCGAGTGGTTCATGGTCTTTACATTGATGGCCGGCATCGGAGCTTCAGGCGACATCGGCTTCCTGCAATGGGTTCCACGCGCCGATGTCTTTGACGGCCCGTCGGCCGACGATCCGATCCAGCGTGGTGGGAGGCGCGCCGCCTTCCGGCCGCAGCGCGATCACATCGGTGTGGCCGACCACCGCCCCCTTCGCGATGGCGCGCCGGGCGTAGAGGCCCCGCCGCAGCTTGGCGCGCATCGCCAGCTCATCGTCGCCGGGCGCCTTGCCGAGCACGCCCAGCGCGGCGGTCACCTGGCGGACCTGGTCCGTCAGCGACCGGAATTCCTCCGGCGTCGCGGACAACCGGTGGTCGCCGAGAGGTTGGTCCTTGTCGAGCGTGAAGTGTTTTTCGATGATCACCGCGCCCAGCGCGGCCGCGCCGACGCAGGCCACGATGCCGAGCGTGTGGTCCGAGTAGCCGACCGGCACCTTGAACCGCCGGCGCAGGAATGGGATCGAGTGGAGATTGGCCGCTTCGATCGGCGTCGGGTACCTCGACACGCAATGGAGCAGCGCCGTCGGCACCCCTCGCAGATCGTCCAGCGCCCGCGCAATCTCCTCCTCCGTCGCCATGCCGGTTGAGAGGATCACCGGCTTGCCTTTGCGGGCGATGTACCGCAGCAGCGGCGCGTTGGTCAAATCCCCGGAGGCGATCTTGTAGGCCGGCATCAGCGGATCGAGCAGGTCCGCCGATTCCTCGTCGAAGGCGCTGGAGAAAAAGATCACGCCCTGCGCGGCCGCCAGCTGCGCAAGCTCGCGCCATTGCCAGGGCGAAAACTCCAGGCTCTTGAACCGCTCCAGCTGGGTTCGGTGCCGGCCGGCGGCATGGGCCAGCGTCGGGACCGTCGGCAGGATGAGCGCCTCGCCGCGGTAGGTCTGGAACTTGACGGCGTCCGCCCCGGCCTTGGCCGCGGCCTCGACGAGGCGGCAGGCCAGCGCGAAATCGCCGTTGTGGTTGCTGCCGATCTCGGCGACCGCCAGCACCCGCGGCCCGACGTCGATCGAGCCGATGCGCAGCGCCGTCATGACGTCTGCTGCCCGACGCGCTCCCGCTCGCGGGCCAGCCACTGCTCGGCCACCCAGAAATCGAAGTCCGTCTCCAGGCGGAGCGACTCCTGCGGGGACATCTCGATGCAGCTGATCCGCTTGCCCAGGAAATCCCCGCCCTCGATCAAGGCGGCCGAGGTCACGTACAGCGCGCCGTTTTCCTTGAAGATCGTTTCCTTCTCTTCCCGCAGCAGCCGCCGCTGGTAGCCCACCGGCTCAAGGCCCTCCTTGCCGCGCCGCCAGTGGAAGGTGAGGTCCTGGCAGACGGACAGCACCGAGTCCGCCTCGTAGAGCAGCAGGGTGTCAATGCCCTCGATGATGTGCTTGGCCCGCCGCAGCGGCGCATGGATGTGCAGGACCGCGACGAGGTCCGGCCGGTAGCTCTGTTCCCGGGAGAGGCGGAGTAAGAGATCGCGCACGACCTCCTCCACCGGCACCGACTTGGAGGCCAGGTGTTTCGGGCGCAGGAACGGCGCCTCCGCCCCGAGGCGGACGGCCAGCTCCGCCACTTCCGGATCCTCGGTGGACACGATGACGCGGTCCAGCAGCTTGGCCTGCAGGGCTTCTTCGACGGTGTACGCCAGCAAGGGCTGGCCGGCCAGCGGCGCCAGCGGCAGCTTCTGCCCGCCGCGCAGGCGCGCCTGTGCCGGGATCACCCCGAGGATTCGCTTGCCGGCGCGCAGGCCCTTGGCCTCCACGAACTTCTCCTTGACCGCCCGCCGCGCATCCATCCGCGCCTCGAAGTTCCGGGACATGTTCAGGTCGTGCTGGCGGTAGTACAACAGCGGCAGGTTCACGTTGTAGACGGTGAAGCGGTCCACGAAACGGATCCAGAAGTCGTAATCCTCCTGGTAGCGCAGGGACTCGTCGTAGCCGCCCAATTGCTCGACGCACCAGCGGCGGAACATCGCCCCGGCCGCCAGCGGGCTGCGGTCCAGCAGCGTGACCTCGTCATAGACCTTGGGCAGCCGGACATGCTCCAGGATGCCGCCCCGCGCGTCCACGCGGTAGTAGTCCGGGTAGACCATGTGGACCGGCGGGTGCGCGTCGAGGTAGTTCGCCTCGACGAGGAGGATGTGCTCGTCGAAGTAATCGTCGGCGTCCAGCCGGATCAGGTAGTCGCCCCGCGAGGCGGCAATCCCGGCGTTCGACGCGGCCGCCAGCCCGACGCCGCTCAGCCGCACGATCCGCACCTGGGGGTGCGCCGTATACGCGTCGAGGAGCCGGTCGGTATGGTCGGTGGAGCCGTCGTCCACGATGATCAGCTCAAAGTCCTGAAACGTCTGCTTGAAGACCGACTGCACCGCCTGATCCAGGTACTTGGCGTAGTTGCGGGCGGTCAGGATGACGCTGACTTTCGGATGGCTCATCGGATGCTCTGGGCCGACGCGCGCAGGCGCGTGTTGAGGCCGGCCGGCAGCTTCTGGGCGACGTGCGCGTTGATCGCCGCCCACTCCGGATGCCGGTCGAGGAGCGCGACGGCGGCGGACAGCGGGAACACCTCCCCGTCGCGGTAGAGCGTCTCGTAGATCCGCCGCACGACCTCGAGGTCCTCCGGGGTGTCCAGGGTCAGGCGGTAGTGGGGACGCCGGAGGGGCTCCGGCGCGTCCCAGCGCGCGATCGTGAACAGCTCGGGGTAGTCCCGGAAATAGAGCGACATGTATTCGCTGTGCCTCGGGTCCTCAGCCCATTCATGGGCGCGACGCAGGGCGGCCACGGTCAGCACCTCGGCGCGCGTGCCCCGCGGCAGCGTGTCGGTATAGGTGTAGTCGGCGCCCTGCTCGCCGTGACACGCGAGCATCGCGTCGATCGCCTCGGGGTCCGTCAGCGGATTGTCCCCGGTCACCCGCACCACCAGGTCGGCGCCCTCGCGCCCGGCGACGGTGAGAAAGCGGTCCATGACGTCGTCTTCGCTGCCCGCGTATCCTCCGACGCCGAGACGCTGCGCCCACTCCAGCAGCACCCGGTCGTCCGGATGCGTGGACGTGCAGATCACGACCTTCGCGGCCCGCCGGGAGCGCAACACGCGCTCGACCAGGTGCGCCAGCACCGGCTTGCCGGCCAGCGGAATCAGCGCTTTGGTGGGCAGCCGGGTGGAGTTCATCCGCACCGCCACCAGGATGAGCGTCACCGGCTCGGCGACGTGCTCCGGACGGATCGCCGCCTCCTGAGGCAACGCCTGCCGCGCTTTCTTTCCCAGCACCTGCGTGAGGAACTCCGGGCCGATCCCGGCGTCGGGGGTGCGCTTGAGCGCCAGATGCCTGGGCCCGAGCAGGTCGCCGGCCGAAATCGCCGTGCGCGCCACGACGCGTTTCTGCATCGTCTGGCGGTAGCGCGCCTCGGCCTCGCTCGGCGCCGGCTCGGTCCCCCCGAGGGCGCGCTCGACGTCGCGGATGGCGCCGACCATGCGCGCGAATTCATCAGGGTTCAACGCGGACACGTGATCGCGCCCCTTGGCCGCGCGGTCCGGCGTCAGATGCTTCTCGATGATGCGCGCGCCCATGCCGACCGCGACCGCCGGCAGGATGACCGCCGCCGGCGAATCGCCCGGGCAGTGATCCGCAAATCCCACCGGCAGGCCGAACCGCGCGCGCAGCCAGGCCAGCCGGTGCAGGTGCGTGTCCTCGAGGCGGGTCGGAAACCCCTGGAAGCCGTGCACCAGCGCAAGCCCGTCGCCGCGCGGGCGTCCGACCTGCGCGATCAGCGCGGCAATCTCGTCTTCGCGCTCCCCTCCCACCGCCAGCAGCAGCGGCTTGCCGGTCGCGCCCAATGCCGGCAGGAGCGCCGGATCGCCGGCGATGGTGGTCGTGACCTTGTAGCCGTCGAGGCCCAGCCGTTCGGCCAGCTCCAGGCTCGGCGCGTCATAGACGTCCGCCCAGACATGGATGCCGGTCGCCTTGGCGGCCGTGATGATACGCTCCCAGGCGTCTGGGGAGAACTCGATCTGACGGAAGGCGTCGGCCTTGGGGTGGTGGGAAACGGCTAGCTCGTCGGCGCGGAAGAGCTGGAACTTGACGGCATCCGCCCCGGCCTGAGCCGCGGCCTGCGCCAGGCGGACGGCGAGCTCCTCCCGGCCTTCATGGCTGGACGCAACTTCGGCGACACAATACGCATGGGCATCAGACCACCACAGCCGGTCCATGGCAGGTCACGAGGAGAGGGCTTCGGCGCCGATCCATGCGGGGGACGCCGTGTGCTGACCCCAAGTCGCCTGGCCCTGCTCCGTCACCTGGCGCAGCAGCTTCTTGACGAAGACCCGCGCCAGCATGACCGACCGGCCCTGCACGGTCTGGCCGTAGATGTTCACCATCGTCCGAACCTGCGCCAGTTGCTCGGGGGTGCGGTAGAACCGCAAGCGTCGGGGTTGCTCGGCGAGAAACGGCTCCAGGCTGGGCACGTCCCAGGGGCTCTTGGCGAATCCCATGACGTCGAACCGGAAGACCTGCTCGACCGGCTGCTCTTCCACCATGAGGATATCCCGCATCCGCAGGACACCGAAGAGGACCAGCTCGCGGGCAAACGCCTCGAGTTGTTGGGACCACTTGCCGGTCTCCTTCATCAACTGGATGACCGTCGCCAGCGCGACCCGGCCCGAGGCCTCCGGGCAGCCGGCCCAGGCCCAGGCCTTGTGCTTGAACAGCAGGTTGCTGCCGACTTCCCCGTTGATGTACCGCGTGAGGTTCTCGCGCCGTGTCACGAACTCCCACAGCGCCTCGCGGGAGTCCCACAGCTCGGCCTGCGTCTCCTTGAGGAAGTTGTCCATGACCTCCGCGATCGGGCCGGACAGCGGGTGCTCGTAGAGCTTCATGATCCAGTCGAACCGGGAGATGCCCAGCACGCGCAGCAGCTTCAGCAGCTCGCCGAAGATGCCGTCGTTATAGAACACGTAGGTCATCAGGTGGAACTTGCGGCACTGGAGGTAGTCCTGGAAGGGCAGCGTCGACTGGGCGACGCACACCTCTTCGATCTGCGCCGCGTTGATCGGGAGATCCTCGAGGTCATAGTAGCCGTAGCACCGCGGCAGCACGCGGAACTTCGTCACCATCTGGAACTTCCGGCGGGTCTCCGGGTTGGCCATCTCCGTGCCCGGCAGGAGCATCAGCTGGTAGAGGTTGATGTAGTTGAAGCCGGCGTCCACCAGGATCTGGACGGTCTTGAAGTGCGACTCCTTGCGGTCGCCCGGCAGGCCGAGGATCACCTCGCTGTAGCTGTTGGCCCCGATCTCGCTGGAGCGGATGGCCAGCTCCATGATCTGCTGCTCGTTGAGGTTGGCGCGCTTGATGTTCTGCAACACCTCTTTATCGAGACTTTGCACGGACCCGGCCAGCCGCAGCGCGCCGCGGATCAGCTTGGCGCCCTCCAGCACCCGCTCCTTGTTGTTCTTGCCCGTCGCGACGTTGATGTAGCCGGGCCAGCCGTACGTGTCCTGCGACTCCGCCAGCGCCCGGCAGGTGTCCAGATCGTCCTTGTACATGCCGAAGTTGGAGTCCGCGATGAACAGGTCGTTGCGCCCGCCCCGCTCGCGGACCTGGACCATCTTGCGGCCGATGTAGTCGATCTCGCGCCGGACCTTCTCGACCGAGTTGGTGTAGACCTTGTTGTAGTAGCTCAGGCCCTCGACGCAGAAGGTGCAGGTGAACGGGCAGCCGCGGTTCGTCTGAATGATCGGATAGAGCTTGCCGTCGAAGAACTCATCCAGCAGGCCCTCCAGATACGGCGAGGGGATGACCGTCAGGTCCCGGATGCGCTCGGCGGGCTCGCTGTGATGGAACGCGCCGTCCAGCCCGATCGAATGCACGCCGGGCCGCGGGACCTTGCAGTCCGCCGCGTTGAGCCCGGCCTGCAGGAGGGCCTTGACCAGGTCGCTGAAGGCCACCTCGCCTTCCTTGACCACGTAGAAGTCCAGCTCCGGGTGGGCGCGCATGAAGGCCTCTTGTTCCGGCTTCTCGGTCGGGTAATTCGGCCCGCCGGCGACGGTGATGGTCCGGGGCCGCTTGGCCTTCATGGCCCGCGCGAAGCCGAACGTCAGCTCGGAGTTCCACATGTAGTTGCTGAAGCCGATGAGGTGCGGCCAGTCGTCCTGGAGGGCCTCGAGGACTTTTTCCGGATACTTGAAGACCCGGACCTCGAGCGGGGCGGGCAGGGCGATCTTCAGGAACGTGCCCAGACAGGCCACGGCGTTCGGCATGGTTTCGGAGGCGATGACCTGCTGGGTGTAGGTGAAGTCCACCAGCCAGATCTTCGTGTTGGCCGCGCCGTCAGTATCCATACTGCTTGGCCCGGCTGAGGAGCTCATCCTTGTTCTCTTCGGTCACGCGCGCCCACACGTAGCTGTCCTTGACGAAGCAGTGGTTGCAGGGGGCGGACTCGTCCAGCCGGCGCTGGCGCAGCAGGTTGCGCAGCGCGGTCATGCGCTTGCCGCGCCAGATGGCGGTCAGGTCCTCCTGGGTCGCGTCGCCGATGATCCATTCGCGATGCCAGTCGGAGCAGCACGGCAGCACCTTGCCGTCGCGCGAGACGATCATCCGCTGCCACGGCTGCGGACACACCGCCCGGCCGACCGGCACCTGGTCGCCGACCGAAAACGTCCGGGCTTCCGAGGAGGCGGAGTAGGCGTCCATGACCCGGATGTCGTCCACGTACGGCTTCCACATCGCGATGAACTGCTCAACTTCATGGGCGTTCTCCTTCATCCGCACCATCTGGATGCGGATGAACGGCCGCACCCGGCCCAGCGTCTTGCGGATGCTCCAGAACAGCAGGACGTTCTCGCGGAGCTTCTCGTAGCTGGCGCGCACCCGGATGCGCTCGTAGGTTTCTTTGGTCGCGCCGTCCATCGAGAAGATCACGCGGTCCAGGCCGGCCAGGATGATCGCGCGGATCCGCTCGGCGTCGTAGAGGAGGCCGTTGGTGTTCATCTGGACGTCGGGGATCCGCTTGGACTTCGCGTAGCGGATGATTTCGACCATGTCCTTGTGCAGGGCCGGCTCCCCGCGCCAGTTCAGCTTGATGGAGCGCAGCCCGTGGCGGGCGCCCTGGTCCAGCAGGCGCTTGGCGAAGGCGGTGTCCATGTTCCCCGCCCCCTTGACGCCGTCCTCGATGCCCTGGATGCACATGATGCACCGCAGGTTGCAGGCGTCGGACAGCTCGAGATCGAGGTGGCTGGGGAACCGCGTAACGACGTCAAGCTTCGGCGCCCAGCGGAACTTCACCCGGTACCACAGGAAGCGCGGGTCAAGGCCGCGCTTCCAGAATTCGATCAGGACGGTCCGCGCGCGCCGCCACGTGCTGATGTGCGGTTCGCGGTAGTTACTCTGCGGCATGCCCTGCCCCTTGTGGCATCGTCAGGCGGCCGTCAGGACGCCGCGGGCGGCTTTCCACCACTCCCACGTGCGCCGAAGCCCCTGCGCCAGCCCAACCCGCGGCGCGTAGCCCAGCCGCGCGCGGGCCAGCTCGATGCGCGAGTAATTGCGGGCGACATCTCCGGCGCGGACCGGCGCATGACGCACGGCCACGCGGATGCCGCCCTCCGATTCGACGAGGCGGCGGACCTGCTCGGCCAGCTCGCCGATCGGCGTTTCGACGCCGCTGGCGATCTGGAACACGCTGCCCGGCTCCGCGCGCTGGAGCGCCAGCCAGACGGCCTCGCACAGGTCCTCCACAAAGACGAAGTCGCGCGTCTGCGAGCCGTCGCCGTGCACCGTGATCGGCTCGCCGGCCAGCGCCGCCCGGAAGAATGCCGCGACGACGCTGCCCTTGTGCTCGGAGTAGGGCCCATACACGTTGGAGAACCGCAGCGACGCCGTCCCGAGGCCGAACGCCTTCGCGTAGGCCGTCATCAGCGCCTCGCCGGCGGCCTTGCCGGCCCCATAGGGTGAGACGGGATTCAAGGGGTGGGTCTCATCCAGCGGCGGCTCATGGGCGCCGACCGCGGCGTTGGACGAGGCGAACACGCACCGCGCGACACCGGCGGCGCGCGCCGCTTCGAGGAGATTCAGCGTGCCCTGGACGTTCACCTCCACGCTCCTGCGCGGGTCCCGGATGGACTCCGCCACGCCGGTGGCCGCCGCCAGGTGCACGACCGCGTCGCACCCCGCGATGGCGCGCGCCACGACCTCCGCCTCGCGGACGTCCCCCTCCACGCGCTCCAGCCGCCCATCCAGCAGCGGCCGCTGGAGGGGCCCGGACTCCCCGTTGTCCAGCACCCGCACGCGGAGGCCGGGCCGGTTGATCCAGGCCGCGACCAGGTTGGTGCCGATGAACCCCGCTCCTCCCGTGACAAGGACTCTCATCCGTGGCGAATCCCCATCTGCCGCTCGGTGGCGCACCCACGTTCCGCATCAGCCATGAGGAGGGGCGGGGTGAACCCCTGCCCTCCCGTCACGAGCACGCGCATGCGTCAGGCGCTCTTCGCGGCCAGCTCGCGCCGGCGGCCGACAGCGCGGCGCGGACCGTTGACCTGGAGGGGCCGTGGCGCCGGCGCCCCCTCGCTCACGAACGCGACCTTGCGGCGCGAGCCGTCCCAGCGGATGTCGGGGATCAGCGCGGCCCTGCAGGCCTCGATCCGCGCGCGGGACTTCATCAGGTCGGCCAGCATGATCGCCATCTCGGCCTCGGTGTCATGGGTCGGTTGGTAGCCCAGGTCCAGCAGGTGCTGGTGATCCGGCTGGTAGTAGTGGTCTTCCTTCTCTTTGCGCGGGTTCTCCAGCGGACGGATCTGGACCTGCAGCCCCAGGCGGGCGCCGACCCGCTGGACCTTCTGGGCCAGCTCGGTGATGTCGTACACCTCTTCAAACTGGTTGAACACGCGGTACTCGCCGGGCGCCGGGGGGTGTTCGATCGCCAGCCGGAGGCACTGCATGGAATCGCGCAGCGGCAGGAAGCCGCGTTTCTGGTGGCCCCGGCCGAAGGGCGTGAGGGGATGGCCGATCGCCGCCTGGGCGCAGTAGCGGTTGACGGCGGTGCCGAAGCACTGATCGAAGTCCACGCGCGTCAGGAGGCGCTCGTCCTCGCCCATCTCGTCGATCCGCGTGCCGAACACCACGCCCTGCATGATGTCGGTGGAGCGCAGGCCCCACATCCGGCAGGCGAACATCACGTTGTTGGAATCGTGCACCTTGGTCTGGTGGTACCAGCTCCCCGCCTGCCGCGGGAACGGCAGCGTGTCGGTCCGGCCGCGGTATGCGATGGTGAAGAAGCCCTCCGGGATGTCGAGGTTCGGGGTGCCGTACTCCCCCATCGTGCCGAGCTTGACCAGATGGGCCTCGGGGCAGGCCGCTTTCATCGCATGGAGGATATTGAGGGTGCCGAGCAGATTATTGGTCATCGTGAAGGCGCAGTGCGCGAGGTCCATCATGCTGTAGGAGGCGGAGGGCATCTCGCCGAGATGGACGATGGCGTCGGGCCGGAAGGCTCTCAGGCAGGAGAGGACAAACGTGTAGTCGCGGATGTCCCCCTTCGCGAACTCCACGGGTCGGCCGAACCGCTCGCGGAACGCCTTCAGCCGCACGGGCATCGACCGGATCGGGGTGGCGGACTGGGAGCCCATCTCGGCGACCCAGCGGCGCCGCAGATGGAGGTCGCAGCCGCCGACCCGGTGGCCGCGGCCGGCCAGCGACATGGCGAGCGGCCAGCCCAAGTAGCCGTCAACCCCGATGATATAGATGCGCATCAGCGTTCATGGTGTGAACTGATTGAGTGCCAGTATATGCGAATCTGCCGGACTCGTCAAACGTCAAAGCATTCGGGAACGGCTGTTAGGTGGCCGGACACGAGGCGGATGGGACCGCCTGCCTGGCGGTGCGGAGCACCCAGATACAGGCGAACGAGGCCAGGATGATCAGATACGGGTCAAACGGCGTGCGGTGGCGGTATGACGACTCAAAGAAGAGGTGCGCCAGCGTCCGAGAGGCCAAGAGGACCACGATGAGCCACCAGCCCAAGTGCTCGGTGGGCTGGCGGATGCCCCGTTGGATGACCAGCATCAGCCCCAGCAAGACCAACAGATACGCGTAGCTCCACATCCCGAAAAAGAAGACGCTGTCGCGGACCAGGAAGATCGGATCGAACCGTCCGTAGGTCTGGCTGAAAAACAGCGACTGGAAGTTGCTCCACAGCGCGGCGGCCAGCTTGCCGGCCACCACGACGGGCTGCTCGCGCAGCGCCCGGAACGCCCCCTGGGGGTCGCTCCAGGGGTTAAACGTTTCGTGGAGATCGGTGGGGGCGTTTTTGAACCAGAGCCACGCGACGTGGCCGCGGAGACTGCCTTCGCCGATCTGCCGGTGCATCTGGTTCCGGGACACCGGGAGGTACACCAGCAGCACGCCGATGGACAGCGCCAGGAAATGCCCGGCCGCGAGGCGCAGGCCGATGACCGTCCGCACGCCGAGCAGGAACCAGCCGGCCAGGATGATCCAAAACGGCAGGTTCGTTTCCCGCGTCAGGATCGCCCAGCCGAGCAGCGCGCCGACGCCGAGCAGCCACCCGCCCAGGCGGCGCGGTGCCTCCAGATAGCGCAGGAGGCACCAGACGACCAGCAGCGTCCAGAAGAGGTCCATGGCCTGGTGGCCGATCGCCGCGGCGGCAAACACCATCGGGAAATCGAGGGCGCCGAAGACCATGGCCAGGCGCGCCACGGCCCGGCCGCCGAGGCGGCGCGCGATGGCGTACATCAGCACGCAGGCGGCCGCGCCGACGACCGACTGCACGGCGCAGACCAGGAAGTAGTTCCTGCCGAACAGCCAATACAGCATCGCCAGGAACCTGGTGTAGCCCGGCACGAGCATCGGGATGTAATCCCATTTCGACGGCACGCCCTGGACGATGGACCAGGCAATGTCATCATACACCGGCCCGTCCGACCCGGTGTTCAGGAAATCCGGATTCGACATCACCCGCGTCGCATAAAACACCCGGATGCCCAGCGCCAGCAGGGCGATGAACCCGACGAACAGCCGCTCGCTCGTCCACCACGCCCCCGCCTGCCGGCCGATCCAGCGGCCGACCCGGTCCATCCGCCATGCCGCGGCCGCCCCGAGGCCGATCACGGACACGGCCAGCGTCGGAACCGGCGCGAGGAGGAGGGACTGTCCCCAGAACACGGCGTAGCCCAGCGCCAAGGGCGCCAGCCAGAGGCGGCCGCCCTGCCCGTCGCTGCGGAGGGGGTGGCGCAGGACGACCCAGGCGAGGGCGGCGAGGCCGCCGCCCAACAGCGCGCCCCACACCGCCTCCACGTATCGTTGGTACCAGACCGACGCCAGCGGATACCGGCCCTCGGCCATCTTCGCGACCAGATCGGTCATCAGGAAGACGACATGGAGGCCGAACGCCACGCCCAGCGCGCGCCCCCACTGCCTGGCGACCGGCTCGCCGGTGGCGCGGGCATAGCCCCACGCGTACACGGCGGCCGCCGACCAGAGGAAGAGCGGCACCGGAAATCCTTCGCCGCCCCCCAGCGCAATCGGCGCCCGGACATAGCCGCCGCCCCACACGAACACGTCGGCCATGGCGACGGCGCACAGTCCCGCGGCCCAGGCGAGGGCTCCCAGCGTCCGGGCGATCTTCATCTCACGCCTTGACAACAGTCCGGCGTCCCGCACGACTGCACCCGCAGGCCGACGAGGCAGCCGTCGCGGTCGCGCTCCTGCAGCAACACCGCCCGGCACCGCCGGCAGCGCACCCGCCCTCCCCGCCCGCGGCCGGCCAGCGGCTCGCCGCAGAAGACGCAGTACCCTTGCGGGCGCGTCGGCGCCGGCGTACGTGACGGCGGTTGCGGAGGCCTGAGGCGGTGCACGGTCATCCGGTCTCTTGAACCGACCCCGCCTCCACGGCCTGCGGAGGCGGTGGTTGTTCGGCTCGGAGCCGGGCCATCCGGATTCCCCGATGCTTATTCGGCCGGCGCTTGATATACCCTTTGCGTTCCAGGGCGTTGAGGCGGTCAATGGTGGATTTGTAGGAGAAGATCTGGCAGCCCGCTTGGATCTCGCGGATCAGCGGCGCCTGCCGGTGCTCATCGAGATACCGCGCGATGAACGCCAGCATCAGCCGCTGTTTTTCGGTCATGGAGAGCTTGGTCAGGGGAGTTATTGGGTTGGAAAACTTACCATAATTTACAGAACCACGGAGGCGCCGTCAACCAGATTCTTTTTACCGGAATTGTATACATGAGTAAGCAAAAACTATAGTCCCTCCAAATAAGAACGCCCACTCTAAACAGGGTGGGCGCTTGACCTAGTAAAGTAGAACTGATTACTTAGCTAAGTGTAGTTCTTCAATTACTCGATCACGAACGTAGATTCCTGCCGCTATCAACATTTCTGTCAGGTTTAACCCATGTTGAAAGGCATACGACTTGAGCGGTTCCATAATCGGGTCATCCCTCATGGAAAGCAAAACATCAATTGAAATTTCCTCTGCATCATATTTTAACTTCGGAGATTTAGCTTCAACGGCATCAAGTATCTTCTGGCCTTGCAACCTAAAAACATCCATAAATCCAGATTCCTGAAGCATTCTTACACCAATTTCCGTTAAGACAGTAGGGCTGTGAGTAGTAATAAAACCTTGTTCGATTGTCTTATTAGCTACTAATGCCGAAGTGATCTTGATTACCATATCTCGAACGCTCTTAATCTCGCTTTCTGACCCGGTTACTGTTCGTTCTAAAGTAGTAAACCTCTCGCTTATTTTCCCCAATCGGAAAATAACCAAGATAATTCCTCCCAGAACGCCAGATTGCACTATCCACTCAGGAACCATTAAATTTGCAAAATCGTGGTAGACCGTTATGGTGGAAACAAGCGAGGTGAGAAACACAGCCTACCTCCCTCCGCTAGAGATAGACAGCCATGTATGGCATGACCACCCTGTATGGTAGTAACTACCTTACCTGAAAGCAAGGAGTTTCTGCTAGCGGGATTTCTTAGCCTTTTTGGGGGCTGGAACAGACAGGAGCTTCTTAAGGACTTGTTCGACGGTCAGAGGGTAGAGCGAGAACCGCGTGGGATTCTTGCGCTTAGTTTTTGCTTCCTGCTTCTTCCTCATGGCCGATTAACTGAGCATAGCGCAAGCGCTTGCCCTCTGCAAGCTGTAAGGCAGTGGTAGTGCGCTCTTCATCGGTGATCTTGCGCGTGTCCCACCGAAAGGCAAACTCATTTGAATAGCGCCCCAGGTGCTTGCGCGAGACGTGGTGGAAGCTCCCCATCAGTCCCCGCTTGAGCAAGGCAAAGAAGGACTCGCAATTATTGACATGGACGTTGCCTCGTGCGTATTCCTTCTTGCTGTGAACTACCGCCTCATGCTGATAAAAAACCTCATCGAGCTTGCGGTAGGACATGAAATCATCCGTCATAACTGTAGACTCAATGTCTACATGATCGCGCAACGCCTTCATCAGGTTCTTCGCTGAAACCGTCTTGACGACCCGCGTCCTCATGTTCCCCTGCCGTTGGATGAGGGCGACCACCGGCACTTTGTTGAAGGTCCCGCGTCCTTGATGCCGATTGCTTCCCTTCCCACCGACATACGTTTCGTCCACCTCGACCGTCCCCGTCAGCAACCCGCCAGGGGAGCGCATGGCCTCCCGAATCCGATGGCACAGGAACCAGGCCGTCTTATAGCTGACTCCAAGCATTCGGCTTACCTGTAAGGCGCTCATGCCCTTCTTGCTGGCACAGAGCAGATGCACGGCTTGCAGCCACTTAGACAACGGGACGTGCGATCGTTCAAAGATTGTGCCGGTTCTGACGGTGAATTGACGGCGGCAACGGTTGCATTGAAAAAATCCTTCACGCTTGCCGTTGAGTTTGGTGACTTGGTGAAGGCGGCAGAACGGACAAGCGGCGCCGTCAGGCCAACGCAATTGTTCTATGCGGTCTCTTGCCTGCTCTTCTGTAGGATTCATAAACATATCCTAATATGAATACTATATTATGTCAAGTAAATACTTTATACTTGACACTGTATACTTAATATTATAGTATACATATATAGGTTGAGAGTATACAACATGGAGGGTTGAATGGATCAAGAAGGGCAAGAAGCTCTAAAGAAAAACCTAGAACTCAGGTTTAAAGCGAGCAAAGCGTTTAATCCAAGGACTCCCATCAATGAAACGCGTTTATTTGTTCGCAGAATCAAGCAATTGGTCAAAGTCATTGATGCTATTGGTCAGGTGGGAGCGCATGTTGTTATCTATGGAGAGCGGGGGGTCGGAAAGACATCTTTCGCAAATGTCTTGGAAAATTTCTTGCCTGCTCCAGATTCTCGGCTTCTTATTCCTCGGATTGCTTGTAATAGTGCTGATACCTTCTTGTCTGTCTGGAAAAGAGTGTTTTCTAGCATTTCGTTGAATCAAAAACGAGTGCAAGGATTCTCAGAAACTACTACACCATTCAAGGTAGAGGAACAACTGACCGAACATGCTACTCCTGACGAAGTGGTGGGAATTCTGGAATCCTTACAAAAAAATAATTTTGGATTTATTGTCATCATAGACGAGTTTGACAGGATAGAAGACAAACCAACTCAAAATCTATTTGCAGATACCATAAAGGGTCTTTCAGATCGTGCTATCCGGGGAACCCTCATTATTGTTGGGGTAGGAGAATCCGTCGATCAGTTGATTGAAAGTCACCATTCTATTGAACGGGCTATCGTTCAAATTCACATGCCGAGAATGTCTACGTCAGAACTTAAAGAAATCCTCGAAAAGGGATGCGTAGAAACGGGACTCCAAATGGATGAGAGAGCCAAGACGTATATTTGTCGGCTTGCGCAAGGGATGCCCTACTATGCTCATTTGCTCGGTCTCTACGCTTCTTATAGCGCCATAGATCGGGAGGTAACGATCATCCTTATCGAACATGTAGCAAAAGCCCTGGTAAGTGCGATTGAAGAAACCCAAGAAACCATCCGCTCGCTTTATCACAAGGCCATTCACAGCAACTACAAGAACGCTATCTATGAAAAGGTGCTATTAGCTTGTGCATTGGTAATACCAGATGAACGTGGATACTTCTCCCCTTCGTATGTTAGAGAAAAATTACGAAGCATTACAGGCAAGCCCTATGAAATTCCGCACTTCATGAAGCATTTGAACGAATTTTGTGAAGAAAGAGGCCCGATCTTGAGAAAAATTGGAGAACGCTATAGACCTAAATACATCTTCACAAACCCATTGATGCCATCGCACGTTTTAATTAGAGGGGTTCAATCTGGAATGATTAAGGAGGAAGATTTATTGCCTTAATTTTCGTAGCGCGAAACGAAAGGTGATATTTTCCATTACGGCGTAGGCATGTTTGTTTGGGTTGCTTTCTCCAAATAGATAGCTGGAGCAAAGAGGTTTGGACGAGCATTGGAAATGCTCGCTAATCGTTCATCATTCGTTATCACGTATACTTTGTCCTTACTATGAATTCTCCTCAGTTCCATTCCCATCGCAATAATCAGTAAATCCAACGCACTTAGAGAGCACTTATTCGCTTTTATCATTTGGGTTGGTGAAAGCGGTGCGGTTGTGTGCTCAACTTCATAAATTAAATCTGCATTGTAATTGTGATAGCGATGCAAATCATAGGCATACAGGATATGACGATTTTTAATTTCTCCACGAAACGTATTGCAATATTGACTGTATTCCTTTTCTGTGAGTTTTCCTTCTCGATACCTGAGTCGTGCAAAAGAATTGAAAATTTCAGGCACGCAAAAACTTGGAAAGTAAAAGAAAGCTTCTTTCTTTAGTTTTTGCACATACATTTGATCGAGTAAGGATTTATGATGTAAGTAGCGAAGGAGCAATGCAGAGGAATCAAGAAGGTAATACAACATTAGGTTGGTAGTAAATCTTTGAGGGAAATATTTCTTTTCTCGCTCAACCTCCGTAGGTTATCTATCTGCTGAATTTCTTGCTTTACTTCCCGTGTAAGCTGGTTATAAGAACGCTGGCCAAGCTCTGCGATCACGGTTTGCTTGAGCGTTTGGGGCAGTTCGTGGCGCGATCTTGATACGGTAGGCATCTGTTGAGTAAGTTTAGAGAGCCATCCTGACCTTGTCAAGCCTCTTGCTGACTCAAGTATACAATTCCCCTTTTTACTTGGCGCGCACGGCGGCGGACTTGGCGAGGACCTCGACGACGCGCTCGAGGAGGGCGGCCGTCAGCTCGGCGTACATGGGCAGCGACAGGACGGTCCTGGCACAGGCCTCCGCCACCGGGAACCGCTGGCGCGCATCCACCCACGGGGCCAGCGCGGGCTGGGCCGGAAGGGTCGAGGGGTACGCCACCTGGCAGCCGATCCCGGCCTGCGTCAAGGCCTGCTGCACCGCCTCGCGGGCTTCCAGGCGGATGGTGTAGAGATGATAGACGTGCGCGGCACCGGCGGCCTCCTGCGGCAGGGCGAGTTCGGTCAGGCCCGCGCCGTCGATCGCCCGGCGATACGCCTGGGCATGGCGGCGCCGCGCGGCGTTCCACTCGTCCAGGTGACGCAGCTTGACGCGGAGGATCGCCGCCTGGAGCTCATCCAGCCGGCTGTTCCTGCCGATGACTTCGTGGTGATAACGCCGGCGGCTGCCATGCACGCGCAGGCAGCGAACCTGCTCCGCCAGCGCGCCGTCGTTGGTCACGACCATGCCGCCGTCTCCGTACGCCCCGAGGTTCTTGCTCGGGAAGAAACTGAAACACCCGGCGGTCCCGAACGAGCCCACCCGGCGGCCGCGCACCTCCGCGCCGATCGCCTGCGCGCAATCTTCGATGAGGAGGAGCTTGCGCGGCGCGGCGAGGCGCATCAGGGCATCCAGGTCGCAGGGGTGGCCGTACAGGTGGACCGGCAGGATGGCCTTGGTCTTCGGGGAGATCGCCGCGTCGAGCTTGGCGACATCGAGCGTATAACTGCCCGGGTCAATGTCCACAAACACGGGACGCGCCCCCGCCGCGATGATCGCCTCCGCGCTGGCGATGAACGAAAACGCCGCGGTGATCACCTCATCCCCCGGCCCGATCCCGCAGGCCCGCAGCGTCAGTTCCAGCGCATCCGTCCCGGAGGCCACCCCCACGGCGTGGGCGGCGCCGCAGTAGGCGGCCAGCTCCTGCTCGAACGCCTCCACCTCCGGGCCGAGGATGAATTGGCCCCGGCTCACCACCTGGTGGATGGCGGCGTCAATCTCCGGCTTGATCCCCTGGTATTGGGCCACGAGATCGATGAGGGGAATCGTCATCAGGGCTGGGTCTGAAACCAGGCGACCGTCCGGCGCAGGCCCTCCGTGAACGGCACGGTGGGGCGCCAGCCAAGGAGCCGGGCCGCTTTGGCGATGTCGGCGGAGGTCCGCAGGATGTCGCCGGGGCGGGGCGGGGTGAACGCCGGGGGCACGGCGGTCTTCAGCAGACGGTTGACGGCCTCCAGCAGCTCCAGCACCGTATGGGTTTCCCCGCAGGCGACGTTGAAGACCTCCCCGCTCACGCCCGGCGCGGTACAGGCGTGGATGGTGGCGTCGGCGACGTTGTCCACGTAGGTGAAATCGCGCGATTGCTCCCCGGTGCCGTGCACCGGGGGGGGCTCCCCGCGCAGGACGCACGTGATGAATTTCGGCACGACCACCGCGTACTCGTTCTCCAGGCTCTGGCGCGGGCCGAAGACGTTGAAGTACCGCAGGCTCACCGTCTCCAGGCCGAACCCGCGGGCGAACAGCCGGCAGTAGTGCTCCCCGCTGAGCTTCGACAGCGCGTACGGCGAGATCGGGACCGCCGGCTGATCCTCGCGGAGCGGCAGCCGGTCCGTGTCCCCATACACGGAGCTCGAGGACGAGAAGACGACCCGCTTCACCTTGGCCGCGCGCGCCTCCTCCAGCACATGGACCGTCCCCAGGACATTGACCGCGGCGTAGCCGCAGGGATCCTCCATGGACTTGGGCACGCTGCGCCACGCGGCGGCATGAATCACGTAGTCGGCGCCCTGCACCGCGCGGCGGACCGCGCCGCGGTCCCGGATGTCCCCCTCCACGACCTCAATCCGTCCGCGCGCCTCCGCGAGGTGCTCCCGCCGCCCGCTGGAGAAATCATCCAGGATGCGGACGGCCTGCCCCTCGCGGACCAGGCGGTCCGCGATGTGGGAGCCGATGAATCCGGCCCCGCCCGTGACGAGATATGTCATCACTTACAGCCGCGTGATGCGCGCGCCCGGCCGGGCCGCGCGGTCGTACTGGTTGCGGGTGTCCACGATCAGGGGGGCGTGCCGGCGGATGAGCTCGTAGTCCACGGTCGAGTGGTTGGTCAGCACCACCACGCAGTCCGTGCGCGCGAGGCGCTGCGGCGTCAGCGGGGTCGAGCGCATCGCCGCGCCGTTCACCCGGGCCGCCGGCACATAGGGGTCATGATAGCTCACCACCCCGCCGCGCTCCGCCAACTCCCGGGCGACGTCGAACGCCGGGGAGTCGCGGGTGTCGTTGACGTCCGGCTTGTAGGCCAGGCCGAGGAGGAGCACGCGCGAGCCCTTCAGGGCCTTGCGCCGTTCGTTCAGGGCCTGCGCGATCTTCTCGACCACGTGGCGCGGCATGTAGCGGTTCGTCTCATCCGCCAATTCGATGAACCGCGGCTCGAAGCCGTGGCTGCGGGCCTTCCACGCCAGGTACATCGGGTCCGACGGGATACAGTTATGGACGACGATGCCGTAGCTGGTCACGAAGGTGTGCGTGTTGGCGACCTCGGCGGAATAGACCGTGTGCCGTCCGTTGCGAACGGCCAGCTTGTCCAACTTGACACTGGCGTAGGTGTCATGGTTCCGGAAGCTCTTGAGGCTCATCGGCTTCCTCCGGCCGTCCAGGTATGTCAGGAGACGCTGACGCTTTTCCCCGTCGAGCCACTCGGCGCATCGGCGCAGATGGCGCTCTCCAAACACGGTCAACAGGTTCGCTCTCCGTTTGAAGGTGGGCAGAATGCCCTGCCCGTGCAACAACAGGACGGTCTGGTGAAACAGATCGGGGCTGACCGAGTAGTAGTTGAGCGAGCCATGGTTCGCCCAATGGGTGTAGCGCCTGCCGCGCTTCATGTATGTGCGCCGGCCTTGGCTGACCTCGACGCCGCCATCTCCACGCAACAGGCCAGCTAACAGCGCGGCGCGATGGCGTTGGGACAATCCCAAGAGTCGCGGGGGCACCTGCATCGTATACGAGTCGATGCCGCATCGCAGCGCGTCGCGGATGAGCACCCCGAATGGCAGCGATGAGACTTTCAAGTGGCAGGCCTGCCATTGACGGGAACGGTAGAGCGAACTGCGCATCCCGATCCGGCTGAGGATGTCTTGGACGTCCTGGATGTAGGCGTGCTCGTTCTGATGGAAAGAAAACCGGACGCGCAAGGATTGATCTTCGGTGACACAGCCCTCGCTCAAATAATAGCCGATGAGCCGGCAGAACGGCTCGTCTAACGGAATCACGGCCGGGCAGGTTGACCATGACGGCCCCTTGCCCGTACTCAAGACAAGCTGCCGGTGATTGATGCGCGGAAATGACGGCAGCGCCTCGGCCTCCAGAAAGGCGGCGAGTGGAATCGCGTTGCGCCGATAGTATTCCCATGGATCTTTCCGATACCGCCTGAGAATGGGGCGCAGCCATTGGCGATAGTCTGACCAGAAAAATCCTTGCGGGACCACGCGGATGGGCCGCACGTAGCGCGGATCCAGACGGAAGTGGTCAATGAGATCAATCTGAGCGCTGGCACGACCCTCCGGGAGTGACGTAATGACCACCGGCTCATGGTGGCCGTGCAAATCCTTCGCCCACCGCACACCCAAGGCACCATTGTGGACGACCATCGGATGGCGATCGGTCACGGTCAAGGTCCGACCTTCGGCCGTTCGAAGGTCCACCATCGGCCCCTCGTACGACCGGGAGATCAACACCTGTAACGGCTGGAAGCAGACCTGGCGCGTGCTGAGGTCGAAGGAAAGTGCTTCAAGACCCCGAGGTCGGATGACAGTCAGCCCGCGGCGACGTATGATGCGATGAGCGCCTTCGGACGTCAAGAAACGGAACAACTCCTTGAACGTCGGCGTGTGGACGTCGTCGCCCCGCTTGATCACGATGCGTTCATGCTCTGCCAGGCAGTGGCCGCCGATGCCGGGGCCGGGGTAGAACGCCATGAAGCCGAAGGGCTTGGTCTTCGCCGCCCCGATGACCTCCCACACATCCACCCCGAGCTTGTCGCACATCAAGGCGATCTCGTTGACCAATCCGATGTTCACCGCCCGGAAGGTGTTCTCGAGCAGCTTGACCATCTCGGCCACCTTCGTCGAGGACACCGGCACCACGCGCGGGATGATCTGCCCGTAGAGCTGCATCGCCAGCTTCTGGCAGGTCGGGGTGATGCCGCCGATGACCTTGGGGATGGTGCGCGTCGTGTAGGTGGCGTTGCCGGGATCGATGCGTTCCGGTGAAAACGCCAGGCAGAAATCCCGTCCCACCTTCAGCCCGCCGGCCTCCAGCATCGGGAGAATGACCTCGTCGGTGGTGCCGGGATAGGTCGTGCTCTCGAGCACGATCACCTGCCCCCGCCGGAGCGCCTTGGCGATCTCCTGGGCCGCCGAGATGATGTAGGAGATGTCCGGCTCTCGCGTTTTGCGCAGCGGCGTCGGCACGCAGATGATGATCGCGTCCATGCCGGAGAGGCTCTCCGCGTGCGTCGTCGCCACCAGGCGCCGCTCGCGCACCAGGCGCCCCAGCTCCTGCGCCGAGACGTCCGGCACATACGACCGCCCGCGATTGACCTGCCGGACCCGCTCGCCGTCGAGGTCGATGCCCGTCACCGGGAATCCTTCTTTCGCGAACTCGACCGCCAGCGGCAGCCCGACGTAGCCCAGCCCGATCACCCCGACGTGGGCGGTCTTCGCCGCGAGCCGCCGGGTCAGTTGAGCCAGCGGCGCTGTTGGAGATAGGCGTGCAGTGCTTCGTCCCATGGTCGTAACGTCCTCCCGATGACCGGCGGCAGATGCCGGCTGGTCAAGACCGAGTACGGCGGCCGGCGGGCCGGACGGCGCTGGTCAGCCATCCGGATGGGCCGGAGGAGCGTCCGCGGGGCTCCCGTCAGCGCCAGCACCCGCTCGACGAACTCCACCCGCCGGCACCCGCCGGCGTTCACCACGTGATAGATCCGCGCCTGACCCGCCAGGCCCCGTCCCTGGAGCGCCGTCAGCAGCGCCCACACCCCGTCCGCGACGTCTTCGGTGTAGCTGGGGGACGTGGCCTGGTCCACATAGGCCTCCACCGGCTCCTGCCGGCGGGCCCGCGCGACCACCTGATCGCAGAAGTTCATCCGCCCCGGGCCGAACAGGCTGCTGGGCCGAATCACCACGCTCAGGGGATACGCGAGCGCGGCCTGCTCCCCGGCCAGCTTGGTACGCCCGTACACGCTCACGGGATTCGGGGGGTTGTGGCGCTCCGCGTCCTGCGGGTCGAGCTCGCAGCGGTCCACGTCCGAGAGCGCCTGGCTGTGGAGGACGGCCTCCGGCTGCGCCGCGCGCACGGCGCGCTCCGTCGCGCCGGCATCCGTCAGGTCACAGAGGAGATGGGCGGCCCCGCCCGCGGCAGCAGGCGCATGCCGCGAGAGCCCCGTGACGTCACACCGCGAGGCGAGCCGGCTGACGAGCGCCTGACCCAGGAGTCCCGTGGAGCCAGTGATAAGGATCTTCACGCAAGCGCGCTTTCAACGGCTGCCACCAGTCCGCGTGGCCGCGATACCAGGCGACCGTCTCCCGTAAGCCGTCCTCAAAACTCGTCGTGGCGCGCCAGCCCAACTGAGACAGGCGCGCGCCGTCCATGGCATAGCGCCGGTCATGCCCGGGACGGTCCTGGACGAACCGGATCAGCGTCTGCGGCTTGCCCAAGAGGCGGAGGATCTCCTGGACCACCTCCAGATTCGGACGCTCCCACGGGCTGCTCACGTTGTAGACGCGCCCCTCCTCGCCCCGCTCCGCGATGCGCGCGACGGCCTGGCAGAGGTCCGCCACGAACAGCCAGCTGCGCCGATGGAGCCCGTCGCCGTAGACGGGAATCGGCTGATCGTCCACGGCGTGGGTGATGCAGAGGGGGATCAGCTTCTCCGGGAATTGTCCAGGCCCGAACGTGTTGGTCGGACGGACGATGACGGCCGGCAGTCCGTACGTGGCCTGATACGCCCCCACCAGCAGGTCGCCGGCCGCCTTGCTGGCGGCATAGGGACTCCGGGGAGCCAGCGGCGCCGTCTCGGCATGCGCGCCCTCGAGGATCGGGCCGTACACTTCATCAGTAGAAATGTGCACAAGCCGGCCGAGGCCGGAATCTCGGGCGGCTTCCAAGAGGACCTGAACGCCCAGCACATTGGTCTGGAGAAACGGTGAGGGGTCCAGGATGCTGCGATCCACATGCGTCTCAGCGGCAAAGTTCACGACGATGTCGAACCGCTCCTTGGCGAACAGCCGGCTGATGAACTTCCGGTCAGCGATATCCCCTCGGACAAAGCGGTACCGTGGACCCCCTTCGACATCGTTGAGACGTTTGAGGTCCCCTGCATACGTGAGCGTATCAAGGTTCACGACGTCCCAACCCGGTCGCTCTCTGAGGACCGACCGGATGAAATGCGAGCCAATGAACCCCGCGCCGCCTGTGACGAGCAGCTTCATGCCGACGTCAGCGCCTCTCGTGTCGGCCGATGGGCTGGCTGGCGCTTCAGCTCCCGTTCCCGCACCAGGGTCGTGGCCCGGTACAGCGTCTCGGGCAGTCCGGCATCCGTCCACCATCCCTCGAGGACGTCGTAGGCCAGCTGCCCCTTCCGGAGATAGGCGGTGTTCACGTCGGTGATCTCCAGCTCTCCGCGCCCGGAGGGCTGCAGGGTCCGGATGAGGTCGAACACCTGCGCATCGTACAGGTAGATGCCGGTCACCACGGAGGAGGACTTCGGCGCCTTCGGCTTTTCCTCGATGGAGACAATCCGGCCGTCGCGCACCTCCGCCACGCCGAAGCGCCAGGGGTCTTCGACCTCCTTCAGCAGGAGGCGCGCGCCCTGCGGCTGGGCGGTGAAGCGCTCGACGGAGGGCCGGATGCTCTGCTCAATGATGTTATCGCCCAGGATGACGACCAGCTTGTCGCGCTCGGCGAAATGCTCGGCCAGGCTCAAGGCCTCCGCGATCCCGCCCTCCCCCCGTTGATAGGTGTAATCCAGATGCTTGAGCCCGAACTCCTGCCCGTTGCCCAGGAGCCGGAGGAAGTCGCCGGCGTTGTTGCCGCCGGTCACGATGAGGATTTCGGTGATGCCGGCCTCCACGAGCGTCTGGATCGGATAGTAGATCATCGGCCGGTTATACACGGGCAGGAGGTGCTTGTTCGTGATCCGCGTCAGCGGCTCCAGGCGCTTCCCCAATCCCCCGGCTAACACGACCCCTTTCATGGTTCGCTCCTGCTCACCATGACCCTGAGCGCGCGAAGCGCGTCGAACGGGTCATCGGTCCACCTGGTTCCAGTCGTAGGGGAGGTCGTTGTGGTGGGGATCCAGGCGGAATTCATCGGGCCGGCCGTGGCGGTAGGGCTCCGTCGGGATGTTGATGACGATGGCCTCGGGGTGGCTCAGGCCCTTGAAGCCGTGGTACACGCCCGGCGGGATCTGGACAAGCAGCGGGCTGTGGACGCCCAGGAAGAACTCGTTGACCTGTCCCTTGGTGGACGACCGGGGACGGGAGTCGTAGGCGACCAGCTTGATCATCCCGCCGACGCACACGAAGTGGTCCACCTGCTTCTTGTGGTAGTGCCAGCCCTTGACGACGCCGGGATTCACCGTCGTGCAGTAGACCTGGCCGAACCGGCTGAAGAGCGGCTCATCCCGCCGGAGGATCTCGAACAGCCGGCCCCGGTCATCGGGGATGACCTTCAGGGCTTTGACCTTGACGCCGTTAATGAGGCGCATGCCCGCGTCCCGTGCCCACGTAGCGGAAGCCCAGACGCCGCAGGGCGCCCGGGTCATACACGTTGCGCCCGTCGATCACGGTGGGGTGGCGCATGAGTTTCTTCAGCCGGGCAAAATCCAGCTCCTTGAACTCGTTCCACTCCGTCAGGAGGACCAGGCAGTCCGCGCCGCGGGCGGTCTCGTAGACGTCCTTGCAGAACGCGACCCCCGGAAAGACGCCGTCGGCGTGCGCCATCGCCTTGGGGTCAAACGCCCGGACCTGCGCGCCTTCCTCCTGGAACATCCGCACGATGTCAATCGAGGGGGCCTCGCGCAGGTCGTCCGTGTCCGGCTTGAACGCCAGGCCCAGCACGCCGATCGTCTTGTGGTTGAGATTCCACAGCGTCTCGCGCACCCGCGTGACGAAGTGCCGGCGCTGCTCGTCGTTGACGCGCGCCGCCGCCTTCAGCAGCTGAAAGTCGCCGCCCAGCTTCTCCGCGATCCGGATGAACGCCGCGACGTCCTTCGGAAAGCAGCTGCCCCCGTAGCCCACCCCGGCGTCGAGGAACGCCCGGCCGATCCGCCGGTCCAGCCCCATCCCCTCGGCGACCTTGACGACGTCCGCGCCGACCTGCTCGCACAGCCGGGCGACGGTGTTGATGAACGAAAGCTTGACGGCCAGGAAGGAATTGGAGGCGTGCTTGATGAGCTCGGCGCTCTTGACGTCCGTCACGATGACCGGGGACTTGATCGGCTTGTAGAGCTCCAGGAGCAGCGACTTGGCGCGCGTGCTCTCGACGCCGAGCACGATGCGGTCCGGATGGAGGAAGTCCTGCACCGCCTGGCCTTCGCGCAGGAACTCGGGATTCGAGGCGACGTCAAACGGCACCCCCCGCCGGATCGTCAGCTGGCAGGTCCGCGTGATCCACTCGCCGGTCTCCACCGGCACCGTGCTCTTCTCGACGAGCAGCCGGTAGGCGCGCAGGGACTTGGCGATCGCATGGCAGACGCGCTCCACCGCCGAGAGGTCCGCCTCGCCGTTCGGACGGGCGGGGGTGCCGACGCAGATGAAGATGATGAGGCTGTGGTCCACCGCGTCCTTGATCGAGGCCGCAAACCGGATGCGCCGCTGGGCGACGCCGCGGCGGACGAGCTCCTCCAGCCCCGGCTCGTAGAACGGCATCCCGCCCCGTTTGAGCAGGGCGATCTTCCGACGGTCATCGTCGACCATCATGACCCGGTTGCCGAGGTCGGCGAAACAGGCCCCGGTCACCAGGCCGACGTGCCCGGTTCCGATGATGCTGATGTCCATGCCGCTGACGCGCCGCCTTTCGCGTGGGACAAACCTCAATTATAGGCGGGGCAGGCCGGCTTGACAAGCCCACCCGGCGTCAGCGGGGGTGTTCAAACGCGACGGTCACTTCGCGCCGCGGACGGGCGAGAACGGGCTGCTCTGCGAGCCGATCTTAGGCTGGTGGTACGACTCCCCGATTTCGATGGGCAGATCCGGATAGGCCTTCAGCGTCATCGTAAACCACAGCTCTTCCCCGTATTCCCGATCCACCCGGTAGGCCAGCTCCGCGATCCAGTCGTGGAGGTCGCGGGTGAGGGTATATTGGTACTCGCGGACGTTGTTGAACCGCTTGGACCCGCTGATCGCCTCCTTCCAGGTCAGGCGATGGAAGGTCCCGATCTGCCACTTCTCCGTGAGCCGCCAGTCAAACTGCAGGACGTCTTCGGTCTTATCATTGTACGAGTACCGGTGGCCGAACCCCAGATACCACTGGCCCTGCGGCAAGAGGGGCACGCCCTGGGTGAACTGCTGGCCCGGCTCGAAGGTCCGCCGCTCCGGCGCCTGGATGTCCGACGCCTGCTGCGCCGTGATGGCCCCCGCGCCCTGTTTCCCACCCACCATGACGAGATCCACGTTCCACCCCGTCACCCGTTCATCCCGTATGCCCTTGACAAAATGGCTTGGGTACGACCAGTTCGTTTCCAGGCGGAGCCACGGCCAGGGGTAGAGCTCGATGTCGAACGCCCAGTCGCCCAGCCGTCCCCCCTGCTTGTTGCCGTTGCCCCGGAACGTGTAGGGGATGCTCAGGAGCGCCCGCGCCAAATCCACGCCCCGGGGCTTCTCCCCCTCCGCCAGGGAGCGCTTCGTCTGGAGCTTGTTCTCCAGGCCGAACGTCACCTGGTTCGCCGCGCCGGAGGCGCTGGGGAAGGCCAGGACGCTGTTCGGGACCGTCGGCTGATGGACGTAGCTGTACGAGACCGTCGGCGTGACGACGTGCCGCAACAGGTTGAGGTTCAGGCCCCAGCGATTCGTCACGATGGGAAAGATGCGGAAGAGCTTGAGGCTCAGGTCCGCCCCGCCGGAAAACTGCCCGGCAAGGATGTCGCGCTTGCCCTCCGGCCGGTCGGTGGAGCCGCTTTGGATGTCCTTGGTGTAATAGGTCTGGCGCACGCCGACATTGGGCGTCACCTCCGCCGGCCGAAACCAGTTGAGCGCGTAGCGGAATTGTTGCAGCCAGTCCAGCCGCACGACGTCGGTGTCGCTATCCGAATGCGCGTTCTTCGTCTGGAGGTTCGCAAACCCGAGCTGCGAGTTCGTGTAGAGGTAGGAGTCGCCGATCGGCCTCGAGACGATCTGGAACTTGGCGTCCGGAAAGGCTTCGGTGACGGTGTCGAACCGGTTCATCCGCTTGCGCACCAGGACGTCCAGGAGGTAATGCTCGTCGTTCGTCACCCAGGAGATGTAGCTTTCCGGCGTGTCGTCGCCCACGTACTCTTCGCGGAAGAGGAAGTCCCGGCGGAAGTTCTCGTCGCTGAACTCCTGGATGCTGGTGACGACGTTCGTCCCGGGCAGGGGCTCCCAGTTGTGGCGGAGGAGCATGCGGTACCGCTTCAGCGCCGCCCCCTTCGGCAGGGTGTCCTTCTTGGGGTTGGTCGCCCGCATGTCCGGCTCTTCATTGTAGTAGAGCTTGATGAGGCCTTTGCCGAAGCGCGGGTCGTCGAACTGGTGGTCCACGCCGAACCCCCACCCGAAAGCCCGCCGCCAGTCCATGCGCAGGGCGCCCTTCTGCCCGGCGGGCCACTCGTAGCGGTAGCCCATCAGCGCGAACTGCTCCCACGGCTTCTTCTTGCCCGGGATGAGAAAGAAGGGGGTCTGGCGGTCGGCAAGCGACAGCCAGGGCAGATAGAAGAAGGGGAGCTCCTCGACCAGGAGGGCCACGTTGCGGCTGCGCGCGATCTTGTCGTCGCTGAAGACCGTCGCCTGGCGCCCCTGAAACCGGAAGTGCGGCGGCTCGAGCTCGCACGACGTCAGATACCCGGGCCGCAGGCGCAGGACGCCTTCGGCGACGTGCTCCACCACCCGCCCGTGCTCGTACCACGGCTCCTGGTACGCGGTGCCTTCCAGGAAGCGGCCTTTCTTGGTCTTGAGGTTGTAGTGCACCAGCTCGCCGCGGAAGACGTCCGCGCCGGATTCGACCCGCACGCGCCCCTGGGCATAGACGTCCTGCGTATCGGTGAACAGCGTCGCCTGGTCGCAGGTGACCACCCCTTCCGAGAAGATGATGTGGACGTGCCCTCTGGCGACGGCCAGCTTCCGGTCCGGCGAGGCGCTGAGCTGATCCCCGAAAATGCGGATGGCGCCGGGCGGAATCTCTTCCGGCGACGGATAGACGACTGGCGGCGCGGGAGTCGGCGCAGGGGGCAGCGCCGCGGGAGCGACCTCGATGGAGGGCGGCGCAGGAGCGGACACGGCCAGCGGAGGCTGCGCGGCAGGCCGGGCTGGTTCAGGACGGGACGGGGCGGCGGCGCGTCGCCGCTGTTGGGCGGCTTCGCGGCGGCGCTGCTGCGCCTCGCGCTTCACCTGTTGTTGCAGGTCCTTGTCCCAGGCCGCCTGCTCGCGCTCGATCCGGCGCTCGAGCGTCTTCATCACGACGGCGTGGCGCTTCTGCGCCTCCTGTTCCCGCTTCAGGGACTCGGCCAGCGAGTCCAACGCCGCGGGATCGGCCGGACGGAATTCCGCCGCCACGCTCAACCGCTTCTGACAGATCTGGCGATAGGCCAGCGCCCGGGCGTCCGCCGGGGCCGCGGACAGGATGACGTCGAGCGCCTGCGAGGCGGCGCGGTAGTCTCCGCGCGCCATCGCCTCCTTCACGTGATCCCAGGAGGCCTGCGCGACGGCAGGAGCCGCCACCAGGAGGCTCGCGGCCAGCAGCCCATGGAGCCAGCGCTGAGACAGCGGTGGGGGGATCACGCGAGCGTCCGCTCGACCGTTTTGAACTGCTTGATCGCCGCCGGAAGCTTCTCCCAGTCTCGCAGGAATCGGTCCAGGCCGATGTCCGTCAACGGGTGCTTGATGAGCGCCTCCAGCACGCTGAAGGGCATCGTGGCGATGTCGGCCCCGATCTTCGCGGCTTCCACCACATGGATCGGATGCCGGACGCTCGCCACCAGGATTTGCGTGGCGAACCGGTAATTGGCGTAGATGGTCTTCATGTCCCGGATGAGGGCCATGCCGTCCTGGCTGACGTCGTCCAGCCGTCCCACGAACGGCGACACGAAAGAGGCGCCCGCCTTCGCCGCCAGGAGGGCCTGGCTGGGGGAGAAGCAGAGCGTCACGTTGACCCGGATGCCTTCGGACGACAGCTGCCGGGTCGCCTTCAGCCCTTCCTTGGTCAGCGGACATTTGACGACGATATGGGGATGCACCGTGGCGAAGAGCCGCCCCTCCTTCGCCATCCCCTCGGCGTCCCGCGTCGTCGTCTCCATGCTCACCGGGCCGTTGACCCGCTCGCAGATCTCGCGCAGGAGCGGCACGAAGTCCCGGTGCTCTTTGGCCACGAGACTGGGGTTCGTCGTCACGCCGTCAATCGCGCCCCAGCTCACCGCCTCCTCAATTTCCTTGAGATTCGCCGAGTCCAAGAACAGCTTCATGGTCAATCCTCCCGTCAGTCGAGAAGGGGTCAGACCCCGTTGGTCAAACCCACAGTTCTTGAGGGGTCTGACCCCTTTCCCTTTTGTTTGCTGGTTTGCTCCCACACGAGGATGGCGCCTCCGATGATCCCGGCCTCGTCGCCGAGGGCCGAGCGCACGACGCGGCAGGCGCGGGCCGGCACGCGGAAGGCGGTCCGGCGGATCGTCAGGCGCATGCGGGGCGCAAACCACGGCCACGCGCGCGCCACCCCGCCCCCCACCACGATGCGTTCCGGGTTCAGCAGGTTGATGAGATTCGACAGCGAAAGGCCCAGGTGGAAGCCCGCCTCATCCCAGATCCGCCTGGCGGCGCGGTCTCCGGCGGCGGCCGCGCGGCTCACCACGACCGGCGTCACCGCTCCCTCACGAGCCGCCAGCCGCGCCAGGATGCGGCTGCCCCCGCGGATC
Source organism: Candidatus Omnitrophota bacterium (assembly GCA_016192545.1). GTDB lineage: Bacteria > Omnitrophota > Gorgyraeia > Aquiviventales > Aquiviventaceae > JACPTX01. Next base: position 9,945 of record JACPTX010000048.1, on the reverse strand, counting down.
GCGGCGCGGGCCCGGCGCACAATCGCGGGCGTGCCGATCAACGCCTCCAGACAGCCCCGCGCGCCGCAGGCGCACCGCGGCCCGTCGGGCCGGATCACCGTGTGGCCGATCTCGCCGGCCGAGCCGCTGACGCCGCGGACCAGCGCCCCATTGGCGACCACCCCGCCCCCGACGCCGGTGCCGAGCGTCAGATACACGCTGTGACGCGTCCCGCGGCCGGCCCCGGCGCGCCATTCCCCCAGCGCCACCACGTTCACGTCGTTGTCCACGGCACACCGGCGCCGCAGCCGCCGCTCGAGGAGCCGCTTCAGCGCGACACCGCGCCAGCCGCCCGGGACGTTGACCAAGCGATGGATGACGCCGCGCTCCCCGTCAATCACGCCCGGGGCGCCGACGCCGACGCCGCGGATCCGTCCGGCTGAAAACCCCAGCGTCTCCGCCAGCCGGCGGATGGCCCCCTCCAGCCCGAGGGCGAACGCCTCCGGGGTCGCATGCTCACGCGCCGCCAACACGACGTGGCGGGCCACGACGCCGCGCGCGGTGACGGCGCCGACCTTGATATTCGTGCCCCCGAAGTCGACCCCGATCGTCCATCCTTGAAGTCCCATGAGCTTGTTCAAGGTTCTAGGTTCGAGGTTCAAGGCGTCCCGTCTCTTCCCTTGAACCTTCAGCCTTCAACCTTGAACTGGTTGGAGACCAGCGAAGCGCCCGGTTGCGCCCGGCGCGTTTGGCCGCGTACAGGGCGTGGTCCGCCCGGTCAATCAATTCTTGCAGCTCCTGCCCGTCCTCGGGATAGCAGGCCGTCCCGACGCTGATCGTCTGGCTCAGCAGCTCATCGTACGCCCGGATCGGATGAATCTCCACCAGTTGCCGGAGCCGCTCCGCCACCAGCCGGGCCTGCTCGGGATCGCTCTCCACCAGCAACAGGATGAACTCCTCCCCGCCGTAGCGCGCGATGAGATCGATCCCCCGCAGGTTTTTCCGCAGCAGCTGGGCCACCTCCCGCAGGACCACATCCCCCGTGAGGTGGCCGTAGGTGTCGTTCTTCGCCTTGAAGAAATCCAGATCCGCCATGAGGAACGCGCAGGGCAGGTGGTGGCGCTTGGCGCGCAGCAATTCTTCCGTCGCCAATTCCAGGAAATACCGGCGGACGAACAGCCCCGTCAGCGTGTCGGTGATCGCCATGGACTCGACCTGCTGGTAGAGATGCACGCGGGCCAACTGCAGGGAGAGCTGATTGGCGACGATGGCCAGCGTCTCCACTTGATCCGCCGGGAGGTCATCCGCCGCCGCCACGCCGAGCAGGGTCTGCTCGCTCCACAGCGGCGTCCATGCCACCCGTGACACGCCGGCCGGCAGCTCGCAGCCGAGGGTCCCGGCGTCCGCCGAGACGACCCCCGACGTCTGCGCCGCCGAGGCGATGATCGCCTGCTCGACGGGCAGGATGCCTTCCACCTCCTCGGCGACCAGCCGCCCGTCCGGCGTCTGACGGGCCCGCAGCACGACCGGCGCGTCTCCTGACAGCGACAGGTCAATCAGCCGCAGGCCGCTGGCGCGCAAGAGCCGCGGCAGGATGTTCACGGCGAAGGCGAAGAGGTCCGGCACCCGCAGGGCGCGCGCGGTTTCTTTGGTGACGTGGTACAGATCCGTGATCCGGGCGATGCCCCCCTCCGTTTCGCGGATCCAGGCCTGCATCTCCACCGAGTCCCGGATGATGCCCTGCAGGGCCTTCAGTTGTGTGGCTTCGGCCACCCGGATCTCTTTGACCTGCCGTTCAAACGTCCCGCGCTGGATCGCCAACAGCCAGGGCGTGCCCACGAAGGCCGCCAGCTGCACCCATCCCACCGGCTGGCTCAGCGCCGGCCACTTCACGAGGAGCGCGGCGAGCGCGGCCAGACCGGTCAAGGCCGCCACCGCCCACCGGGCCCAGCACAGCCCCGCGATCATCGCGACGACCCACAATCCGATGACAGCTACCATCCGAACATCCCGTCGGGGTCAGACCCCGTCAGTTGAGACCGTCGTCCTTGAGGGGTCTGACCCCTCATGAGGACTCGACACAGTTCTTGCCGGAACGCTTGGCCTGATACAGCCGCTGGTCCGCTTGCCGGATCAGCTCCAGCTCCGACTTCGCGTCCTCGGGAAAGACCGCCACGCCGAGCGAGGCGGTCACCGGCCGGCCGCTACCCTCCCCGGCCGCGCGGACGCGGGCGGCCACCATCTCGCGGACGCGCTCGGCGATCTCGCCCGCGCGCGCGCGCGGCGCCTTCGGCAGCAGCACGGAGAACTCCTCTCCCCCGTACCGGGCGCACATCCCATCCGGCGGCACCACGTCCCGTATGATGTCCGCGATGGTCTTGAGCACGACGTCCCCGGCCGTGTGCCCGAAGGTGTCGTTGTACTGTTTGAAATCATCGATGTCGAGCATGAGGACGGCGAGCGGCTCGCGGGTCCGGTTAGCGCGGGCGATCTCGCGCGCCAACTGGTCGAAGAACGGCTGGCGGCGGTAGAGCCCGGTCAGCCCGTCGGTGATGGCCAGCTGCTGGGTCTGCGCGAACAGCCGGGCGTTGGTCATCGCGGTATCCACGAGGTCCAGCAGGATGTCGAGGAACCGCAGGTCATCCTGCGTGTAGACGCCGGGCTGGCGGCTGTCGAGCCGCAGCACCCCCTCCGCGCTCTGGGCCACGAGCAGCGGGCAGGCGATCACCGAGCCGATCGGCCGGTCCGCCGTCCCCGGGCCGCTGAACCGGAAATCCCGTCGGACGTCGTTGACCATCAGCGGCCGGTGGGTCCGCAGGACGTAGCGGTCGAACTGGTCTCCCTGCTTGGTGCGGATGGCCGCGACCCCCTCCCCCTTGCGGGAGGCGAAGAGCGCCAGCTCCTGGCGCTCCTTGTCGACCAAAAACAGCAGGCACGCATCGGACTTGCCGATCAGCTCAAAGGCCCGGTCCACCGCGAGCTGACAGATCTCCTCCAGATTGAGGCAGCGGCTGAGATGCTCGGCCACGGCCTGCAGCTGTTGATAGCGATCGAGCTTTTTGGCCAGGGACTCGCGGGTCTGCTCGTTCAGCCGCAGCGCCTGGTCCTTCATGTAGCATTCCTCGTCGAGATCCCCGAGCTTCTGCCTCAGCCGCATCAGGGCCCGCAATCGCCGCCGCTGCTGAAAGGCCGCCAGGCCCACCAGCGCGACGCCCGCCGCCGCATCCACGCCGAGGAGCAGCGATTGGCGCGAAGCCCACCCCCACAGGGCGCACACGCCGGCCAACAGCGCTACCGGGAGGCTGGCGGCCATCGGGAGGGCCACCATGCTGTACGTCGCCAGGGCGATGAGGAGCACGGTGAGACTGTGCAGGAGGATCGGATCACGCGCGGATCCGGTGAGCAGGATCCCCAGGTAGATGACGCAGACGGCGAGGCCGGCGAGCACCGTCGCCGCCTGGAGGATCAGGGGATTGACCGGTTTGACTGCCAGCTCTGCCGAGGAATCCATCCGGCGTCAGGTGATGGCGCGTTCGGTCGTCGGGTCGAAGAAGTGGGCTTTCCCCATGTCGAACACGATATCCAAATCCTGATTCACTTCGGGCCGGGCCTGCGGGTTGACGCGGGCCACCACCGCGTGACGGCCGCACTTCAGGTGCAGGTAGACCTCGGCGCCCATGGGCTCCACCACCTCGACCGTCGAGGTGACGGCGCTCTCCACCGGGGCTTCCGCGATGAACAGCTTGTCGTAGAGATCCTCGGGACGGATGCCGAAGACGATCTCCTGGCCGGCGTAGGACTGCAGGCTGGGCACCATGTCTTCGACGAGGCGCAGCTTGAAGGCGCCCTCCTGGAAGTAGACCTGGCCGCCGATCGGCTGGATGGTGCCGGTCATGAAGTTCATCGGGGGGGAGCCGATGAACCCGGCGACAAACCGGTTGGCGGGGTGCTCGTAGATCGTCAGGGGATCGGCGACCTGCTGGACGACGCCTTTGTTGAGGACGACGATCCGGTCCCCCATGGTCATCGCCTCGGTCTGGTCGTGGGTCACGTAGACCATCGTCGTCTGGAGGCGCAGGTGGAGCTTGCGGATCTCGGTGCGCATCTGGACGCGCATCTTCGCGTCGAGGTTGGAGAGCGGCTCGTCGAAGAGAAACACGAGCGGCTTGCGGACGATCGCCCGCCCCACCGCCACGCGCTGCCGTTCCCCGCCGGACAGCTCTTTGGGCTTGCGCTCCAGCAGGTGCTCGATGCCGAGGATCTGGGAGGCGTCCCGCACCCGCGCGGCGATTTCCCGCCGGCTGTAGCCGCGCAGCTTCAGCCCGAAGGCCATGTTGTCGAAGACCGTCATGTGGGGGTAGAGCGCGTAGTTCTGGAACACCATCGCGATGTCGCGGTCCTTGGGCGGCAGGAGGTTGGCGAGCTTGTTGCCGATCCACAGCTCGCCGGTGGTGATCTCCTCCAGCCCCGCGATCATGCGCAGGAGGGTGGATTTGCCGCAGCCGGACGGCCCGACGATGACGAGAAACTCGCGGCTCTCCACGCCCAGCGTGATGTCCTTCACCGCGGGGATGCCGCCGTTATAGATCTTGCTGACGTTGCGCAGACTCACCTGTGCCATCAGACCAAATCCGCCAGCAGCCGGGAGAGCGTGGTCTTCATGTCGCGCCGGTGGACAATCAGGTCAACGAGGCCGTGTTCGAGGAGGAATTCCGACCGCTGGAACCCTTCGGGGAGCTTCTGCCGGATGGTCTGCTCGATCACGCGGGGGCCGGTGAAGCCGATCAGCGCCTTCGGCTCGGCGAGGATCAGATCCCCCAGGCTCGCGAAGCTCGCCAGCACCCCGGCCATCGTCGGATGCGTGAGGACCGAGAGGAACAGCCCCCCGGCCTCATCGAGCCGCATCAAGGCGCTGGACGTCTTGGCCATCTGCATGAGGCTGTAGAGCCCTTCCTGCATCCGCGCCCCGCCTCCCGAGCCGGAGACGATCACCAGGGGCCGGTGCAGGTCGGCGGCCCGCTCGATCGCCCGCGTGAGCTTCTCGCCCACCACCGAGCCCATCGAGCCCATCATGAACCGCGAATCGGTCAGGCCCAGCACCACGGGATGGCCGTCCAGCCTCCCGGTGCCGGTCAGGCAGGCGTCCCGCATCTGGCAGGTCTGCTGGTCCTCTTTGACCTTGTCGGCGTACGACGCCTTCGGCCCCTGGAACTTCAAGGGGTCGGACGGGCTGAGGCCGGCGTCCCACTCCTCGAACGTCCCCGCATCGACCAGGAGCGCCAGCCGTTCCTGAGCCGTGAGGGGGAAATGGAAGTCGCATTTGGGGCAGACCTTCAGCGACTCCTCCAGCGCCTTGTTGTAGAGGAGCTGATCGCAGGCCTCGCACTTGGTCCAGAGGCCGGCAGGGATGTCCCGTTTGGATGTGCGGGCGAGGGTGTGGCTTGGACGGCCGAAGAACTTCATGTAAGCCCATTATCCTAGCACAGCCCCTCGCCCGCCGTCAACGAACCCCCTCAAAAGTGACAGTCACTTTTCCCGCTTTACGAAGTGACTGTCACTTCTTGGAAGGGGTTGAGGACGAGTCCGGAGAGCGCCTTGGGATGGAAATAGGTCGTCTTCTGGGGAAGCGTGAAGCCCTGCTGCGCCAGCGCGAACACCTGCGAAAGCCGCATCGGGCGCAGGAGGAAGGCGCAGCCCCCCTCGCGGGCCGCCGCCACCGCCTCAGCCGGCCGGGGCGTATAGAGAGGAAGGGTGGTCGAGGGCAATCCGGCGGATTCGCAGAGCCCCGGCAGGAGCATCTGATGCAGGATCGTCACATCCAGGCCCGCCAGCGCCAGCGGCACGGAGGGATGCAGGAGCCACTCCGCCAGGACCTCGTCACGCAGGCGCACGCGCGCAAAGCGTCCCTGCGCGTAACAGCCGAACCTCCCCTGCCCATCGGACGAGGCCAGCCACCGGGTCACCTCCTCGAGAGAGCCCGCCGGCTCCACGACGCACAGCTTCGCCAGCTGCGCCTGCCAGGCGGCCTCGGCTTCGCCAGGCAATCGGATCACCCGGTGAATCGGCTGCATCAGCAGCGCGGGATCCTCCGCCCACGCGAAGTAACTCATCACCCCGGGGCAGAGATGGCGGTGCGCCAGGGCCACCGCGAACCGGTGGTGCCCGTCGGCAATCAGGACCTTGGCCCCCGCGACGTGCTGCTGAATCCGCCGGATCAGCGCCGGATCGGTGAGCGCCCACAGACGCACCGCCTCCTCTCCGACCTTCACCGTCATCAGCGGCGGCTGACGCTGCTCCTGATCCATCAATCCTGCGACCGTGCGCGCCGGATCAGACAGGACGCAGAAGACCGGACTGAGATTCGCCTGGACCGCTTCGAGCAGGCGCGCGCGGTCCGCCTTGGGCGCGTCGAACGTCGCCTCGTGCGCCAGCACGTGATCCGGCACCGACCCGTCGAACTCCAGCCGCGCGAGGAAGCCGGCGCGCGTGAAGCGCCGGCCCTCCCACGTGAACGCGTGCTCGCAGAGGTAGAACGCCGGCGCGTCATCCTGCACGAGCACGCCCCTCGCGCGCCACTCGTCGAGGGTCTGCCGGGCACGGGTATACCGGTTGTCGGAGGCGCGGTCCGCCGGGGATTCCTTGCCGAGGATCAGCCGGACGACATTGTACGGCGAGGCCTGGTAGAGCGCGTCCTGCTGCTGGGGGGAGATGACGTCGTAGGGGGGCGCGACCACCGCGCTCAGGTCCCCGACGACGTCGAGGTTATACCGAAGCGCGCGGAACGGGGCGATGGCCGCCATGCGCATGGGCGTGCGCGGCTTCCACCGGCACGACGATGTCGCTGATGCAGCAGGGGATCCACACCGCGATGACGACCACGAGGAAGACCGGAAACACCAGGTGGATGTCCGTCAGCCAGGCGGTGAACCCGAACGACACCAGGTACAGCAGCGAGGCGAGGCTGCTGACGAACACGTGCGCCCCGTGCGAGAACACGGAGCTGCCGGACAGCCGCTCCTCGAACAGCAATCCCGCGAGGATGCCCAGCATCACGAACGGCAGGATGAGCGTCGGCTCCTCGAGCAGGCAGATGTGCAGCTCCACCGGATGCCCCAAGAAGGCGGCGCCGACGAAGGGGAAGACGTAGTCCGACAGCCCGCAGGGGATGACCGTGCCGAAGAAGCCGACGACGAGCGCCTTCAGCAGCCGGCGTTCATGGCGCCAGAACACCGAGGTCGTGGCGATCGCGCTCAGCGCCAGGTGCATCGGATGCAGGATGTGGAACGACCACGCCCACGGCACCAGCCCCGCCTCGGCCAGCTTCGGCAGCTGGGTGATGCCGAAATACCACACCGCGCCCATCGCGATCAGCGAGCTGATGAGGGTATAGGGCAGATGGTGCGCAAACTCCACCGCCAGCACGTTCCACCGCGTCCGCATCAGCTCCGAATGCTCCACACCAGACTCAGACCGGTTCCGATGAGATTCGCCGCCAGATCCCCCCACTCCGCGGCGCGATACGGCAGCCACGCCTGCAGACCTTCCAGCAGCATCCCGTAGCCCACGGAGAGGACGAACGCCAACGCGAGGGTCCGGGAACGAGGCATCCCTGAGGCCCGCGCGGCCCGCACGAGGCACCACGCAAAGAGGGCATACTCGCAAACGTGGAGGAGCTTGTCAAGCCACGGCGGGCCGGCGGCCTTCGCCGGGGGAATCGGGATGAGCGCGCCGACGGCGATGGCCGCGGCGCACACGGCGGTCAGCCGCCACCACTCACGACTTGTCCGAGGAAGCAGCCGGAGCCGACGGTTTGGCAGACGATTCCTCGCGCTTCTTGGCGTCGTGATAGCCTTTGCTGCGGTAGTCGGTGATGTAAAATCCGCTGCCCTTGAACAAAAATCCCGAGCCGCTGCCCAGCAGCCGCTTGAGCCGCCCGCGGCATGTCGGGCACGTCGTCAGGGGCTTGGCGGTGATGGACTGGGAGGCCTCGTGCCGTTTCTTGCATTTCCGGCACTCGTATTCGTACGTCGGCATCTTACCTCAAGAGTTCCTTGATCTTCGATAGAAATGACTGGCGGGAAGGATGGGTGCGCTCCCCGAACGTCTTGCCCAGCTCTTCCAACAACTGCCGCTGGCGGTCCGTCAGATTCGCCGGCGTTTCCACCAGCACCCGCACCAGCAGGTCGCCGGGCCGCCCATGATGCAGGTCCGGCAATCCCCTGCCCCGGACGCGGAACACCGTGCCGCTCTGCGTGCCCGCGGGGATCTTCATGCTCACGCGCCCGTTCATCGTCGGCACCTCGGCGTCGCCACCCAGCGCCGCCTGCGCGATGTCCATGGGATAGTCCAGGATCAGATTGGCCCCGTCGCGCTGAAACAGCGGATGCGGCTTCACGCCGATTAACACGTACAGGTCGCCCCGGCCGCGCGCCCCACCCTCCCCCTCGCCGCCGACGCGCAGGCGCATGCCGTCTTCGATGCCCGGCGGGACCTTCACCTGAATCTTGCGCTCGACCGCCACGCGGCCCTCCCCGCGGCAACGCGGACAGGCCTTCGTGATCGCACTCCCCGCCCCGCGGCACTTGGGGCAGGTCCGGGCAATGACCATAAACCCGCTGCTCTGGCGCAACTGGCCCGTCCCCCGGCAACTCGTGCAGGCGGCGCGCGTCCCGCCTTCGCCGCGGCAGTCCGCGCAGACCTCGCGGCGGCCCACTGTGATCGTTTTGGTCACGCCGCGCGCGGCGTCCTCGAACGACAGCTCCAGCTCGTAGGCCAGGTCCGCGCCGCGCCGGCTGCGCTGGCGCGGCCCCCCGCCAACCCCAAACAAGCCGCCGAGCAGGTCCTCGAAGATGGAGCCCCCGAACCCGAGATCCTCGAAGATGCTGGAGAAGTCCGCGCCGCGGAAGATGTCCTCGGTCGAGTAGCGCCGGTCGAAGCCCGCGTGGCCGTACTGGTCGTACGCCGAGCGCTTCTCGGCGTCGGAGAGCACCGCGTAGGCCTCGGAGATTTCCTTGAACCGCTCCTCGGCCTCTTTCTTCTGCTCGTGGGGGACGCGGTCCGGATGGTGCTTGAGCGCAAGCGTCCGGTAGGCGCGCTTGATCTCCTCGACCGAGGCACCCTTCGACACCCCCAGAATCTCGTAATAATCCCTCTTCGTCACCGTCATCAGTTAGCGGTCTTCTTGATATCTTCGGAAACTAATTCGAACGCACGGGAGGTGGCTTCGAAACGGTCGGCGCAGTGGATGCCTGCGGCCCGGAGCGCTTGGGTGAACAGATCGTGGTATTTCGACCGCAACGCGCTCACTTCCTGCCTCGCCTGGTGCTGGTCCGGCGCCAGCGACTCCTCCAAGTGGATGAGATCCACGTAAATTTGTGCCGCTTCCTTCAGAGTCATAACTCTTCCTTCGCAATGCGAAAGGCAATGCGCGTCACGTGCTCGCGGTCTTTGTAGTGTATACCAGCGGCTTTCAAGGCGTCAGCGAACCGATTATGGCGAATCACGCGCTCTTCCTCAAGCTCACGAAGCTGTTCTGGGTCAGCCGTGTGCTCAATACGCTCAATGATCTTCACGTAGGCCACGGCTAACTCAAACAGACTCTGTCTCACTTCTCATCCTCCACTTTGAATTCGGCGTCCACGACTTTGTCGTCCTTGCCCCCGGCCTGCCGACCGCTATCGCCGGGGCGGGCGTGCGCCTGGCCAGCCGGCTCCGCCTCTTCTGACTTTTGACTTTTACCTTCTGACTTTTGACTTTTCTTATACAGCTCCTCCGCCAGCTTATAGGAGGCCTGCGTCAGCGCCTCGGTCGCCCGCTTGATCTTCCCGAGGTCGTCGGATTTGATGGCGTCCTTCAGGTCCCGCGTGGCCTGCTCGATGGCAAGCCGATCCGACTGGCTCACCTTGTCGCCGAACTCCTTCAGGCTCTTCTCCGTCGAGTAGATGAGCTGGTCCGCCTGGTTCTTGG
>JACPTX010000005.1 GCA_016192545.1 Candidatus Omnitrophota bacterium | reverse complement strand
CTGGATGTACGTCGTCAGGCCCGACCACACCGACCGGATCCCGCAGTTCGAAAAATGCACGCACTCGACCTGGGTGCCGGTGAACTGGTGGCAGATGTGGTCCGTGGACGGCACCTGCCCCAGCGCGCGCACCACCTCGCCCAGCGTCACGTGCGACGCCGGACGGTTGAGCACGTAGCCGCCCTTGATGCCCCGCAGACTGTGCACTAGGCCCGCCTTGGCCAGCATCCGCAGGAGCTTCTCGACGTAGGCCCCGGAGAGCGCCTCTTTCTGGGCGATCTCCTTGACGGTCATCACCTGCCCTTGCGGGGAGCGGGCCAGCTGCAACAGGCACCGCAAGCCGTACTCTTCCTGTGCCGAGATCTTCATCCCACTTTCTAGGATACGTAAATACGACCCTTTTGTCAAGTTTAACCGGCATAAAAAGGGGTCAGACCCCGTCAGTTGAGACCGTCGTTCTTGAGGGGTCTGACCCCTTTATTACCGACGGAACCGGTCGAGGGCGAACGGGGAGAGATCGCACGAGGCGCGGCCGGTCAGGATGAGCTCGGCCATCAGGCGCGCGGTGAGCGGGGCGAGCAGGATCCCGTGGCGGAAATGCCCCGCCGCGACGTACAGGCCTGCGATGCGGGTCGCGCCGAGGATGGGCCGGCGGTCAATCGTGCATGGACGCAGGCCGGCCCACGCTTCCCGGAAGGTGGCGCGCTCGAACACGTCCTGACGCACGAGGCTGCGGAATCCGGACACGATGCGGGTCATCCCCTCCAGCGTGACGCGCCGGTCGAACCCCACGAATTCGACGGTCGAGCCGATGATCAGCCGCCCGTCACGGCGCTGAACCCCGTAGGCCGCCTCCGCCATCACGACATGACGGAACAGGCCCTTCGGCGCATCGAAGGCCAGCATCTGCCCGCGGGCAGGCATGATGACCGGCTTCGGAATCGGCACCCCGCTCAGGGGCGCCCAGCTGCCCAAGCCGTTCACGACGACGGGAGCCCGAATCGTTCCGCGGGTCGTGCGGACCCCGGCCACCCGCCGGCCGCGCACCAGGACCCGCTGCGCCTCTGTCCGCTCCCACAGGCGCACCCCCGTCTTCCGGCACGCCGCCGCCAGCGCCTCCATGAGCTCGACGTTATCCACCTGCGATTCGGCGGGAAAGAAGAAGCCGGCCCGGATGCGTCCCTGCACGTTCGGCTCCCGCCGGCTGACGTCGCGGGGCGACCAGCGCTCGACCCGCAGCCCCCGCCGCGTCTGCCAGCGACGGCGCCTCTCCATCCGCCGCACGTCCGCGCGGGAGCAGGCCAGATACAGGATGCCGTCGCGGTGATAGCCCACGGAGCGCCTCGACGTCCGCTCCAGGGCGCACACCCACCCGCGATACATCCCCTTCGAAGCCTGGCACAACTCGAAGAACGCGCCGGGCCGCTCCACGTCCATCTGCGCGGCCAGAATGCCTGCGGCGGCTTTGGACGCCTCCGCTCCGATTGCCCCCCGCTCGATGAGCGCGACGCGCTGCCCGCGCTGCGCCAGCTCCCACGCCGTGGCGCAGCCGATGATCCCGCCGCCCAGCACCACCGCATCGAACCGCATTGTAAGCTCATTATAGACCCGCCGCGTTGCGTGCTACAATACGCCTGGGTAACGGACAACTTTGGCGGGTCCTGCCGCCTCGGGACTCCGCCATCCGTCCTCGCCCCACATGCTTCGCTCTGCGAAGCAGAGCGTGTGGGGCTGCGGTCGGTGGCGGAGGCCTCCCCTCGGCGTCACCCGCCACCAAACTTGACCACTACCTACGCCTGTCATGTCCTCGACTCTCTACGAGCTGCTCCGGCGCCGACGGCCGCGCGTGACCCTGCTGCTGGGCGCCTCGGACACCGGCAAGACCACGCTCCTCGAGCAGTGCCTGGCGGAGCGGGACGATAGCGGGCCGCTCGCGGTGGTGGATTGCGACGTCGGCCAGTCGCACCTCGGCCCGCCGACGACGATCGGCTGGGGCGTCATCCCGCTGCCCTTTACGGGCTGGCGTCATGTGGAGGTCGCGGGATTCGCCTTCACCGGCGCGGTGTCGCCGGAGGGCAACGTGGAGACGTTCCTGGACGCCGCCGGCCGCATGGTCGAGGCCGCCGGGCGGCACGCCGCATCCGTCGTCGTCGACACCACCGGACTCGTGGACGGCGAGCTCGGCCGGACGCTCAAGCGGCGCAAGGTCGAGCGCCTCAGGCCCGACCTCATCGTGGCGGTGCAGCGGGAGGGCGAGCTCGAGGCGCTGTTGCAGGCCCTTCCATCGGTCTCCATTGAACGGCTGCCGGCTCCACCCGCCTGCACGCGACGAAATCTCGCCCAGCGCGCCGCGTACCGCGATGCGCAGTTGGCGCGGTACTTCGCCAACTCCGTCATGCAGCGCGTGAGCCTGCGCGACGTGAGCCTGACGGGGGTCGGTCCGGACTGGCCGGGCGGGCGGGTGACGGTCTCGCCCGCGGCGCTGATGGATTGCGTGGTGGGATTGCGCAGCGCGCGCGGCGAGGACCTGGCGTTGGGGTTGGTGCGCGACGTCGGGCATGAGCCGCCCGCGCTCACCCTGCTGACGCCGCAGCGCGACGCGGCGGACGTTACGGCGCTTGTGGCGGGGTCGATTCGCTGGCCGAGTCCCAAGGCTGATCCGGCGCTCGCGCTTCAAGGGTGAGCAGCTCAGGCGGGATCTGCGCGGTGAGATACACGCGCCCCTCGTGATAGAAGCTGATGCCGCGGGCGTGGGCTTCTTTGGCGAGCACCCTGACGATGCGGGGCTGGTCGGTCTTGCGCCGCGCCACCGCCAGGGCCTCCTCGAGCGTATCGCTCAGATGCAGCATCCGGCGCTCCACCGGCTTCAGGCCCTCGCGGAGAATCGCGTCGGCCCGGCCCGGCTCGGTCCCGTGATAGAGGAAGTCCGGCGGGATGACCGGCTCGCCGGCCGGCTCCACCGGAACGGAATGGCCGTAGCGGGCGCGCAGCCGGTTCCCCGCCAATTCGAACCGTTGGCTGAGCGGCCCGGCGATGAGCTCGCGCAGGCGCTCCTCGGTCAGCTCCGGAGAGCGCCGCACGGCAATGAGGAGGAACGGCTCCAGGTCGGTAAAGCCATGCCGGTCGAGGACCAGCCCATAGCGGTCGGGGTTATGCCGCAGGACGTAGGCCAGCCACCGGCTGAACCGTTCTTCATCGAATGGCATCGGCATCATCGTTGATCGCGCACGTCAGCCGCGAGCGGCTCCTCGCGGACCTGCGCGCCCTTGAAGGCGAGCGGCATCCGTCCCTCAGCCCCGACCGCCTCGCCGAGGCGCAGGCCTATGTCCAGGAACACCTGCTTGCCGCGGGGCTGGCCGTGCACCTGCATGAATTTTCGTACATGGGCACGACGTTTGTCAACGTCATTGCGCGCGCCCCGTCAGTCCGAGACGATCAGCCGCGCCTGCTCATCGGCGCGCATCTGGACACCGTCCCCGGCACGCCGGGCGCCGATGACAACGCCAGCGGCCTCGTCGTCCTGCTGGAGGCCGCCCGCGTCCTGACGGCCCAGGCGCCGTCCATCCCCGTCGAGTTCGTCGCGTTCAATCTCGAAGAGTTGGGGATGATCGGCAGCGCCCAGTACGCCGCGCACCTCAAGCGCCGCGGGGTGGAGCTGTCGGGCATGCTGTCGCTGGAGTCGGTGGGGTTCACCGAGGCGCGGGGCCTGCAGCGCTATCCGCCGCTCCTGAGCCGCTTCTACCCGTCGGTGGGAAATTTCATCGGGCTGGCGGCCAACCGCCGGTCCAAGCCGCTGCTGGATGCGCTCGCCCGCGCCATGCGCGCGATCCCCGGGCTGCCGGTCGAAACCATCCTCCTGCCGGCGAACGGCTGGCTGATCCCGGAGTCCCGGCTGTCTGACCATGCGCCCTTCTGGGACGCGGGCTATCCCGCGCTGCTCGTCACCGACACCGCGTTCCTGCGCAACCCCCACTATCACCAGCCGACCGACACGCTCGACACGCTGGACCTGGCGTTCCTCGAGCGCGTGTGCCAGGGCGTCGTGAACTTCGTCGCGGAACAACGATCAGGGGGGTTACCGCTTGGATTTGGCTGATGCCAACAGAGGCGTCAGCACGGCCTCAAGGTTTGCTTTCTGGCGGCTCAAGGAACCTGAGAACCGTTTGACAATGGCGCCGTTGGCATCAATGACGAAATACGCCGGGATCCCTTGATACTGGTACAACGAGGCGATGGCGACCTGCTCGGCAGGCACGCCGTCTCCCGCCGTGGGAATCACCGGATACGGCAGCGGCTCGGTTTGCATGAACGCGTCAAGCTTCTGGCGATCCTGATCCACGCTCACGGTCAGGAGACGCAGCCCCTGGTCGCGATACCGCTCAAATACCTCTTTCATCAAGGGGATGTCCGACCGGCAAAAGGGACACCAGCTCGCCCAGAATTTCAGCAGCGTCACCCGTTTCTTCGAATCAGGCACGGAGTGCGTGGCGCCCGTCACATCCACAGCGGTGAACGGGGGGGCCGGCGGGCTCTCGAAGGACTGGCCGTTCACTTGCGCGATCGCGTTCCGTGGCACCACAATCGCAATGGTGTCCCCGTCGTCAACCAGCGTGCCGGAGATGACCTGGCCGTCCTTGAAGCGGATCTCATCCGCCGAGATGCACGCCGCGCCGGCAACGAGCCACACCAGACCACACCGCCTCCAGAATCTCATGAGTCCCCTCAGTATTGGATGAGCGAGCACATCGGATGCCGGCCGAGACGCTCGCGGCCCTTCAGGTCCGTCAGCTCGACGAGGAACGCGACCTCGATGATCTCGGCGCGGAAATGCTCCATCAGCTTCACCACCGCGCCCATCGTGCCGCCGGTGGCCAGCAGATCATCCACGAGCAGCACCCGCTTGCCCGCGGAGAGGCTGTCGGCGTGCATCTCCAGCACGCCTTCCCCATACTCCAAGGTGTACGTCGCCTGGATGGTCTTGGCCGGGAGCTTGCCGGCCTTCCGGACCGGGATGAGCCCGGCGCCGAGGCGGTAGGCCAGCGGCGCGCCGAAGATGAGGCCGCGGGATTCCACCGCGACGACCGCATCCACGCGCTGATGCGCGTAGCGGTCCGCCAATTGGTCAATCACTGCGCGCAGCACCGGCCCGTTCTGCAGCAGCGGCGTGATGTCGCGGAACAAGATCCCCGCCTTGGGAAAGTCCGGGATGTCGCGGATGTGCCGCTTCAGTTCGTCTTGATCAAGGGCCGCCATGCCACCTCCCATAGAGCGCGCCGCCGACCCAGCCGACGAGCGGCGGGACCCACAGCGAGGCGACCAGCCGCGTCAACGCAATCGGCGAGCCTAAAATGGGCAGCTCCCACACCAGAAAGCGGTTCAATCCCAGCAGGGCCCAGGCCGCGATGTAGGCGCAAACCGGCCCCACCGCCGCGCCTTTGGCCAGGAACGAGGCCAGGATCGGAAAGTGCGTGAACGGCCCGCCCGGCGTCAGGGTCCCGGCGAGGGTCCCGATGAACAGCCCTTTGGCTCCCGAGCCGTGCCCCATCCACTTGACGATCAGCTCGCTCGGCAGCAGCACGAACAGAAACCCGGCCAGGGTGAAGCCCAGCACCATGTTCGGCAGGACGCTCAGGAAGAGCTTCCCCGCGCTGGCCAGCGCCTCGCCGATCCGTCCGGGCCCGCCGTGCCGGAAGGCGACGACGGCGCAGAGCAGGATGAGGCCGCCCAGGAGAAGCCAGGAACGCCACATGGAATGCCACGACGGAGCCATGGTAAGAATCCAGCTTAGAAGAACGCCGGAGGGTTGTCAACGCATCCGATGTTGCGGGCCAATCGCGCGCCTCGCGCGGTTAGTATACAATGATCCTCTAGGATGGATCCCGCGACGCCTCCGCTGCACGCGTTCACCTATGACCCCTTCCAGCAGCGCGCCATTGACGCCATTGACCGGGGCGTGTCGCTCTTCGTCGCCGCCCCGACCGGGGCGGGCAAGACCGTCATCGCCGACTACTGCATCGCCAAGGCCCGGCAGGGCGGCGGCCAGGTCATCTACACCGCGCCGATCAAGGCCCTGAGCAACCAGAAGTTCCGCGACTTCACCGCGCGGGAAGGCGGGGGCGAGGTCGGCATCATGACCGGCGACGTCACCATCCATCCCCGCGCCCCCATCCTCATCATGACCACGGAGATCTACCGCAACACCCTCCTCGAAAATCCCGCGCGCCTCTCGCGGTGCACCTGGGTCATTTTCGACGAGATCCATTACCTCGACGACCCGGAGCGCGGGACCGTGTGGGAAGAAGCCCTCCTCTTCACGCCGCAGTCCATCAACCTCCTGGCCCTCAGCGCGACGATCCCGAACGTCGAGGACCTCGCCCGCTGGATCCGCGAGATCCATGGCCGTGCCATCGAGGTCATCGTGGAAACCCAGCGGCCGGTGCCGCTGCACGTGCTGTTCCAGTGCCAGAACACCGTCATCAAGAACCAGCAGGAGCTCCGCTACGCGGGCTACCACGGCCGGGAGGACTGGAGCGATGTCCGGAGGCGCCCCCCGCGGCATCACGGCCGCCGCCATGGCATGGGGCGCCACGAGCAGGACCGCTGGCAGGTGCATCCCAACCGCCTCGACGCGCTCCTGCGCCACCTGCAGGAGGCCGACCGCCTACCGTGCATCTTCTTCACGTTCGGGCGAAGGCGGACCGAGGACCTGGCGTGGGAGGTGGCGAACCTCCCGCTCATCAGCCCGGCGGAGCAGGCCAAGCTGCGCGCGCTGTTCGACGAGCTGTGCGCCCGCTACCAGCTCACCCAGGACCGCACCGCGCAGGCCCTCTCGCACCTCATCGACCGCGGGGTCGCCTACCATCATGCCGGCATGCTGCCGACCGTCAAGGAAGTCGTCGAGCAATGCTTCGTCAGCCGGCTCATCAAGTTTATCGCGACGACCGAGACCTTCGCCCTCGGCATCAACATGCCGGCCCGCAGCGTCGCGATCGACACGCTGAAAAAGCGCGTGGGCGGGCGGTTCAACCTCCTGCGCAGCCGCGAGTTCTCGCAGATGGCGGGCCGGGCCGGGCGGCGCGGCATGGATGAGGCGGGCTTCGTCTACCTGCGCATCAACCCCTCCACCGTGACCTACCAGGAAGTCATACGCGTCCTGCACGGCAAGCCCGAGCCCGTGCAGAGCCGGTGGAACACCGGCTATGCCACCCTGCTCAATCTCTACCGGCGGCACGGGCGGGGGCTGCTCTCCCTGTTTCCGAAGACGCTGTATTACTTCCAGACGTCGGGCCCTCGCCGGGAGGCGGGCCGGGCCTTCATGGAGCGCAAATTGGACCTCCTCCAGGAACTCGGCTATCTCACCGGAACGGGCCTGACCGTAAAGGGCCAATTCGCGTCGTGGATCTACGGCTATGAATTGCTGATGACCGAGCTCTACACCCAGGGCTGCCTGGAGGAGCTGGACCCGCCCGCGCTGGCGGTGCTGCTTGCCGCGGCCGTGTATGAGCCCCGGCCCGGCCTCAGCCTGCCCAAGATGAGCGCGATCAGCCGCCGGCTCGAGAAGCTGTGCGAGGAGCCCCTGGCGAAGATCCATCGCGCCGAGCAGCGCTTCCGCATCACCCCCCACTCCAAGCCCCCCCATTTCCAATTGTCCGCGGCGATGGAGGCGTGGTTCCATGGCGCGCCGTTCGCCCGCCTGAGCCGCCTGTGCGATGTGGACGACGGGGAGATCGTGCGCTACTTCCGGATGTCGGTCCAACTCCTGCGCCAGCTGATTGAGACGCCCGCCGCCGACGAGCGCCTGCACCGCAAGGCCCAGCTCGCGCTGACGCGGGTCAACCGCGACGTCGTCGATGCGGAACAGCAGCTCCGCCTCGGCTAGGGGACGGGTGACGCCGAGGGGAGGCTCCGCCGCCGGCCGCAGTCCCGTCACGGGACGAGGACGGCAGGCGGAGTCCCGAGGCGGCAGGCCCCGCCCCCACGGGCAGGCAGCGGTTGTCGCCCTCCTCCTCGTGGGTGGATGCGCGGCGCCGCAGTACGCGGTGCGGCCCTCTCCGGTGCCGGAGGAATCCGCCCAGGCCCGCCAAATCGAGCAGGCCATCAGCGCCCTCCAGGCCCGCGAGCTGGAGTCCCGACAACGGGTCGGGACGCGGCCCGTCCAGCGGGGCGAGCGGCTGTTCGGATTCGATCTCCAGGCGACGCTGGAGCGGCTGAGCCGGGTGACGGAGCGCCCCAACCTGCCCTACCATATCTTCCTCTTGCGGAACCAGGACCCCAACGCCGTGGCGCTGGCCGACGGCCGCACCTACGTGACAACCGGCATCCTGAACTACCTGGCCTCGCGCGGCAGCCGCGAGGACGAGCTGGCGACCGTCCTGAGCCACGAGCTGGCGCACACCGTCGCCCAGCACCTGGTCAAGCGCTACCAGCAGCTCCAACAGCAACAGTTGCTCCTGACGGTCGTGGGGATCGGGGCCGCGGTCGCGGCCCGGCAGGGCGGGGCCCAGGCCCAGCAGATGGGGCAGGCCGCGCAGGATATCGCCGGGCTCCTGAGCGACGTGGCCGCCAGCGGCTACAGCCAGGAGCAGGAGCTGGAAGCCGACCAGCTCGGCGTCCGCTACATGATCCGAGCCGGCTATGACCCGCGGGCGGCGCTGGAGCTGCTGCAGGACTTCGCCCGGTTCGATACACCCTCGCTGTTTCTCCGGACTCATCCCCCGACCGCGCGGCGGCTCGAGGACCTGGCGCGTTATCTCGCCGAATCCGGTCCCGAGGCCGCAGGCCGAGGGACGCCACCCCTCGACGAACAGCGCCGTCGGCTTCTCGAGGCGCAGCAACTCTACCCGCCGGGCTCGCAGAGCTGGAAGAATATCCAACGACAGTTGGAGGAATTGGGACGGGGCAGGTTTAAGAAATAGCCGCCGGGGCGGCGCCGCGGACGAAGCGGGCGATGGCCTGCGGGGACGGTTCGAACACCCCGCCGTCGGTGATGAAGCGCGTCACCAGCGACGCCGGGGTGCGGTCGAACGCGGGGTTACGCGCGGGGGATCCTTCAGGGGCGATGCGCACCTGCTCAAGCGCCCCCTGGCGGGAACGGCCTGAGACCCAGAGGACTTCATCCTCGCTGCGCTCCTCGATGCGGATCGCCGCGCCATCCGGCGTGCGCAGGTCGAACGTCGAGCGGGGCGCCGCCACGTAGAACGGCACGCCGTGGTGCCGGGCGAGCACCGCCAACGTGAATGTGCCGATTTTGTTGGCGACGTCGCCGTTGGCCGCAATCCGGTCCGCCCCGACAATCACGCAGTCAATCATCCGCTGCTGGAAGAAAAAACCCGCCGCGGTGTCTGCGATGATCGCGTGCGGAATGCCGGCCTGCCCCAGCTCCCAGGCGGTCAGCTTGGCCCCCTGCGACCGGGGCCGGGTCTCGGTGACGTAGACGAACACCTCCACCCCCTGCCGCTGGGCCATGTAGACCGGCGCGAGCGCGCTGCCCCAGTCCACGAACGCCAGCCACCCGGCGTTGCAGTGCGTCAGGATGCGCGTCCCGCTTTTCAACAGTCGCACGCCATGCTCGCCGATCCGCTCGCCGGCGCGCGCGTTCTCATCCGCTAAGACCGTCGCGGTCTTCACCGCCGCCTCACGGGCGGCCTCAGGAGTGGAGGCCTTGAGCGAAGCGTCGAGCACTTGATCCACGGCGAAGAAAAGATCGTGGGCGGTCGGGCGGGTCGAGCGGATGTGCTCCGCCGCCCCCTTCACGAAGTCCGCGAATCCTGACGCCGGCGCCTCCAGCACCGCCTGCGCCATCGCGTAGCCGGCCGCCGCGCCGATGGCGCCGGCCCCGCGCACCAGCATCGTCTTGATGGCCTCGGCGGTGTCGCGGAAGCCCACGAGCGTCGCGACCTCGAAGCGGTGCGGGAGCTGGTGCTGGTCAATCAGCTTGACCGCGCCCTGCTCCATCCACACCGTGCGATACGCCTTCCCATTCACCAGCATCGTCGGCTACTCCAGCGGCATTCCATGCCGTGCGGTATTCTCGCAGATGGTCTTGGGGATCATCAACTGCAATAAGTAGTCGGGCCCGCCGGCCTTCGTGCCCAGCCCGGAAAGTTTGTAGCCGCCGAACGGCTGGCGTCCGACCAGCGCCCCGGTGATCGGTCGGTTCAGATAGAGATTCCCGACCTCGAACGCCTCGATGGCGTGCTGGAGGTGCGACGGGGAGCGGGAATACACGCCCCCGGTGAGCCCGTAGTCCACATCGTTGGCCAGCTCCAGCGCCTCCTCGAAGCTCCGCACCCGGAAGAGGCTGAGCACCGGGCCGAACAGCTCCTGCTGCGCCAGCGCGCTGGCCCGGTCCACATCGGCGAACAGCGCCGGCCCCATGAAGTAGCCTTCTTGGGGCAGCCGGCCCGACGGACACTGATAGAGCAGGGTCGCTGAGCGCCCGCCTTGCGCGATGGCGGCCGTCACGCGGCGTACCGCCTCCTCGTCGATCAGCGGGCCCAGCTCGCAGTCCGGGGAGGCCGGGTCGCCGATGCGCAAGCCCTCCACCGCCTTCGTCAGCCGGGGAATCAGCCGGTCGTAGACCGCCTCATGGATGATCAGCCGCGACGCGGCCGAGCACTTCTGGCCCCCGTAGCTGAAGGCGGAGACGAGCGCGCCTTTGATCGCGGCATCGAGATCCGCGTCCTCATCCACGATGACGGCGTTCTTGCCGCCCATCTCGACGACGGCGTGCTTGAGGAACCGCTGGCCGGGTTCGGGCTGACCGACCGCCTGGAGGATGGACAGCCCGACGGCCTTGGAGCCGGTGAACAGAATCAGGCGGACCTTCGGATGCCGAACCAGGCCCGCGCCGATGTCCTCGCCGAGGCCCGGCAGGTACTGGACTGCGTCCGCGGGGATGCCGGCCTCGTGCAAGAGGCGCGTCAGATGGTACGCCAGCACCGGGGATTGCTCCGCCGGTTTGAGGATCACGACGTTGCCGGTGACGAGCGCGGCCGAGGCCATGCCGGTCAGGATGGCGACGGGGAAATTCCAGGGCGCAATCACCGCGCAGACCCCCCGCGGGACATAGCGGTACTGGTTGGCTTCGCCGGGACGCTGGAGCACGGCTTTACCGGCCGCAACCTGCTCCATCGCGGCGGCATAGTAGTCGAGATACTCGACCGCCTCGACGACGTCCGCGTCCGCCTCGCGCCAGGGCTTGCCGACCTCCAGCACGGCCAGCGCGGCGAACCACCAGCGCCGCTCGCGCAGCAGCCCGGCCGCCTTCCGCAGACTCGCGATCCGTTCGTCAACCGGCGTGGCGGCCCAGCGCGGCTGGGCGTGCTCCGCCGCCGCCACCGCGCGCTCCATCTCAGCCCCCCCGGCCTGCGCGGCGTGCCCGACGACCTGCGCCGGGTGCGCGGGATTGACCGAGGCCAGCCACTGCTGCGTGCGCACCTCCTCGCCGGCGATGAGCAGCGGGTAGCGAGCCCCCAGTTCACGCCCGACGTCGCCCAGCGCGCCGGTGAACGCCGCCCGCTGCCGCGAATCGGCGAAATTCGCGAACGGCTCGGCAGGAAACTCAAGCGCCGCCGGCTTAGCCATGCGATCCTCCGTTCGGACCTGGCGGCGCCATCAGCGTGTCGGCCGAGGCGGTCTCCAGAAAATCCTGGAGCAGGAACGATTCATTGGCGGTGTTTTCCAAAATCCGTCGCACCAGATACGCCATCCCCGGGATGAGCTCGCCGACCGGCGCGTACACGCGCACCGGCCAGCCCAATGACGCCACCGCGGCCTGAATCGCATCCCCCATCCCGTACAGCAATTGAAACTCCACCGTGTCCTTCGGCAGCTTCAGCTCTTCCGCCACGGCCATCGCATGCGCGATGGACCGCAGGTTGTGCGAGGCGATCTCCGGGCGCACCATGGACGACGAGGCGAGCAGGCGTTCCGTGAGCCGCTCGAATGTCCGGTCGGTCTGCCACTTGCGCCGATGGACCGGGACGGCCCAGCCCATCTGCAGGGCATGGGCCACTTCATAATCCCAGTACGCGCCCTTGACCAGGCGCACCGCGAGCCGCCGGCGATGCTGTGCCAGCCAGTCCAGCAGGTCCGTCACCGCCTGCTCGGCGTCGCTCACATAGGCCTGCACCACCACCCCCAGCCGGACGCGCTCGCCAAGGCCGGGCTCTTGAAGGAGCTGCTTGGCCAGCTCCAGCGTCAGCTCCCGGTATTCGACCTGCTCCATGTCGAGGGTGACGGCCGCGCCGACCTCGACCGCGCGCTGCGCGATGAGCCGCAGGCGCCCCAGCGCCCGCGCGGCGCTCTCCCGCACGCTCAACGGATCAAACTGCGCCGTCAGAGCGGAGGGCTTGACGGACACGTGGCCCGCCGCGCCCAACCGGCTGATCAGCTCCACGTACTGCCGGGCATACCGGTCGGCTTCCGCCTCGCTCGTGACCTGCTCCCCTAATACATCGAAACTGACCCGCACGCCGCGGGAGGCCAGGCGCTGCATGACCGAGACCGCATCCTCGGCCCGCGCGCCGGCGATGAACTGCTGCGCGACCTGCTCGACCAGCTGATGCACCATGAACGACACGGCCGGCGCGGTCAGCAAGCCGGGGCGCGTCAGCGACACGCCCAGGCGCAGGGCGGCCGGTAGCCGCCAGCCGTCGGCGGGAAAATATTCTCGCAGGTGCCGGACCACCGCGCGGGGCGTCGTCAGGCTCGGCAGGCAGTCGAGGAACCGCAGGACCTGGGATTTGACGTGCGGGTCGGCGAGGCACCAGCGGAGGAGCTGGGTGGTCCAGCGGTTGAGCGAGCTCAGGTGCGCGTGCGCCTGTTTCGCGCGCGCCAGCAGCTCCCGCCCGATCGCCTGCGTACGCGCCTCAAGGCTGACGCTCTCCTCCACCCGCACTCTGACCCTGTGCTCACTCATAATGCGTCCACAGCCGGATGATCTTGACGGTATGCAGGTGCTCAAGGACCTGGTAGACCAATCGGTGCTGAATGTTGATGCGGCGGGAATACGCGCCGGCCAAATCGCCGACCAGCTTTTCAAAAGGAGGAGGCGTCTGATAGGGATTTTCGCGGAGAAGTTCTAAGAGGACTTCGGCTTTCGGACGGAGTCCCGACGCCGATAGTTTCTTGGCGTCCTTCTGAGCCTGCGTCGTGAAGACGAGCTTCCACTTCACCACGTGAGGACCGACTCGCAGGCGTTGACGGGCGTGGCCAAGCCCTTGCGGATCGACTCGCGCATCCCGGGGATGGACAACAGGTACAAGGTTTCTTGAATGGCGCGCCAATCGTCCTCTGAGATCAGCACGGCGTTGTGGCGCTTGCCGCTAATTTGGATTGGCCGATGGGATGCTGCCGCCTGGTCCAGCAACTTGTAGAGTTTGGCGCGCGCTTTGCTCACGGTTAAGGTCATTCGGCTCACCTCCACTCAAAGCGTACCACATAACGTACGCCTTGTCTAGCACGCTTTGTCCCCGGTGAGCTCAGCGCTGAGGGCTCAGGTTGCCGGGGGACGCGGCGATGGTATACTACTCCTCGAAAGGAGCCCGGATGGCCTCGGAGATCGTGCACGTCAGCGGACACATCATTGACTCGCTCATCCTGCCGAAGATCCTGGATGAGATCATGGATCTGAACGGGTCCTTCGAGATCCTGGATCTGGCCATCGGCAAGCGCAAGGCCGACACCTCCACCGCCCGCCTGAAGGTCAGCGCCGCCTCGCCGAACCGGCTGGCGTCCATCCTCAAGCGGCTCGCCCGGCTGGGGGCGGTGCCGGTCACACAGAAAGACGCCGCCCTCGTGCCGGCGTGCAAACCCGGCGTCTTCCCGCCGGGATTCTACTCGACGACGAACCTGCCCACGGCGATCCGCCGGGGCGGGCGCTGGCTGCCTGTCGAGCGCATCGAGATGGACTGCGGCATCGTCGTGGACCGCCGGGGCGGGCGCGCCGCCTGCACCCCGATGGTGCGCGTCCGCAGGGGCCAGCTCGTCGTCTGCGGCACCGAGGGCATCCGGGTCACCCCGCTTGCGCGCTCCCGCACGCAGGACGTCTTCAGCTTCATGACCAGCGCGGTCTCCTCGGAAAAACCCAAGGCCCAGCTCATCGCCGGCGTGGCCGAGGCGATGCGGCAGATGCGCCGCCGGCGCCGAAAGATCCTGGTCGTGGCGGGCCCGGCGCTGATCCACACCGGCGGCGGACCGTTCCTCGAGCGGCTGATCGAGGCAGGCTTTGTGCAGGCGCTGTTCGGCGGCAACGGGCTGGCCACCCATGACATCGAGTCCGCGCTGTTCGGCACCTCCCTCGGCGTGGACCTGGCGCGCGGGGTGTCCACCCAGGACGGGCACGACCATCACATGCGGGCCATCAACGCCATCCGGGATCTCGGCGGCATCCGGCAGGCCGTGCGCCGGCGGATCCTGAAGCGGGGCGTCATGCACGCCTGCGTCACGCGACGCGTGCCGTTCGTGCTGGCCGGCTCGGTGCGCGACGACGGGCCGCTGCCGGACGTCCTCACCGACGTCATGGAGGCGCAGGAGGCGATGCGGCGGCAGGTGCAGGGGGTCGGGCTGGCCCTCATGATTTCCTCGACGCTCCACGCGATCGCGACGGGGAACCTGCTGCCCGCGACGGTCAAGACCGTCTGCGTGGACATCAATCCGGCGGTCGTCACGAAGCTGTCCGACCGCGGCACGTTCCAGGGCATCGGCATCGTCTCCGACGCCGCCTCCTTCCTTCGCGAGCTCTGCGCCGCCCTGCGCCTCTCCCGCCGTTAACGCGCTCCATGCGTCCTTCCCACTCATCACTCATCACTCGTCACTCGTCACTCTTGATGTGCCGGCCGACGCACTACACCATCGCCTACGAGATTAATCCCTGGATGCGTCTCTCGCGCCAGGCCAATCAGTCCCGCGCCGCCCGCCAGTGGCAGGCGCTCTACGACCTCCTCACGACGCGGCTCCACGCGCGCGTGCAGCTCCTGCCGCCGGCGCGGGGCCTGCCCGATCTGGTCTTCACCGCCAACGCAGGGCTTGTCATGGGGCGGACGCTGATCCGCAGCAACTTCCGCCATCCGGAGCGTCAGGGCGAGGAACCGGTCGTCGAGCGCTATTTCCGCCGCCGGGGGTTCCGCATCGCCCGGCTGCCGAGGGCGTTCAATTTCGAGGGCGAGGGCGACGCGCTGTGGGTGGGCGAGCGGCTCTTCCTGGGCTTCCGGTTCCGGTCCGATGCGACGGCGCATGAACAGCTTGCGCGGATCGTGGGACGCGAGGTGCTTCCGCTTGAGCTGGCGGACCGCCGGTTCTATCACCTCGACACGTGCTTCTGCCCGCTGGATGCCGCATCCGCCCTGTGGTATCCGAAGGCGTTCGACCGCTACGGGCGCCGGGTGATTGACACGTACGTGCGGGAGCCGCTCGCGGTGTCCACGGCCGATGCGCGGCGGTTTGCCTGCAACGCGGTCTCGGTCGGGCGGGCGGTCGTGATTCAGGCGGGGATCTCGCGCCGGCTCAAGACGCAGCTGGCGCGGCGGGGATTCACGATCTACGAAGTGAACCTGTCGGAGTTCCTGAAGGCGGGCGGCTCGGCGAAGTGCCTGGTGCTCCGACTGAGGCGGGCACCATAGCGGAAGCTATGGTCGCCGAAAGGAGTGCCGGTTGCCGCAGGCAACCGGCCGCCTACGGTAGAATCTGATCAATCTTGGCGGCGAGGATGAAGTCGTTCTCGGAGAGGCCGCCGATGGCGTGGGTCGAGAGCTCAATCGTCAGCCGGCGGTAGCCGGTCAGGTGCAGGTCGGGGTGGTGGTCCTCGGCCTCCGCGATCGGCGCGATGCGCTGGATGAGGCTCACCGCGTCGAGAAAGTCCCTGCACTTCACCGTCTTGCGGATCGCCTTCCCCTCAACTAATTCCCATCCCTTCACATCCGCCAGCAGCGTCTTCGCCGCGCTGACCGGCAGCGGCTCCGCCCCGCCTTCGCAGGGACGGCATCTGCGCCGGGCCAGCGGCTCTGCAGCCATCACAATGCCCGTTCAATGTTGACGAGCCGGTAGGGCACGAGCGTCTTCGGGAGGGTGAGGGTGAACTGCTCGCCTTTTTTCTTTCCGAGCAGGGCCTTGCCGAGGGGCGCGGCGATGGACAGCTTGCCCTGCTGCGGATCCGCCTCGTCGGGTCCGACGAGCACGTAGGCGAACTGCTCCTTGGTCTGCAGGTCTTCCAGCGTCACCTTCACCCCGATGCGCGCCTCGCCGTCCGACACCGGCAGGTCGTCCACGATTTGGACTTGCGTCAGCTTCGCGTCCAGTTCCGCGAGGCGGGTGTTGACGTGCTGCAGGCGCTCGCGGGCGGCGTGATACTCGGCGTTCTCGCGCAGATCCCCGAGCTCCCGCGTCCGGGTCACCTCTTCGATCAGCTCACGGCGCTGCCTCTGCAGCGCCTTGCATTCGTCCTGAAGCTTCTTGAGCCCTTCCCTGGTCAAATAGGTCTGCGCCATGACGGTATTCAGAGTACCGAGGCACGACCGCCCTGTCAACCACACGGTGTCAGTCTGACACCGCTCAGCGGAGGAGGAACACGGGCACGAGGCTGCCGCCGCGGGAGATGTTGACGATCCGCTCCGGGGAGGAGCGGCCCACGAAGGCGACGCCGTCCGGCGTGGCGATGAACCCGATCGTCACGAACTCCTGGACGCGCCCGTCCAGGTCCTTGGGGTCGGGGAATTCGGCCTGGGGCAGGGGCACCGCCTCCTGGACGACCCATCCGTCGGGATGCTCCAGCGTCTGCCCGATCGCCTGCTCCCAGTCCGATTGGCCCACGTCCACGCCGATCACGACGTCCTGCCCGCCGTAGGCGCGGTTCGGTTTCAGGACGAGGGCCTCGCGGTGCCGGCGGACATAGTCAGGCAGGTCCACGTCCGCCCCGTCCGGGCTCTTGGTGGTGCGGGAGCGCAAGAGGCGCGTCCAGGGGATGATCACGCGCAGGATCCGCTGCTGCGACGGGGTGAAGTAGCGGGCGTGCTCGGGGCTGGAGAGCAGCTCGAAGAGGCTCTTGTGGTCGAATTCGCCGGTCAGCGAGGACACGACCTGGTTGCGCCGGAAAGCATGCTTCATCGCCTCCACCTGCCCGCCGTGGTTTTCAATCGAGATGATCTCGCTCAGCGAGAAATCCCGGTAGACGAGGTCAATCGCGGTATCCTTATAGACCAGCTCGTCCCCCTTCACGTCCAGGTCGCGCGGATCCGCCAGCACGCACGTCAATCCCTGCTCCGTCAGCCAGCGGCTGACGTGGAGCATTTCATCCGCCCCTCCGGCGGAGGTCTCCCGCCGCTCGACGAACGCCACCGTGCACGAGTGGCGCCCGATCGCCTTGGCATGGGCCTCCAGCGTCCGGCGCAAGAGGAGGCGCGGGTCGGCGGTCGGCTGGCAGGCCTGCGGGGCGACGACGGGCTGGAGGATCGGGGCGACGTGGTCCGCGATGAACTGGTTGGCCACCGGCATGAAGTGGAGGCATCCGACGCCGACCGAGTTCGACTCCAGCAGGCGCAGGGTGCTCGGCCAGGCCGGGTCCTCGACGGCCAGCGTCGCGTCGAACCGCTCGAAGACCGTGGCCGGCTCCGGAAAGCCGTTGGGCGCGAGCTGGCTGATCCAGGTCCATTCGTCGCCGCTGAGGGGCAGGACCGCCTGCAGGGCGGGATCGTCACAGTACGTGCGGAGGATCCGGTTGAGCGCCCGGCGGAGGCGCGTGCCCAGCGCCCGCAGATACTGGCATTCGAGCGGCGTGAAGAGCCAGGGAATCAGATGAATGCGGACGGGATGGGGGTCCTTGTTGTCGTCGTAGATGAGGACTTCGTGCCGGGTGGCCGTGTCTTTGAGGGTGGTGCGGAGGGTCTGGCGCCACTCAGGAGGCTGCTGGCGAAGCGCGGTGAGGAGTTTCTCGTGCCACCGTTCTCGACGGAACCGCGGGGACGTCGGACTCAGGCGCGCACCTGCCGTGTCGCGCGCGTCTTACTTGGAGTACCGCGGCTTCTCTTCGCGGCGAGGAGAGGCGCCCCCGACCCCGACGACCGTCGGGGGGGCCGGCTCGGGTTCATGCCAGATGACCGGCTCAGGGGTCGAGGCAACCTGCGCAGCCTCCAGCTGCGCCTCGGCCGGCTCGGAGGCCGCCGCCTGTCCCCCGGATCCGGAGGAACCCGCCACGCAATTGTCGTACGAATCGGACACCGGAAAGCCGTTGAAGCCGGGGACCCAGAACGTGACCAGATCCACCGCCCCGGAGCCCAAGCGCAGGACCCCGCAGCCGGTGCCCTTGGCCAGGCCCGTGAGGGTGCCGACAAGCGGCGGGCCGGTCTTGGTCTCGTTGACGACGTTGACGAGGATGTCGACGAAGCTCGTCACCGCATTCAACGCGCCGCGCCCGATCATCCCGCCGAATTTCCGCCCGTATTCGGACGACTCGGCCGCCTCATGCACCGAGGTCCTGGCGGCCCACGCGCTAGGCGCCATCAGCATCGACAGAACCACCCCGAGGATCGCGGTTTTCATCTGCACCCCTCCATGTGAACGCACGTGCAACGGCTTTCGAGGGCAGTGTAACGCCAATCCACGAGGCTGTCAACGCCATTCAAAAAGTGACAGTCACTTTTTCCGCTTTGCGAAGTGACTGTCACTTTTTCGGATGGGCGGCGCGGACGACCATCGCCGCGATCCCGCCGATCAGCAGGAGCGGGATGCCCAGGAGCACCGCGACGCTCACCGCATAGCCTTTCACGAGTCCCGCGCGCGCGGCCCCCTCGCCGGGCGCAAACAGCGCCTCGCTGCACATCGGACACGCCTCCGCCGAGGGCATGTGATACAGCAGCAGGTACACCAGGACGCCGGTCACCGACACGTAGAGCCACAGCGGCAGGGTCACGCGGGCCCACCGCTCGTGCGCCTCAAACCGCCGCTGGAACGCGAGCCACAGCGTGCGCAGGACCAGCGGCACGATCACGACCGCCAGCACCGTGTGCGAGAGGAGCAGCAGGAAATACGCCGGACGGATCCACCCCTCGCCGGCAAAGCGCGTCACCCCGGCCTGCGCATGATAATAGAGGTAGGAGGCGAGAAACAGCGTCGAGGTCAGGCACGCCAGCAGCATGCAGCCCGTATGCGCCCCGATCCGCTTGGCCCGGATGAAGCCGTAGCCCGCCAGCAGCAGGCATGCGCTCGTCGCGTTCAACGAGGCGTTGACCGTCGGGAGCGCGTGGAGCGGAATCATCCCACGCCCTGCTGGCTGGCTGAAGGCCGTCCCGCCTGCGGCGGGACGTTTCGCCTTCGGCAGAAGGCAAATGTAGGACGGCGAAACCCGGCAGGGCGTGGGATCATCCCGACTCCTTGAGCAGACGCGCGAGATCCCGGCGCAGCTGCGCAAGCTGTTCCGCGTCGCTCGACTCGTAATAGCCCCGGATGCGTCCCCCGCGGTCCACCAGGACGAGCCGGGTGCTGTGCGTCGCGAAGTCCATCGTCTCGCCGTCTCCTCCGACCGACGCGGGCACCCCCGCAGGGGGTCGCGGAGGAAGTCCCGTAGGCGCAGCCGGCGGGGCGCCCGAGAGCCGGAATCCCTCCCGGCACAGGCGCGTGATCGCCGCCGCATCCCCGGTGACGAAATCCCATCGGCCGCGCTTCGCCCCGGCGGCCTGCGCGTAGCGGGCCAGGACGTCCGGCGTGTCCCACTGCGGATCCACGCTGATGGACACCAGGCGCAGCGAGGGCGCTCGCGCAAACTCGCGCCCCAAGCGCTGCAGCTCGGCGGCCATCAACGGGCACTGCCCTGAGCAGCGCGTGAAGATGAAGTCCGCCACCCACACCTGTCCCTGCAGCTGCTGCCGGGAGAACGGCCGGCCGGCCTGATCCACCAGGGAAAACTCCGGGACCAGGCCGTAGCTGGGCAGGACGTCGTGCGCGGTGGAGGCCGCGGCGCGATGTAGGACGGCCGCGGCGGCGCTCAGGCTCACCACGACCGGAACGCCGATCACGGCAAGCCGATGCGGCCAACGTCCTCGGACTGGAGGCATCAGATGGGTGTCCTGTCCAGCACCATCAACCCGAGCACGACAGGCAGATAGCTGACCGACGCCAGAAACAGGCGCTGGGAGACCGTCTCGGAGCGGGCCCGAGCGGCGGCGACCGTCATCGCGACGAACCACAGCCCGACCGCGCCCGCCCCGACAAAATAGACCGCGCCCGCCGTCCCCAACACCGTCGGCAGGAGGCTGATGGGCAGGAGCGCCGCCCCGTACAGCACCATCTGCCGCGCGGTGCTGGCGCCATCCGGATCCAGGACCGGCAGCATCCGGAACCCGGCCCGCGCATAGTCGTCGCGGTGCACCCACGCGATGGCCAGAAAGTGCGGCAGCTGCCAGAGGAACAGGATCGCGAACAGCACCCAGGCGTCCAGCGACAGGCTGCCGCGGGCCGCGGCCCAGCCGATGAGCGGAGGAGACGCTCCCGGCACGGCGCCCACGAGCGTGCACAAGGGCGTGCGGCGTTTCAGCGGGGTATACGCGCCGAGATAACTGGCCAGCGTCAGCGCGGCCAGGGCCGCTGACAGCGCATGAGTGGTCATGCTGAGGACGACCACCCCAAGGACGGAGAGGAGGATCCCGAAGCGCCGCGCCTCGGCAGGCTGCAGGCGGTTCGTCGGCAGCGGCCGCCGCTGCGTGCGGCGCATCAGCGCATCGGCGTCGCGCTCCATCCACTGATTCAACGCGTTGCCCCCGCCACCGACGAGCGCCGCGCCGAGGAGCGTGCTGATGAACGGCCATCCATCCAGCGGATGCCTGGCGCCCATGAAGAATCCGACGCCGGCGGCGATGAGCGCCAGGGCCGTCAGGCGCGGTTTGGTCAGCTCCAGATAGGCGGTCCACCGCGCCCGCATGCCGCGCAGCGCCTCCGGTGAGGACGCGAGGGCGGCCATGCAACACGCGCCCGCCAACACGAGCGCACCGAACGCCAGATGCGCCGTCGTGAGCCACACCGCGTCGGGATGCGCGAGCGCCGCCAGGCCCAGCGCCAGTTGTCCGAGGAGACCGATGCCGATCCACCTCCCCAGCAGCCGGATCAGCGCCTGCTCACGCGCTCGACGAGCCTGCAGGATGAGGCGCCAGGCCACGAGGCTCACGACGATCGCGTTGAGGATGTGCAGCGACAGGGCCGAGCCGGTGTGGCGCAGGACCGCACCGAGGACGAGCTGCAGGCCCAACAACGTGGTCAGTCCCCATGCGAGAGAGCACAGGGGCGAAGTCGTCCCTCTGCCTACGGCATCGGGACTTCCTCGGCGACCACCGCCTTGGGCGGTGGTGCCCGCCTCGGTCGCCATCGCGATGACCGTCACAAGACAGAACACGAATTGACCCAGGCAGGCATGGGCGATGGAGACGGGAGCCGGCAGCACGAGCAGCACGGTGAGTCCGCCGAGGAGGGCTTGCGCGAGGACAGCCGCAAGGGCCGCGTAGCCCATCCGGCGCACCCACCGACGAGGCTCCGCGACCCGCAGCCAGAGCGCCAGCGCCGCGATCAGCAACGCGACGAACCCGGCGATCAGGCGGTGGGTGTGCTCATAGCGGATGCCGCCGACCATCGGCGGAAACAGGGTCCCGTAGGACAGCGGCCAATCAGGGACGGACAGGCCGGAATCGGTCGAGGTCACCAGACCCCCGGCGATGAGGAGGAGCCAAGTCATCGCGGCGGTCGCTTGCGCGAATCGGAACATCAGGTCCTCCGAGAAAGGGGTCAGACCCCTTCCAAACTCTACGCATGGGGGACGTTTCTATTTTTCATGCGAGTCACCAATCAGAAAAATAGAAACGTCCCCTTTTTTAATGGTTAGGTGCGCTGGTGCTGGGGGAGCCAGTCGGTCGAGCGGCCGGGCACGCTGTATTCGTAGGGGCCGTGATAGACCGTCGGGGTGTGCTCGAAGTTGCCGTGCGGCGGAGGCGAGGGAGTGCTCCATTCCAGCGTCGTGGCCTCCCAGGGGTTCTCGGACGCCTTCCGGCCCCGGACGAGGCTCCAGAAGAAATTGAGGATGAACAGCGCCTGCGCGCTCAGCAGGATGAAAGCGCTGACGGTCATCATCCGGTTCAGCCCGCCGACGTGCGCGAGATGCGCGTACTGCGACCAGTCATAGATGCGCCGGGGCATCCCGGCGACGCCGAGGAGAAACATCGGGAACATCACCGCGTTGAAGAAGATGAAGGTCAGGAGGAAGTGGAGCTTGCCGAGCCCTTCATGCAGGAGGCGGCCGAACATCTTGGGAAACCAGAACGTGATCCCCGCGAACGCCCCGAAGAGGCTGCCGCCGAACAGGACGTAGTGGAGATGCCCGACGATGAAGTAGGTGTCGTGGACGTAGATGTCCACCGGCATCGAGGCGAGGAAGATGCCGGTCAGCCCGCCGATGAGAAACATGGCCAGGAACCCGCAGGCATGGAGCATCGGTTCCCGCGCCACAGCGTGCCGAGCCAGTTGAACATCTTGACGCCCGTGGGGACCGCGATGACCATGGTCGCCGCCATGAAGCTCGTGCCCAGCGCCGGGTTCATGCCGCTGACGAACATGTGGTGCGCCCAGACGACGAACCCGAGAATGGCGATGCCGGCGATCGCGTAGACCATCGAGCGGTAGCCGAAGACCGGCTTGCGCGCAAAGGTGGCCAGGATGTCCGAGATGATGCCCATCGCCGGCAGGATCATGATGTAGACCGCCGGGTGGGAGTAGAACCAGAAGAGGTGCTGCCACAGCAGGACCTGTCCCCCGCTGTGCGCGAGCGGCACCCCGTCCACGATCAGGCCGGCCGGCATGAAGAAGCTGGTGCCAAGCGTCTTGTCGAGCAGGAGCATGATGAGCGCGGAGGCCAGCACCGGCGTGGCCAGCAGGGCCATGACGGCGGTGATGAACAGCGCCCAGATCGACAGCGGCAGGCGGAAGAACGTCATGCCGGGCGCGCGGTGGTTGATGACCGTCGTGATGTAGTTGACCGCCCCCATGATGGAGGACGTCCCGACGAAGATCACGCTGACGATCCAGCACGTCTGCCCCGGCCCGAGCGTCACGCTCAGCGGCGCGTACGCGGTCCAGCCCGAGGCCGCCGCCCCGCCCTGCAGGAAGAAGCCGAGCAGCATGATGGCGATCGCGGGCGGGATCAGCCAGTAGGACAGCATATTCAGCCGGGGGAAGGCCATGTCCGGCGCGCCGATCTTGATCGGGATGAGGTAGTTGCCGAACGCCCCGACGAGGATCGGGATGATGCCGAAGAAAATCATGATGCTGCCGTGCATCGTGAAGAGCATGTTGTAGTACTCCGGCACCATCACCCCGCCCGGCATCCCGTCGGGCGCGAGCGTCTCCATGAACGCCAGGGGCTGCCCGGGCCAGGCGAGCTGCCAGCGCATCAGCATCGCCATCAGGCCGCCGAGCAGGAGCATGAACAGGCTGGTGAAGAGGAACTGGATCCCGATGGTCTTGTGGTCCGTCGAGAAGACGTAGGTGCGCCAGAAGCCCTGCTGGGGCGACGCCGTGGTCATCCGGCCTGCTCCGCGGTCGTGGCGGCGAGCCATTGCTGAAACGCCTCGGGGGATTCCACCGTCACAAACCCCCGCATCCGGTAGTGCCCCAGGCCGCACAGCTCGGCGCAGACAATCTCGAACTGCCCGGTCTTGGTCGCCTGCAGCCAGATCCGGCCCGTGAATCCCGGCACCGCGTCCCGCTTGATCCGGAACTCCGGCAGGAAGAAGCTGTGGATGACGTCCTTCGACGTCAGGCGCACCAGCACGACCTGGTTGACCGGCAGGTGCAATTGGTTGATCGTCTCGACGTCGTCGGCGGTGCCGAACCGCCCGTCCGGACCGGGATAGCGGATGTTCCAGGCGAACTGCTCCCCCTGCACCTCCACTTCAACCTGATGCGGCGGCGGCGGGCCCTGGATGTGCGACCAGACGCGCTGGCTGGCGAAGGCGAGCCAGACGACGATCGCGGCGGGGATGACGGTCCAGATGATCTCGACGGCGGTGCTGCCGTGGGTGTACGTCGCGGTCCGGCCAGGCCGATGGCGGTAGCGGATGAGGAACCAGAGCAGGGCGCCCTCGACGAGGAAGAAGATCACCCCCGTGATCCAGAGGATCACGCTGAAGAGCTGATCAATCTGGAGGCCGTAGGTGGACACGGCCTCCGGGAACCACCATCGCATCAGTGCTAGGGCCCCGTAAACTCGAAGTCCACGGCCTTCGTCTCGCCGTCGCCGACGGTGACGGTCTGCGTCTGGACGCCGTACTTCTCGTGCCAGGCCTCGAGCGTGTACTGGCCGGCCGGCAGCCCTGCCAGCGAGAAGCCCCCGTCATCCCCGGTCACGCCGAAGAAGGGGTGCTCCAGCACGCCGAGGTAGCTGGCCATCCACGGGTGGACGTTGCACGCGCACTTGACCATCACCTCAGGCGCGGTGAACGTCTTCGCCGACTTCATGCCCTTGACCGGCTGGGCGATGTTGAACGGCTTGCTCTTGGTCGGTTTGCAGTTGACGTTGTGCAGGGTGGCGTCGCTGTTGACGATCTCCAGCGGCTGGTTCACCTGCAGTCCCAGGACGCGCGGCGCGTAGAGACATCCCTGCTGGTCGAGCTTCGCGGGCTGCGTGGCGGCGGGGAAGGTCCTGCCCTCCAGGCCCTGCTTGACGTAGACGAACACGTTCTTCAGCGTGCCGTTCGCGTTGACGACCACGTCCTGCTTGTGCACCGCGTCCTTGTGCTGGAGCGCGCACTGCGGGTCCGCGTCCATCTTGACTTTCTCCGGCGCCGGCGCGGTGCCGCTGAACTTCACGCTCCCCTGAATCGCCGCCGAGTCCTCCGCGGAGGCGTCCCGGACCCCGCAGCCGATGGCCACGACAACCCCCAGCCATGCCATGCCGATCATGCGCCGAGTCCCAGACATCGTGTGGTCTCCTGTGTTATTCGGACGACGGGAACATGAGATCAATCCAGGGCGAGATCGCCCGCTGGCCCGGGTTGCCGCCGTCCCAGACGACAAACGCCACTGGATGAAATGTGCCGGGGGTCAGCTGCGCCGCACCGGCAATGTCCGCCGGCTCGCGGAACCGGGTCAGCACCAGACTCCATTGTCCGTCGGCATACGTCGCGCGGCTGGCCATCGGCAGCCCTGCCGGCGCCTCACCGAGGAGCGGGTCGTAGTCCTTCGCGACCGCTTCGCGGGCCTGCTCGCGCTGCGCGGACCAGACGCACAGATCGAGCGGGAGGTGATGGCGGAGCGGCCACGCCTGCAGCGTGACGACATCGCCGGGGACGCTGGACGGCCGCAGGACCATTGCCAGGGCGTCGGGCGTGTTAGCGCCTGCCTGCGCCGCGTCAGGCGCGGCAGGCAGGCGATCCTCGGTGGGGTCATGCCAGGTCACCCGAACGGCCACCGCGTCATCGTCGTAGAGCACCTGCAGCCGCACCGCGTTCACGGTCGGCGGCGCCGTCGCCGTGCCCGTGGCGTCCACGACAGGACGCAGCCGCAGGTC
>JACPTX010000004.1 GCA_016192545.1 Candidatus Omnitrophota bacterium | reverse complement strand
GTGGCGAAACGCGCCTGCTCAAAGACCCCGACCGGGCCGTTCCACACGACCGTCTTGGCATCGCGCAGCGCCTCGATGAACCGCTGAACCGTCTCCGGTCCGATGTCCGCCCCGCCCCAGCCCTCCGGGATCTGCCCGACCGTCACGGTCTTGACCGGGGTGCCGGGATCCAGCGACGTCGTGATGACGTGATCCACGGGCAGCAGCACGGAGACCTTCCGCTGCGCGGCCTCGGCCAGGAGCTGCCTGGCCAACTCCACCTTGTCCGCTTCGAGCTTGGAGGACCCGATGTCGTGCCCCTGGGCCTTGAGAAACGTATAGGACATGCCGCCGCCGATCAGCAGGCGGTCCACCTGCTCCAGCAGGCGGCTGACCATGCCGATCTTGTCCGAGACTTTCGCGCCGCCGAGGACCGCGACATAGGGCCGCGCCGGGTTCGCCAGCGCGGCGCTCAGGTAGCGGATTTCCTTCTCCATCAGGAAGCCCGCCACCGCCGGCAGGTGACGGCCGATGCCTTCGGTCGAGGCGTGGGCCCGGTGGGCCGTGCCGAAGGCGTCGTTGACGTAGAGCTCGCCGAGCTGGGCCAGCGACTTGGCGAAGCCAGGGTCGTTGCGCTCTTCTTCCGGATAGAACCGGACGTTCTCCAGCAGGAGCGCCTGCCCGGGCGCGAGATTTCGAATTCGCTGCTCGACGGTCGGGCCGAGGCAGTCCTCCACGAACCCGACGGGCTGTCCCAGCAGCTCGCCGAGCCGCTGCGCGACCGGCTTGAGGGAATACGTCGGGTTGCGCCTCCCGTCCGGGCGGCCCAGGTGGCTGAGCAGGATCACGCGCGCGCCCTGGGCCACGCAGTGCTGGATCGTCGGAAGGGTCTCGCGGATGCGGGTGTCGTCCGTGATCTGCCCGGAGCCGTCCAGGGGCACGTTGAAGTCGGCCCGCATCAGGACCCGCTTGCCCTGGAGGGGCATATCGCGGACGGTCTTCTTCATCTTCGGGGACGGTTCTCTTTTTTTATGTGGGACAGCAGCCGGAGAAAAAATAGAACCGTCCCCCATTGGTCAGGCTTTCGCGGCGGCCGCGACCGGGGCGGAGGCGGACGGCAGGCCTTTCTTGGCGACGTACTCGATGAGGTCCACGACGCGGTTGGAGTAGCCCCACTCGTTGTCGTACCAGCCGAAGGTCTTGACGAGCTGCCGGTCGATCACGGCCGTCATGGTCGCGTCGAAGATGGAGGAGTGCGGGTTGCCGTTGAAGTCGCGGGACACCAGCGGGTCGGTGTTGTACTGCAGGATGCCCTTCAGCGGCCCCTCGGCGGCGGCCTTGAACGCCGCGTTGACCTCCTCCGCCGTCGTCGGCCGCTCCACCTGGCAGGACAGGTCCACGATCGACACGTTCGGGGTGGGGACGCGGATCGACAGGCCGTCAATGCGGCCCTTCAGCTCCGGGAACACCACGCCGACGGTCTTGGCCGCGCCGGTGGTGCTGGGGATCATGGACAGCGCGGCGGCCCGCGCCCGGCGAAGATCTTTGTGCGTCAGGTCGAGCAGGCGCTGATCGTTCGTGTAGGAGTGAATCGTCGTCATGAACCCGCGCACGATGCGGAACTGCTCGTGGATGATTTTTGCCATCGGGACGACGCAGTTCGTCGTGCAGGAGGCGTTGGAGATGACGTGGTGCTTGGCCGGGTCATAGAGCCGTTCGTTGACGCCGAGCACGATCGTCAGGTCCTCGCCCTTGGCGGGCGCGGTGATGAGGACTTTCCTGACGCTGCCGCGCAGGTGCCGGGCCGCGATCTGCCGGTCGGTGAACGCGCCGGTGGATTCGACGACCAGGTCCACCCCGAGGTCGCCCCACGGGATCTCGCCGGGGTCCTTGGCGGTGAACATCCTCAGGGGCTTGCCGTTGACGGTCAGCCCGTCCGCCGTCGCCTTCACGTCGGCGTTGAATTGGCCGAGGATGGAATCATACTTCAAGAGATGCGCCAGCGTCTCCGTCGGCGTGGGCAGGTCGTTGATCGCCACGAACTCGATGCCCGGGCGGGTGAAGCCGGCTCGGAACACGTTGCGCCCGAT
Organism: Candidatus Omnitrophota bacterium; assembly: GCA_016192545.1. Lineage (GTDB taxonomy): Bacteria > Omnitrophota > Gorgyraeia > Aquiviventales > Aquiviventaceae > JACPTX01. The sequence continues at coordinate 1,277 of JACPTX010000004.1, read as the reverse complement.
CCGGCCGAAGCCGTTGATGCCGACACGAATCGCCATGTCAACCTCCTTCAGAAAAGGGGTCAGACCCCGTCACTTGAGGCCGTCGTTCTTAAGGGGTCTGACCCCTTAATTTGTGACCCCTTAATTTGTCAAGCCCTCACACCGGGAGGGCGGCCTCGCGCAGGGCCTTGGCGGCCAGCTCCGGCGGGGTGGGATTGATGTAGAAGCCGGTGCCCCACTCGAAGCCCGCCACCTTGGTCAGCTTGGGGATGAGCTCGATGCGCCAGTGGTATTCTTCCCGCTCGCGCGTCTCGATCGGCGCGGTGTGGACGATGAAGTTGTACGACGGGTCCGAGAGCGTCACCCGCAGGCGCAGCAGCACCTCCTTGAGGATGCGGCCCAGATCCTTGATCGCCTCGGCGCCGATCAGGGCGAAATCGGAGCCATGCGCCCGCGGCAGGATGCACATCTCAAACGGGAAGCTGGACACGAACGGGCAGAACGCCAGGAAGCTCTTGTTCTCCGCGATGATCCGCTCGTCGTCCTGGAACTCCTGCTGGAGCATGTCGCAGAAGGGGCAGCGGCCCCGGAACTCGAAGTAGTGCATCGCGCCTTTCAGCTCCTCCGACACGCGCTTGGGAACGATGGGCAGGGCGATGAGCTGCGAGTGGCAGTGCTCGAGGGAGGCGCCGGCCGAGCGGCCGAAGTTCTTGAAGAGGAGCGTGTACTTGAGCCGGCGGTCGCCGCGCAGGTCCAGCGAGCGCGCCTTGAAGGCGATCAGGCTCTGCTCGATCTCCTCGATGGAGAGATCCGCGGTCTGCTTCTGGCAGCTCGCCCTCGATGCGCAGCGCCGGGAACTTGTTCGGCACCACCCGCAGCTGCCAGCCGGGGCTGTTGGGGGCGCTGGCGGAGGGGCGGATCGCGTAGATTTCCGGCGGGGTCAGGCGCTCGTTGCCGTAACAGAACGGACAGGTGGCGCCGCTGAGCTCATGGCGCTCCACCTCGAACTGCTCCGGCCCAAGCGGCTCATCGGTGTTGAAGATGTTCCACCGTCCGGTGATCGGGTCGCATCGCAGCTCGGACATGCTCAGCTCGCCTTGGTGTGTTCGACGGACGGCCCCGGCTGGGGTCCCGCTGTGGCCGGGGGGGCGGCCTCCGCGGCCACCTCGCGGAGATACCGGGCCGCCTCTTCAGGGGGGGTCGGATTGATGTAGAAGCCGCTGCCCCACTCGAAGCCCGCCACCCGGGTCAGGCGCGGGATCAGCTCGATGTGCCAGTGGTAGTCTTCCTCGATGGTC
>JACPTX010000003.1 GCA_016192545.1 Candidatus Omnitrophota bacterium | reverse complement strand
TCGGCCCATGCCTCAGGCGCGACTAACCGACTGAGATACGCTTGCAACTGGCCTGCGGCATCGGGTGACTGCCGCGAAGAGTGCGGAGGGCTTTCTTCGACGTCGTTCTTCTTGATCGGCGCGACACCCGCCGGCACAGACTTGGGGTCGGCCCAATTGGTGCCCGCCTCCCACTCCTGCAGATTCGTGGCGCCGTCTTCGTCGGCATCCGCCTCATCGAGCGCCTTGTAGTCCTCCACCGTCAGCTTCTTGGCGCCCTGCTCGGCTTTGAACGTCTGCAACGCCGCGCCGTAGGCGTTCAGGTCGCCCTTTTTGCCGACGGCGCCCTGGTGGCAGATCTTGCAGGAGTAGGCCTTGGCGTCCTTGCCGGGGTAGGCCTGCTTGAAGCTCTTGAAGTTGTCGAGGGTCGCCCAGGCCGGCTCGGCCAGGCTCACCGCCAGCACACACCCGAGGCTCACACTGAGGCGTCGGCGAATCGGCATGGACTGCCCTCCTGGGTTCCCTCCGGCTTCCACCATCGCAGGAAATGACCGGCCTGTTGCGCGATGAGCGCCTCACAGCGCCCCACCTCGTGTCGGCGGGCCGCCAGGCCCTCCGCGGCGATGCCCTGCAGGTCGTCAATGTCGTAGAGCGCGATACCCGGCCGGCGCTTCAGCGCCGGGTCCACATTCCTGGGCACGGCCAGATCGATGATGCAGAGCGGGCGGCCGCCCCGCTGCGGCAGGGTCTGCTCCAGATCCGCCTCGTCCATCACATAGTGGGGCGCCTGCGTGCAGACGACCGCGATGTCCACGTGCGCCAGATGCGCCAGCGCCTGCTCCCAGGAGAGCCACCCGCCCCGGCAGAGGGCGGCCAGATCCTCCGCCTTGGCCTGGGTGCGGTTGACAATCCAGACCCCGCCCACGCCGCTGCGGACCAGGTGCCTCGTCGTCGCCTCCGCCGCTTTCCCGGCTCCCCACAGCAACACCTCGCGCCGGCTCAAGTCCGTTCCGAAAAGCTCCCGGACCAGCCGCACGACGACGGACCCGATGGAGGCCTGCCCTTCGGCGATCCGTGTGCGTGAGCGGACGATCTTGGCGTTATGCAGGGCCTTCTGGAAGAGCCGATGGAGGAGTGAGCCTGTGGCCCCAAGCTGAGTCGCTTGCGCATAGGCGTGCTTGACCTGCGCGGTGATTTCGGATTCGCCGAGGATCATCGAGTCCAGGCCCGCGGCCACGCGGAACAGATGCGCGACGGCGTCCCCGCCGTGATGGAGATAGAGGTGCGGCTGAAGGCGCTCCGGTGAGAGGCGGCTTCGGAACGCCAGGACCTGGAGGGCTTGAGGAACGGCTGAGGAAGGCTCCGGGCTCGCCATGTACAGCTCGACCCGGTTGCAGGTGGACAGGACGACGGCTTCCTCGACCCCTGCACAGGCGCGCAGGGTCTCGAGGACATCCGCGAGGTCGCGGGACGGGACGGCCAACCGCTCCCGGACCTCGAGCGCAGCGGTGCGTTGGTTGGCGCCCACCACGCACAGCGTCATACGGCAATCCTAAACAAGTGGTTACCTCTTTACAAGCCCGAATGCGGCGCGTTGAGAGGGGTCAGTTGGCCGCCGGCCGCTCGCTGATGACAGTCTCAAGCCGCTCGAGCAGCTCACGGCTGTCCATCCCATGGCGCCAGGCCACCTCGTCGAGACAGTCGCAGCCTTCATACGGGATGTTGATGAACAGGTGCTCGAAGACCCGCTGCGTGCGCGGGAACTCTTTGACGATCCGGTTGACTGTCATCACCTCGTTCAACGCGGGCGTCTCCGTGGGAGCCGGCTCCGCCGCCCCTGGCTCCTGTCCGGCGGACAACCGTTCGAGGACGGGAAAGAGTCGCATTTCTTCCTCCTCCAGGTGACGCTGCATCCCCTCAATGAACCGCTTCAACACCGGCGTGATCTGCTTGAGCGACCGCCCGCGTTCCTGCACAAAGAGCCGGTTGAGCGTGCGGAGATGCTCGGGCTCGTCCCGATGCTCGATCTCCAGGCGCGCCAGCAGATCCTCGCCCAGAGCCTTGCGGGAATCGGCGAGGAGCGCTTCCTCGCGCTTGATGTGGTCCCCCAACTGACGCGACAAGGTGAAACACACCTCGCGCAGGACAAACCACGTCTCCGGCCCCATCGCCAGCGCGGATTCCAGCACGCGCAGCTTCGAGCGGATGATGGCATGATCCCGCTTCAACCGTTCGATGGCCTTCATGGGACGCCCCCCGCTCGCGTCAGACCCTCCTCAGCGTACCGGCTTGGGCGCCGGCGTTCTATGACGGACGTCATGGTGGAAGCCGTTCGTCAGGTGGAGCAGGGCCTGAAGATGCTGCGGGGCCAGCAAGGTCACCCGGCCCCGCGACGACGCGATCCAGCCGCGCCGCTTCATCGCGGAGAGCGTCCGGATGGAGGTCTCCCACCGGGTCCCCGCCATGCGGGCCAGCTCCTGATGGGTCACCGGGATCGTCCTGCCGAAGGTGGTGTGCAGCCGCAGGAGCGTGTAGGCGATCCGCTGCTCCACCGGGGCTTGGGCAAGGCTGATGGCGTCCGCCATATGCCGGATCCGCTGGCAGCAAGTCAGCAGCACGGCCTTGCCGAACGCCGGATAGCGTTCCAGCAGCCGCTCGAACATCTCGGCCGGGATGCGCACCACCTGGGTGTCCGTCGCGGCCACGGCGCTGGCGGAGTAGCGGCCGCGCTCGAAGGCGGACACGCCGCACAACGCCTCATCCGGCGTCATCACGAAGATCGTGACCAGCTGCTTTTGGGGCGTCTGCCTGAGCAGGGACACCCATCCGCGCCGGACAATCCACACCCACTCCGCCTGCTCCCCTTCCTTAAAGAGCACCTCCCCTTTGCGGAAGTGGCGCAGCTCACAGCCGGGGGTTATGGCGTCCAGCGCTTTGGCCGGCACGTCGCGGAGCAAGGGGACCGCTTGCAGATAGCGGCGCATCAGGGGCAGCCTCCTTCTTCAGGGATTCGCTGCCTCACAGCGTACCGAGACGGTCCGCCGAGTTCTATGACGTACGTCAGGGAGCGTTACGACCCGCCGGTAAGGGCGGAGAGTTTCTCCGGGCGCAGGATAGTCGTCGCACCGCGGGAAGAGCGGATGAGCCCTTGCTTCTTGAATTGGCTCAGCGTGCGGATGGCCGTCTCGTGGGTGGTGCCCGCGATCTCGGCCAATTCATGGCGGGTGAGCGGGATGGTCGTGCCGAACTTCTTCGAGAGCGTCACGAGCACCTGCGCCAGCCGCTGCTCGGCGGGCTCATAGATCATGCAACTCTTGTACTCGACCTGCCGGAGCCGGTCGCAGAACAGGCACACGGTCTCCTGGCTGAAAGTGGGCGAGCGGTTCATCGCCTGATGAAAGGCGTCCTGGGGAATGCGGATGACGACGCTGTCTTCCGCCGCCACCGCATCGACCGGATAAGGTTTGCGGTCCAGCGCCGGCAGGCAGCAGAACATCTCGCCCGGCGTCATGACGCACGTCGTGGAGACCTTGCCGTCCCCCAGGAACTTCATGAGGTGGACGCGGCCGGTCTTCACGACCCACACGGCGTCGGAGGCCTGGCCCTCGCGGTAGATCGTCTCGCCCTTCTCGTAGCGCTTCTCCGTCGAGATGCGCGCCAGCCGCTGCCGTTCGGCGGAAGGCAGCTGCTTGAAGGGTTCGATGGTGGTCAGAAACTGATCCATGAGACTCGGGGCCTCCCGCTGAAAAGTTTACCCCTCTGAGGCGAGTTGCACAAGCCCGAGGACGCATGTTATGCTGACGGCGTGATGCCGCCTTCGTCGCTCAGCTACGCCCGGCTGCCGACCGAGCAACCCAACCCCCGAAGCCGCTCGCTCGACCGTCTCTCGACCCCCCGGCTCCTGCGCCTGATGAGCCGTGAGGATGCGCGCGTGCCCCGCGCGGTGCGCCGCGTCATCCCGCAGCTCGGCCGGGCGATCGAGCTGACCGTGAAGCGGCTGCGAACCGGCGGCCGGCTCGTGTTCCTGGGCGCGGGAACCAGCGGGCGGCTCGGCGTGCTCGAAGCGGCCGAGTGTCCGCCGACCTTTAATACACCGCCTGCGAGGGTCCAGGCCGTCATGGCGGGCGGGCGTCCCGCGGTCTTTCGGTCTCGCGAGGGCGCGGAGGATGACCGGCGGGCCGCGCGGCGGGCCGTCAGCTCGCGCGTCCGGGCCGGCGACGTCGTGGTGGGGATCTCCGCCAGCGGGGTGACGCCGTTCGTCGAGGCGGGCCTGCGGGAATCGCGCCGGCTCGGATGCTCCACCATCCTCGTCACCTGCCATCCGGGCAGCCGGCTCCGACGCACCGCGGACGTCGTCATCGCCCCGCGCACGGGCCCAGAGGTGATCGCCGGCTCGACGCGGCTGAAGGCCGGCACCGCGACGAAGCTGATCCTCAACATGCTGACGGTCGCCGCCATGGCCCGGCTGGGCCGCGTGTCCGGCAACCTCATGGTCAACGTCCGTCCCGCCTCAAGAAAATTGCGCGCGCGGGCGGCGCGAATCCGCAGGATGATGCTGCGCCGCGTGGGATGACCCTGGCGCTGGGACTCATGTCAGGCACGTCGTGCGACGGCGCCTCCGCCGCGCTTGTGGCATTCCGCGGCCGCCGGTTCACGCTCCTCGCCTTCCGGACGGTCCCCTATCCGCCTCCGGTGACGGCCCTGCTCCATCGCGCCCACGAGCTCACGACCGCCGGCATCTCCCAGCTGAACATCCTGCTGGGCGAGCTGCTCGCCTCGGCGGCGCGCGCGCTGCTGCGCCAGGCGCGCGTGTCGCCTTCCGAGGTCGCGGTCATCGGCTCGCACGGGCATACCGTCTACCACGGCCCCCATGAGCCGATCCCCTCGACGCTGCAGCTCGGCGAGCCCGCCGTCATCGCCGAGCGCACCGGCATTCCCGTCGTCGCGGATTTCCGGATGCGCGACCTGGCCGCCGGAGGACAGGCCGCGCCGCTTGTGCCGTTCTTCGACGACCACTTGTTCGGCGGAGGGCCGCCCCGCGCGCTGCAGAACCTCGGCGGGATCGCCAACGCCGCCCTGGTCGGGCGCGGCCTGACGCCGCTGGCGTTCGACACCGGGCCCGGCAACTGCCTGATCGATGCCGTCGCGCGGCGGCTCAGCCGGGGCCGGCGGGCCTGCGACGCGGGGGGACGGCTGGCGGCGCGCGGCCGCATTGACCACGCGGCCGTCAGGCGGATGTGGAGGCATCCGTATTTTCGGAGGCCGCCGCCGAAATCAACAGGCCGCGAGCTGTTCAACGACGCGTTCCTGGCCGAAATGTTCGGACGACGCTGGTGGGCGCGCGGCGCGGATGCGGCGGCGACGGTCACCTACTTCACGGCGTACAGCATTGCGGAGAGTTACCGGCGCTTCCTGCCCGTCCAGCCCCGCGAGGTCATTGTCAGCGGCGGCGGGGTCCGCAATCAGACGCTGATGCGGCACCTCACCGCGCTCCTGCATCCGGTCCCGGTCCGTTCCATCGAGCGCTACGGCCTGCCCGCGCAGGCCAAGGAACCGGCCGCGTTCGCGTTCCTGGCCCTGCGCGCCATTCGTGGACAGATGAACCACTTGCCCTCAACCACCGGTGCGTCAGGTCCACGCCTCCTCGGCTCCCTCACCCCTCAGAAAAGGGGTCAGACCCCGTCGGTTCACCCGTCGTTCTTGAGGGGTCTGACCCCTTTCTGATGCATTGGCTTGATTGGGCCATTGTGTGGGGGTTCTGCCTCGTCAGCCTCCTCATCGGCGTGCTCGTCAGCACCAAGGCTGGGCAGAGCCTCGAGGCGTACTTCGTGTCCAACCGGCGGCTGGGCTGGTGGCTGGCCGGCACCTCGATCGCCGCGACCGCGTTCTCGTCGGATACCCCGCTCCTGGTCACCGGCATGGTGCGCCGGCGCGGGATCTGGGGCAACTGGGAGCTGTGGGCGCTGGGCATCAGCACGATGGCGGCGGTCTTCATCTTCTCCCGGCTCTGGAAGCGCGCCAATGTCATGACCGAGGTCGAGCTGGTGGAGCGCCGCTACAGCGGGCGCGCGGCCGCGTTCCTGCGCGGCTTCAAGGCGCTCTACTGGGGGGTGTGCTACAACTGCTTTGTGATGGGCGCCTGGCCCGTCGTCGGCATGACCAAAGTCCTGGAGGAAACGACCGGCTTCAGCCGGGGGCCGGCGATCCTCGCCAGCGTCGTCATCGGCACCGCGTACACCTCGCTGGCCGGGCTCTGGGGCGTCGTGCTCACCGACGCGTTCCAGTTCCTCTGGGCGATGGCCGGCGCCGTGCTCCTCGCGGTCTGGGCGGTGGGCGCGGTCGGCGGGGTCGACCAATTGGTCGGCCGGCTGGCCCCGCCGGTGGCGGGGCCTGTATTGGCCGTCCTTCCTCCGATGACGACGGATCCCCAGGTCTCGTGGGTGGCGTCGCCGTTCGGCTGGTTTCTGGGGTTGATGCTCGTGCAGTGGTGGGCGTGGAAGAACGCGGACGGCGGCGGCATCATCGTCCAGCGGCTCGTGTCCTGCCGGGATGAGCGCCAGGCCATGGGGTCGGTGCTGTGGTTTTCCATCGCGCATTACTGCCTGCGCTCCTGGCCGTGGATCCTCACCGCGCTGGCCTCGCTCGTCTTGATTCCCAACGACCAGCTGCTCGTCACGCACAACGCGCAGACGTTCGTGGATCATGAGCGCGCCTATCCGCGGCTCATCACGATGCTGCTGCCAGTCGGACTCAAGGGCGTGCTGGTGGCGTCGTTCTTCGCCGCGTTCCTCTCGACGATCAGCACGCACCTCAACTGGGGCTCCTCCTATCTCGTCAACGATCTCTATAAGCGGTTTGTGAACCGGCGCGCCTCCGAGCGCCATTACGTGGCCGTCTCACGCCTGATCCCCTTCGGCCTCGCGGCCGGCGCGCTGTGGGTGGCGTGGCAGATCCGCAGCATCGGCGAGGCGTTCACCCTGATCCTCAACCTGACCGCCGGCATCGGCCCGGTGTATCTGCTGCGGTGGTGCTGGTGGCGGGTCAATCCGTGGAGCGAAATCGCGGCGATGACGGCCAGCCTCCCCGTTCTGTGGCTGCGCCCCCACGCGCTGGCGTGGCTGGGCCTGCCTCAGGGGCTGCTCATCGAGCTCCTTTTCATGGTCGCGGCGACCGGGCTCATCTGGATTCCGGTCACGCTGTGCACCCCGCCGGTGGAGCGGGGCGTCTTACGACACTTCTACGCCGCGGTGCGCCCGCCGGGATGGTGGAAGCCGGTGGCCCCGGCCATAGCTGGAGGCGGGCCGGGGAGAAGCGAGCCCTGGGGCCGTGCGGTGTCGCAATGGCTCATCGCCAGCGCAGCACTCCTGGCCACGACGATCGGGCCGCTGCAACTGTTGTTGCACGAGTATCGCTGGGGCGGATTCTGGTGCGCGGTCGGATGTGCGGGGTGGCTCACCGTCGCCGTGAGGCTGCGCGGGACGCGCGCTCAGTGAGACCGAGCCGACCAGCTCGCGACAATGATGGAGAGTTCGTAGAGGACGACCAGGGGGATGGTGAGGAGGAGGAGCGTGAGCGCGTCGGTGGTGGGCGACAGCACGGCCGCGGCCACGACGATGCCCAGGAGCGCGAGGTGCCGGCGCCGCTGCAGCATCTTCGGCGTCACGATCCCCAGCCGGCTCAGCACGGCGATCACCAGCGGCAGCTCGCACAGCGCCCCGCAGACGAGGAGCGTGCCCAGCACGAACGAGAGATAGCCGCTGATGGAAATGACCGGCTCCAGATGGGTCCCGCCGACCGTCAGCAGAAACCGCAGGAAGAACGGCAGCAGCATGCCGTAGCCCACCAGCACCCCGAGCCCGAACAGCGCGCTGCCCCACGACACCAGCGCCAACCCGTAGGCGCGTTCCCGCCGCGTCAGGGCCGGCCGCACGAACGCCCAGGCCTGATACAACACGACCGGCAGCGAGAGCGCGAGCCCGAATCCCACCGCGACCTTCATGTAGGCGACCAGCGCCTCGGTGGGGCTGAAGAACGCCAGCCGCGGCAGCAGATAGCCGGCCGGACGCCTCAACCATTCGATGAGGCGATCCGCCTGCCAGAGCCCGATGCCGGACGCCGCGAGGAGGACCGCCAGGCACACCCCGAGGCGCCTGCGCAACTCTTCGAGATGTTCCCAGAAGTTGCCGGTCACGCTAGATCGTGGGTGGTGGAGGAAGTTCGGGAGGTGTGGGGACGGCAGGTGGAGGCGATACCGGAGGCGGCGGGACCGCGGGCGCGCTCGAGGCGGTCTTGGGACGATGGAAGTCCCCGCAGGCCCATCCCAGGACGACCAATCCCCCGAGCAGCGCCCCGACCGCAATGAGAATCCCGGCTACTTCGTCCATCGGCTGATTATACGGGGTCAGACCCCGTCAGTCAAAGCTGCGGTTCTTGAGGGGTCTGACCCCTTTGGGACTGCCTCACTTCGGCTGGGGCGCGTCGTCACGCGAGGCTCAACTGTCCGATCAAGAGCTTGATGGTCTTCAGCAGCTCCTGCGATTGGCACGGCTTGGTCAAGTAGGCATCGGCGCCGTGCGCATACCCGCGCAGCTGGTCAATCGGCTGATCCATGCCCGTGAGCATGAGGATGGGCACGGTCCATGAGCCATGGAGCTTGCGCAGCTCCCGGCAGACCTGGTAGCCGTGGACATCCGGCAATTTCAGATCCAGGATCACGAGATCCGGCGGACGCTCCGCGGCCTGCACCAGCCCCATGGCCCCGGAGGCCTGGAGCTCGACGTCGAAGCCCTCCAGCATCAGCAGGCGCCTCAGGCTGCTGGCCAGGTTCTCGTCATCCTCGATGATCAAAATCCGCTTCGATCTCGTCTCCGCCATCTGGCCGCCTCCTCGTGCGCCATCCCCCCGAGTTCCGCCCGCCCCCCAACGCCAACGCCCATCCTGAAAGGATGGGCGCCCTACCCTTTCAGATAGTTTGCCGTCTCGTCAGCGTCCGGTGACTGCACGAACATGACCTAGCGCATACTACCTCTGCTTGCTTCCAAGTGTACCTGCCGCCCCCCGGGAGCGTCAAGGGGGCCCTGCCTCAGACGTTGAAGCGGAAGCTGAGGACGTCGCCGTCCTCCACCACGTACTCCTTGCCTTTCAGGGACGCCTTGCCGGCGGCGGCGACCGCCTGCTCGCTGCCCAGCGCGATCAGATCCTCGTACTTCATGAGCTCGGCGCGGATGAACCCCCGCTCGATGTCGGAATGGATCGCCCCGCCCGCCTCCGCCGCCGAGGCGCCCCGCCGCACCGTCCAGGCGCGGACCTCATCCGTCCCGACGGTGAAGTAGGCGATCAGTCCCAACGCCTCGTAGCTGACGCGCGTGAGCCGGTCAATCGCCGACTCCGCCAGGCCCAACGCCTGCAGGAGGCGCACCTCGTCCAGCAGGCGGCGGTCGGCCACGGCGTCCTCGCCGACGTTCAGGATGAGCACGCAGGGCTTGCGCGTCAGCAGCGGGGCGCCGCTGAGGAGCTTGGCGTCGTCCTCGGACAGCGCCAGGGTGCGCAGCGGCCGGCCCTCGTTCAGATGCGCCTGCGCAGCGGCCAGCGCCGCCTGTTCGCGCGATCGATCAACGGCGCGCCGGCCCTGCGGCGACTGCTGGATGCGCTCCAGCCGCTTCTCGACGAACAGGAGGTCGTTCAGCAGCAGCTCCTGCTGGGCCATCGCGATGTCGCGCAGCGGATCCACCGAGCCGTCCACGTGAAACACCGTGTCATCCTCGAAGGCGCGCACCACGTGCGTCAGCACGTCCACCGCCAGCAATCCCTTGAACAGTTCCTGGTTCTTGGCGGAGTCCTTGGTGAGGTCCGGCATGAGGAGGTACTGGATGGTCGCAGGGGTGACCTTGGCCGGGTGGTAGAGCGTTGCGAGGCGGTCCACGCGCGGATCGCGGACCGGGCAGATGCCCGGCACCACCCCGCCGTTCGCCCCCCGACCGCTGTCGGCCCGCGCATCGACGCCGGTGAGCAGCCGCAGGAGCGTCTTCTTGCCCGCCTGCGGAAGCCCGATCAGGCCGACGTGCATGACCGCCTACCGATGCGGGCCCTGACGCGGCCGGTGCGGCGGACCGCCGCCCCGGCCAGACCCGAACCGAGGCGGGCGGTGAGGCCGCCCGCCTCGGTGCGGCTGGCCGTGCGGCCTGGGCGGGGCGGGCCGCTTGTAGTCGAAATCCGGCAGGGTCACGCGGGGCAGCGGGCGGTGCAGCGCCTGCTCGATGGCGGCGATCAGCGGCTCCTCCTCGCGGTCCATGAAGGTGAAGGCGTCGCCGGTCGCCTCGGCGCGGGCGGTGCGGCCGATGCGGTGGATGTAGGCGTCGGGCGTCTCCGGCACGTCGAAGTTGATGACGTGAGTGATGTCCTCGATGTCGATGCCGCGCGCCGCGATGTCCGTCGCCACCATGACCTGGCTGCGGCCGCGCCGGAACTGCTCCAGCGCCCGGAGGCGCTGGCTCTGGCTGCGGTCTCCGTGCAGCACCGACATGCGCACGCCGCGCCGCTCCAGCGTCTGCGAGAGGCGGTCGGCGTAGTGCTTGGTGCGGGTGAAGACGAGCACGGACGTCATCCCCTCCCCGCGCAAGAGCTCCACCAGCAGCTCGGTCTTCAGATGGCGCGGCACCGGATAGACCGCGTGGCGGATCCCGACGGGGGGACTGGAGCGCTGGCCGACCTGGATCGTCACCGGGTGGCGCAGGAGCTGGTGGGTCAGCGCCAAGATTTCCGGAGGCATCGTCGCGGAAAACAGCAGGGTCTGCCGTTCGGTCGGCAGCAGCCGCACGATCTTCTGGATGTCCGGCAGAAACCCCATGTCGAGCATCCGGTCGGCCTCATCCAGGACAAGGACCTCCAGATCCACGAAGTCAATCCGCCCGGAGTAGATGTGGTCCAGCAGGCGCCCCGGCGTGGCGGAGATGATGTCGAGGCCCCGCGCGAGCGCCGTGATCTGCGGCGGCATCGGCACGCCGCCGAAAATCGCCGCCCCCTTCAGCGGCACATACCGCGACAGGTCCCGCAGGTGGTCCATGGACTGCAGCGCCAGTTCCCGCGTCGGGGCGATGATGAGCGCGCGCACGTGGCCCCGGCCGGCGCGCTGCATCAGCCGGTTCAGGATGGGCAGGACGAACGCCGCGGTCTTGCCCGTGCCGGTCTGCGCGCAGCCGATGACGTCGCGTCCGGCGAGGATGGCGGGAATCGCCTGCGCCTGGATCGGGGTGGGGCGGATGAATCCCAGGTCGTGGATCCCCTTGAGGAGATCCGGATGGAGGGCGAGCGAATCAAAGGTCCCCTCTTCCACGGGGGCGGCCGGAGCGGGCTTGTGGTCCACCGGATGGGTCATGGAGAGGAGCCGTCCCACTCCACCAGGCCGGTGCCGGTCCAATGCCCGAACGAGGTGAGGTCCAGCTTCGGGAACGGGATGGCGCGCCAGATCTTCAGCATGTTCCAGAGCCGGATGTCGTCGAAGACGACCAGCGGCGCCGTCTTGAACGACGCGGTGCGCAGGAGATCGAGCAGCCGCTGTTCCATCCGGCCGTCTTTCGCCGCGTCCAAGAAGAGGAAGTCCGCGCGCTCCACCAGCGCGCGGTAGGTCTCGAAGACCGCGGGATCGCTGAGATCGTCCCGATACGCGACGAGGCGGCCGTCCTGGAAATCCTCCTCCCGCAGCAGCGTGTCCTCGATCTCCCGCCAGTCGACGAGGTCGAACGTCAGCAGCTTGGCATGCGGCGCGAGGAATTTTTTGATGGTCAGCGCCGAGGTGCCGCCCCCGGTCCCCACCTCCAGCACGCAGGCGGGCTGGACGGCCCGCACCAGCCCGGCCAGCAGCTTGTACAGCTCGCCCGGCCACACATCGGAGGGCTTGAACGGCCCGGCGATCCGGGCGCTGACGTCAGCCAGCGAGGTCTCGCGCGCGTACGCGACGGCGTCCAGCGACAGGGTGAGGAGCGTCGGCGAAGGCTTCGAGAGCTCATCGTCAGCGGACAGGAGCATCGAGTATTCCGCGTGCCGCACGGCCGCCGGCGGCGGCAGGAGGCGGCGAAGGAGCGAGCGCCGGATGCGTTTGGCCACATGCATGGGGTTGATCCCACGCCCTAACGCCGTGCCGCTACGCGGCACGGCTCGGCCAGAAGCCGAGCAATCGCCTGTGGCGATGCGTTAGGGCGTGGGATGATTGTAGCAGGTTCCGAGGCGGGCGGGGGTTACTGATCGCGTGGACGGTCGTACCAGAGGAGGGCAGCCAGGCAGGCCAGCAGCGACACGCCGACGAGCAGCGAGAGGAAGCCGAGCTGGATTTCGCCCAGCTCAAGGCCCCGGCCGCTGACCACCGCGACGATCACCCAGCCGCCATAGAGGAGCAGGGCGGAGGCAAACGGCGCGATGAGCGCCAGACAGACCCGTTCGGTCACGCTCAAGCGTTCCATCGAAGCGCCCTGACCTACGAGTCTATCACAGCCGGGGCGCGTTCAGCGGCTGCGTGCAGCGGCAAGCGGATGATGAAGGTCGTTCCGCGGCCTTCCACGGTCTCAAAGGTGAGCGTCCCGCCGTGCTGTTGCACCACAATCGTCCGCGCCAGCGCCAGCCCCTGGCCGGTGCCCTTGCCGACTTCCTTGGTGGTAAAGAACGGCTCGAAAATCTTGGCCCCGATCGACGGCGGAATGCCCGGCCCGGTATCGCTGACCCGGATCTCGGCCCAGGAGCCCTCGCGGCGGCTGCGGATGGTGATCCGCCCCTTGCCGAGCGAGCCGTCCCCCACCACCTCGCCGACGGCGTGCGCGGCATTCAGGATGACGTTCAGGAACACCTGGCTCAGCTCATCTTCCAGGCAGGGCACCGGCGGCAGCGTCGAATCGAACTCCGTCGCCACCTCGGCGATGAACCGCCATTCGTTCTGCGCCACCGTGAGGCTGCGCTCGAGCGCCCGGTTCAAATCCAGGGGGGTCTTCTTCCGTGCGCTGGGATGCGACAGCTCCCGCACGGAGCGCACGATTTTCGCCACGCGCTCCACGCCTTCCAGCGACTGCGCCACGGCCTTGGGCACTTCCGCCTGCAGATAGGCCAGGTCCGCGTTCTTGGTCAGCTCTTCCACCTCCGCCACGAGCGCCGGCGGCACCGCGCCCCGCTTGGCGGCGGCCAGGAGGCGTCCATAGCCGCTGAGCAGCCGGTTCAGCTCCCCGAAGATGTTCTGCAAGAACCCGACGTTGCTGCTCACGTACTGGACCGGCGTGTTGATCTCATGGGCGATGCCGGCCGCCATCTGGCCGATGAGCTCGAACTTCTTCGCCTGCAGCAGCTCCGCCGTGCGCAACTGCACCTGGCGTTCCAGGCCGTCGTGAGAGCGTTGCAGCGCCTCTTCCGCCCGCTTGCGCTCCGCCACCGCGGCCGCGAGCACGAGCACGGTAACCGCAATCGTCCCCATAAACCCCTGGAGCAGAAGCAGCGAGGTGTTGGAATCCGCGGCCACGAAGGGGCCGAAGCCCCGCAGCGTGCCGAGGAGCGCCAACAGCGACATCAACGCCACCGCCGTCGCCGCGCCGCGCTGGCCGAGCCGAAACGCCGCCCACAACAGGGGCGGGAGGCTCAAAAAAGACAGCGGCGTGTGGGCGGCGGAAGACAGCCACCATCCGCCGAACACCGTCTGCCCGATGAACCCGATGGCCGCCGCCAGCCCAAGCACCTCGATGCCCCGCTTCAGCGTCAAGCGCGGAAAGGCCGACACCTTCCAGGTCACGAGGAAGGGGGTGACGACGAGCGCGCTGACCAGGTCCCCCAGCCACCACGTCAGCCAGATCGAGCCATAGGCCTGCCAGTCGGCGAACCCGCCGACGGAAATCGTGGTGACCCCGATGGTGGCGCTGACGGCCGTGCTGAGGAATCCCGCCAAGACGACGAACTTGAAGATGGTGGCGGCGTGCTCAAACGCGGCCGGCCCGTTGGCGAAGCGGCTGAGCAGGGCGCGCGCGACGACGGCCTCGAGGGTGTTGCCCGTCGCGATGCCGAGCGAGGTGGCGACGGATCCCGCCGTGGTGGCGTTGACGAGGAAGGCGCCCAGGAAAATCCCGGGCCAGAGTCTTCGGCCCCACAAGAGCAGGGCGGCAATCGCAATGCCGCTGGGAGGCCAGACCGCGGTCGCGCTGGCGTGGACAAAGGCGAGCGACAGACCCAGCTTGCCGGCCACGAAATAGACGGCCGCCAGAGTGAGGATCGCCCCGAACCAGCGCCACCCGCGCATCATCGCCCGCGCTCCACCCAATTGTATCACACGCCGGGGGCGTCGGGCGGGCGAGGGGGGAGGCCGCCGAGCTTCTTCAGGCAATAGCGGCTCAGCCGGTCATGCTCCTGGCGGGCGATGAAGAGGATCTCCAGCCCCGCGCGGCAGCGGGTCTTGCCCGGGGGCGGCGCCGGGTCGCACCAGGCCACCTGCGCGGTGAAGGGGATGGCGCGCGGCTCGCCCGGCAGCGTCAGCTCGACCTCCACGTATGCCCCGCGCGGCAAGGGCTCCGGCACCAGCAGGCACACGCCGCCGCCCCCGACATCCACCGTCGTCGTCAGGTGGCGCTCCGGCGACTCGCGGAGGCGGTAGTGCACCGCCACCGCGGCGTCCACCCGCAGGAACTGCCGCCGCTCATCCATGCCCATGCCGCATTGTATCACCCGCCGTTCAGATAGAGCACGTCGTCGGAGGAGCCCAGGGTCAGGAACGTCAAGAGGTAGTCCCGCAGGTGCCGGGTGAGGAGGAAATTCTGCCGGACGTGCTCGCGGCCGTTCTCCCCCAGCCGCTTCGCGTAGGCGGGGTTGTTCAGCAGCTGCTTGGCCGCGTAGGCAGCGCCTTCGACGCTGTGGACGAGCAGGCCGCTGTAGCGGTGCTTCACCTGCAGCGGGATCCCGCCGACGGCGGAGGCCACCACGGGCCTCGCCTTCCACAGCGCCTCGGACACCGTCAACCCGAATCCCTCCTTGAGGGATTTCTGCATCACCACCGCCGAGGCGCGCTGCAGCGCATTGATCTCGAGGTCGCTCGTCGGCGGCAGCATGAGAAGATGGATCTCGGGGTCGTCTTTCGCCGCTCCCCGCACGCGGCCCAAGACCTCCTCCCCCTCCGGGTCGTCGCTGGCGGACCCCCCCGCGAGCACCAGCCGGCACTTGACGGAACGGCGCACGCGCCGGAAGGCTTCGATGACCCCTACCGGATCTTTCAAGTAGTCGAACCGGGACACCTGGGTGATGATCGGCCGGTCCTGCGGGACGCCCAGCCGGCGCAGGACGGCGGCGATGTCGTCCGGCGCGAGCTCGCGGTTCTTCTCGCTCAACGGATCGATCGAGGGCGCGATAATCAGCTGCCGCATCGGCAGGCGCTGGGCGAAGGCGGGGACGGAGTAGACGGCGGCGTCGAACTTCCGGATGAACGGTTTCAGGAACGTCCACACCTGCGGCTGCGGCCTGGACACGTCGATGTGGCAGCGCCAGACCCATCGGGCCGGCGAGCGGCGCGTCCGTTTCTCCACCAGCACGAGGGGCTGGGGATCGTGGATGACGAGAAACTGCGCGTCGAGCGCGAGCCGGCGGGCGTTCTGGCGGCCGACCTCCAAGAACAGGTCGAACATCTCCTGGGTGATCGGCTCGGGTTTGCCGTGCAGGGCGTTATGGAACGCCTTGGTCACTTTATAGAAGGCCGGCGGGCCCTCGATGACGTCCCATCGCACGTCCAGGCCCAGCTCCTTCAGCAGGGGCACCATGCGGTTGAGGATCTCCGCCACCCCGCCCCCCAGCCGGGTCGAGTTGACCATGAGGACCGGCTTGCCGGCCAGATGGGCGGCGAGGGCGCGCAGCTCCTCGACCGCGCCGCTGCCCACGATGGGTTCGTATTCCGCCAGGCTCGACATCGACGTCAGAATCCTCAGCTCAGATGCAGCTGCTCGCGGATGAGGGCGAGCAGCGTCGCGCGGAGCGCGTCCAGGGTCTGTGCGTAGGGATCCAGCCGGGACACGCGCTCGGCCAGCTCCTGCAGGCCCAATTGCTCGGAGAACCACCGGGAAAAGTCGTTGGTGGGCCGGCCGAGGCGCAGCCGCGCCTCGAACACGTGAAAGTACAGCGAGTGCAGACTCACGCGCTCCAGGGCCTGCGCGAATTCCAGCAGCGTCGAGGCCATATAGGCGGTGGGCAGCACGACGTGGACCGATTTTACAAAGAAAAACTCCTGGCCCGCCGGCACGAACTTGAACCGCGCCATGGGATGGTCCGCCAGGTAGCCCTCAATCGCGCGCGCGAGCGCCTCCCGGAGCTCCTCGAGCTTGGCGTACTCCATCGTATCAATGCTCGCGAGCAGCTCGGCCAAGAGATCGTCTCCCAGAATTTCCCCCACCCAGTAGGCGAAGTCGTTCGTCGGCTCCGGGACGAGGTAATGGTGCTGGAGCAGGAAGTGGTGGGTGTGGTAATAGATGCACGACGGGGAGGCCTGGCGCAAGTGTTTCGCCAACTGCGTCAGCGTGGACGCCCGCACGCCGGTGGCTTCTTGCAGGAGCAGGCTCGTGTAGAACCGGAACGGCTCGGCCGCTGCCGCGGGATCGGTCATCGCGTCCGGAGGCGTCGAAGCGTCTCCAGCCAGGCGCGCACGTCACGCGGGTCCTTCAGTCGGTACCGGGCTGCGGTCCGCCTGGGCGGCTTCCCCACAGCGATCGTGAGACCCCCAAGGCGATTGACCGTCCGAAACGCGTCTTCGTCGGTGCGGTCATCTCCCACGTAGAGCACCAGGGGGCGCGCGCGGCGCGCCGGGAGATGCCGCAGCAGCCGCACGATCGCATCCCCCTTTCCCCAGCTAACCGGCGGGCGGATCTCGATGACGTGCTTGCCGGACGTCACGCGGATCTCGCCCTGCGCGACGGAGGGACGCAGGCGCTCAGCCACGACCCGGTGAAACCGGCGCGCGGCTGACGGAGGCACGCGGCGCCAATGGAGGCTCACGGTGAGGCCCTTGTCTTCGACCCAGGCGCCTCGGATGGGGCGCAACGCGCTGCGCAGGTTCCGAGCGAGCCGCTGAAGGCGCGGGCGGCTGCGTTGCGCGGCCGGATGGACGTAGCGCGGGCCCGAAGCCGAGCATTCCAGGCCGTGGTTGCCGACATAGCCCAGACCTCTGATGCCGACCGTCCGTTTGAGGTCGCGCACGCTGCGCCCGCTGATCAGCACGACCTGCACGCCCCTCGCGCGCGCGAGCTGCCGGAGCAGCCGCCTGGTCTGTTCATCGAGGGTGGCGGCTGCAGGATGCGGCGCGATGGGCACCAGGGTCCCGTCGTAATCGAGGCACAGCATCAGATGCGCGGCTGAGGCCGCGCGGTCCGTGGGGATCGCCCAGCCGGACCTCATTCCGCCGGCAGCTGGAGCGGCGAGGCGGCCGGGGCGGGGCTGGGACGCAGCCGGGCCAGCTCGGTGAGGAGCGCGGCCGCCCACCGGTACACGTTGTGCTCCTGGACCGTCTCGCGCATCCGCGACATCCGCGCCTGCTGCTCCTCCGGCTCCATCGTCACGGCGTACTGGACGGCGTCGGCGACCTGGTCAATGTCGTACGGGTTGACGAGGAGGGCGTCCAGCAGCTCGCGGGAGGCGCCGGTGAACTGGCTGAGGATGAGGACGCCGCGCTCATCCGTCCGGGACGCCACGAATTCCTTGGACACGAGGTTCATCCCGTCGTGGAGCGACGTCACCAGGCACACATCGGCGGCCTGATAGAAGGGGGCGATCTCCTGGTGGCTGTGCTGCTTCTTCAGGAAGACGATCGGCTTCCAGGCGCGCGTCTGGAAGCGGCGGTTGATCCGCTCGATCTCCGCCTCGACGGAGGCTTCGAACTCTTGATAGCGCGGGATCTTCGTCCGGCTTGGCGCCCCCAGCTCGACAAACACGAACTGCTCACGGAAGGCGGGATATTTGTCGAGGAACCGCTCGATCGCCGAGAGCCGTTCCAACAGCCCCTTGGTGTAATCGAGGCGGTCCACGCCGACGCCCAGCCACCGGGCCGTGATGCCGAGTGATTTGAGCACGGCCTCCTTGGCGGTCTGCCCGGCGCCGACGGCGGGGGACGCGTCCGGCGCAGGTCCCGCGATGCTGATCGGGAAGGGCTTCACCCAGGTCGTGCGGTCGGCCCGGGTCACCGAGAAATGCTCCCAGTCGATGCGCGACTCCAGCATCCGATCCACCGTGTCGAGAAAGTTGTTGCAGTGGAATTGGATGTGGAACCCGACGAGGTCGGCCCCCAGCATGCCCTGGAGGAGCTCCCGGGCCCACGGGCAGATGCCGAACGCCTCCGGGTTCGGCCAGGGGATGTGCCAGAACAGGGCGATCTTGGCGTCCGGGCGCTTGTCCTTCACGAGCCGCGGCAGCAGGGCGAGATGGTAGTCCTGGACGACCAGGCAGGGCTCGTCGGTGTCGGCGATCTCCTCAAAGACCGCCTCGGCGAATTTCTCGTTGACGCGGACATACTGGTGCCAGTCATCGGCGCGGAAGACGGGCCGGGTATGCGCGATATGGCACAACGGCCAGAGCCCCTCGTTGGCGAAGCCGTAGTAGTGGCCCTGCTCTTCCTCCGGCGTCAGCCAGATGCGCCGCAGGGTGTAGAGGGGCGCATCGGGAGGCACGCGCAGGCGGCCGTGCGCATCCGCCGTGTCGCGGTCCGCCTCTCCGGTCCCGGCCGCGATCCACGTCCCGCTGCAGGCGCGGAGGACCGGTTCCATCGCGGTCACCAGTCCGCCGGGCGGCGTGAGGCACCGAATCTGCCGGTCCTGCCGCACGTGCACGTACGGCTCCCGGTTGGAGACCACCACGAGGGGCCGGCCCTTGAGCGCCGTCCGCACGTGCTCCCGCAGCCGGTCCGGCGTCCAGCGCGATTCGCCGGCGTTCCGCAGCCGGGCTTCTTCCGCCGCCGCGGCGCGGGCGGCCACCAGGCTCTGCGCCATGCGCCTCGCCTCGCGGGCCAAGGGCGCCAGGAATCCCTTCCTCGGCAGGGCCCACGGCGCGTCGGGCTCGCCGAACCGAAAGCGCCTCATCCATCTGACGATCGTGGACAACGGCCGGATAAGGTCCCACCAGAGGACCGCCAGGACCAGCAGCACCACCAGCGCGACCGGGAGCGCCAGATGCCGGATGTCCTGATGCAGCAGACGGGCGCACACCACGACCGTCGCGCCGACGATGACCGCCAGCGGCATGAGGAGGCGAACGAGGATCTTCATGGGCTGAGTCTAGCACACGAACCGCGGCATGACCACGGTGTTCCGGTGACCCCGCGGCGTCAACGGGTGCCGGCTTCGCGCTGGGCGCGAAGACGCAGCTTGGCGTCCGCGATGCGCTTGCGGATGCGCAGGGATTTCGGGGTCACTTCCAGGAGCTCGTCCGGCCCGAGGTACTCGAGCGCCAACTCCAGCGTCAGCTCGCGGGGCGGGGCCAGCACGATGGTCGCATCCCCGGTCTCGGAGCGGACGTTGGTCAGCTTCTTCTGCTTGCAGATGTTCAGCTCCACGTCGAGGTCCCGGCCGGCCTGGCCCACCACCATCCCCTCGTACACCGGCACGGCGGGCCCGATGAACAGCTCGCCGCGCTCCTGCGCGTTGGCGATGGCGTAGGACGTGCTCACGCCGTGCTCCGTCGAGACCAGCGAGCCGTGCGGCTCCTGCGGCGGCAGGTCGCCGACGACTGGCTCGTAGCCGTCGAAGACATGGTGGAGGATGGCGGTGCCGCGCGTCTTTTTCATGAGGAGGCTCTTGAGCCCCAGCAGGGCGCGCGTCGTGATGAGGTACTCCGCGTGCAGCTCCCCGGCCGGGCTCTGCGACATCTCCTGCAATTCCGCGCGCCGCCGTCCCAGCTCCTCGATGACGGCGCCCTGGTAGTCGCCCGGCACGTCAAGGGAGAGCCACTCGTAGGGCTCGCACAGCTCGCCCTCGAGCTCCTTGTAGACCACCTCGGGCTGCGAGACCTCCAGCTCGTAGCCCTCGCGGCGCATCGTCTCGATGAGGATGGCCAGGTGCAGCTCGCCCCGGCCCGAGACGAGCAGCGTGTCCGCGCTCTCCGTGTCGGCGACGCGCAGGGCCACGTCGGTTTCGAGCTCCTTCTGCAGCCGCTCGCGCAGCGCGCGGGAGGTGACGTATTTGCCCTCGCGGCCGGCCAAGGGGCTCTTGTTGACCGCGAAGGTCATGCGCAGGGTCGGCTCCTCGATGACGACGGCCGGCAGCGCGCTCGGCTGCTGGGGGTCGGCCAGCGTGTCGCCGATGCCGATGTCCTCGAAGCCGGCCACCGCGACGATCTCCCCGGCCTGCGCCGAGTCGATCTCCACCCGCTCCAGCCCCTGATAGGCCAGCAGCGAGGTCGCCGTCCCCGCTTCCTGGCGGCCGTCCGGCGCCAGCCGCAGCAAGGGCTGGCGCCTCGCCAGCGACCCTGCGTGAATCTTGCCGATCCCCATCTTGCCTTTGAACGTGTCGTAGGCCAGCGCCAGCACCAGGAGCTGCAGGGGCTCGTCCGGCCGCACCGTCGGGGGCGGGATCTTCGCGATGATGGTCTCGATGAGCGGCGCGATATCCGTGCCGGGCTGATGCAGGTCGAGGGTCGCGGTGGCCTGCGTGGCGGAGGTATAGATGATGGGAAAATCCAGCTGCGCGGAGGAGGCGTTGAGCTCCCCGAAGAGGTCGAAGGTGCGGTTGACGACCTCGTCCGGCCGGGCGTCGGGCCGGTCGATCTTATTCACGACGACGATGACGGGCAGGCCCAGGCCGATGGCCTTGCGCAGGACGAACTTGGTCTGCGGCATCGGGCCTTCCTTCGCGTCCACCAGCAGCAGCGCCCCGTCCACCATCCGCAGCGTGCGCTCCACCTCCCCGCCGAAGTCCGCGTGGCCCGGGGTGTCCACGATGTTGATCTTGTGCTCCCGGTAGCGCAGGCTGCAGTTCTTGGCGCGGATGGTGATGCCCTTCTCGCGCTCCAGCTCCATCGAATCCATGATGAGCCCGCCCTCGGGCATGGCGCTGGCGCGCACGGTCTTGGTGTAGCGCAGGAGCGCGTCCACGAGCGTGGTCTTGCCGTGGTCCACGTGCGCGATGATCGCGATATTCCGCAACGCGGTTGGGTCCATCCGGTGCTACCTCACAACTGGCTCGTGGTGAGCGAGCGAAGCGAGTCGAACCACGGGAGCGACGGGGCTCGGAGCCTGAGAAATCAGCTGCGTTTGAGGAGCGCGAGATCGCATGAGATCAGCGCTAGCTTCTTTTTCCTGGTCCACCGCTTGATCTGGGCTTCGCGGCGACAGGCGGCTGATTGACCCGTCCACTGTTCTTGATAACGCAGGCGCAGGGGTCCGCGCCCCAAGAGATAGCGGCTGCCTTCGCCGCGGAGGTGCTCGTTGATGCGTCGGCTGACAGCGCCCTTTGCGACGCCTGTGTAGAGTGTGCCGTCAGCGGCCTCCACGATATACACAAACCATAGAGAGCCCTTCGACTCGCTCACTTCGTTCGCTCGCTCAGGGTGGTTCGCCTCGCTTCGCCAAAAAAGACTCGCTTCGCCCAACTCACCAATGGCTCGTGGTGAGCGAGCGAAGCGAGTCGAACCACGGGGTGCTGCGCGAACTCACGGCGAAGGGTGCGCCGGCCCGTCGGCCTTCCGGGCGTACACCACGATGTTGCTGCCTTGGCCACGCCGGCAGGCCAGCGCCTCCATGATCTGATCAGCGTGATTCCGCCACCAGGAGGGCGCAAGCCTGCGGTGGCTCTCCAGGGCTTGGAGACGACGGCTCTCCCGCCAGAAGCCCCATGCGCCGAGGTCTTGGCGGATCGCGCTCACCGCGAACCCGTGCCGCCGGAGCAGGGCCGTGATCGTCTCCGGTGAAAAATGATACAGGTGCCTCGGCAGGTCCAGTCCCAGCCAGCAGGCGCCGAAGCGCCTGGCGCTCGCGCTGGCGATGTTGGGCACCTTCAGGATCGCCAGCCCGCAGGTGTCCAGGATCCGGTGCATTTCCTCGAGCGTCGCGGCCGGATTGGGCAGATGCTCAAACACATGGGACATGTAAATGAGGTCGAAGGACCTGTCCGGAAACTTCGCGTCCTCGAGCGTGCCCCGCCGCACGTCGAGCTTGTAGCGCCGATGCGCCACGTCGACAGGCGACCGGCTCATTTCCACGCCCGTCACTGCAAACCCGTACTGCCGCTGGTAGTCGAGCCACGCCCCCTTACCGCATCCCACTTCGAGCAGGCGCCCCTGCCCCCGGTACGGGACCACCTTCAGATCCTTTCCGAGGACCACCATGCGAAGCCACAGCGGCCACAGCACCAGCCGCAGCGCCCAGAGCGTGACCCGGCCGGAGGGGGCCGGGTACTGCCAGAAGGCCCTGCGGAGGCTGAGTTTCGACCAGCGCCCAAGCCATTCCCAGAAGGCCTTGAATCGTCCGATGGGCTTCGGCTCAGTCTCCACGTAGGCGTAGTAGTGCTCGGGATAAAATGACGCCAGCTGCGCGGGGGAGGGGCGCGGATTCAGGAACTGGAGGCCGCAGCCGCGGCACTGCACCACCTGGTACGACACGCCGGCCTGCTCCGGCGAGTCGAAGTTCCTCGCCGTCATCGTCGGGGTGGCCTGCTCCGACCCGCAGAGGACGCACGCCACCTGCTCAGCGTCCGTGCCCGCCTGGCGAACGACCGGTTGTGCCGCTACGCGATCCGACATGGGTGTTCCTGACGCCGCGATGAGGTCGATTGAAAACGGGGACGACGGGGCTCGAACCCGCGACCCTTGGCTTGACAAGCCAATGCTCTAACCAACTGAGCTACGTCCCCGAAAATGCTCTAACAACAATCGCAATGGGCGATCCTGGGCTCGAACCAGGGACCTGCGGAATGTAAATCCGCTGCTCTGACCAACTGAGCTAATCGCCCGTCTCGGGCAACTCGACGGTAACCGGTATTATACTCGACGGGGACGACGGCCTCAAGGTAGGCTTAGCGCGGCATGAGGGGAAGCTGCAGGAGGAGGAGCGCGTTGGCGAGCAGGAGAGCGGGGATGGCGACGAGCAGGCCGGGCTTGAGCCACTGGGCGAAGGTGATCTCCCCGACCTTGCGGCGTTCCAGCAGCCCGGCGGCCACGATATTGGCGGTGGAGCCGATCAGGGTCGCGTTGCCCATGAGGGTGCCGCCCATCAGCATCGCCCACCACAGCGGGAAGGTCTGCAGGCCTTCCTGCGCCACGTCGCTGACGATGGGCACGAACGTCGCCACGGCCAGCACGTTGTCCATGACCGCGGTCAGCGCGCCAGAGGCCCAGGCGAACATCGTCGTCAGCACCGGCACGCTGCCGCCGGACCAGGCGATGATGTGCTGCGCGATGACCGCGGTCACGCCGGTCTGCTTGAGCGTCCCGACCGAGGCGAACAGGAAGAGGAAGAACGCGAGCGTCCACCAGTCCACCCGCCGGTCCACCAGGTCGCGCGCCTTCTCGCCGCTGATCGCCAGCGCCGTCCCCGCCCCGAACAGCGCGACCCCGAGCAGCATCGTGTTGCGCTCCAGGTGCAGCAGCTGCTCGATCGGGTGATGGAGGACCAATCCGAGAATCACCGACCCGAACAGCCAGGCGGAACGGCGGATGCCCTTCCGGGTCGCGTGCTCCTCTTCCGCCAGCCCCTCCAGCTTGCGCTCGCCCCGGCGGCCCTCCAGCACCGATTTCAGCGCCTTGATGTCCCGGGCGAACCACCCCAGGCACAGCAGGATGACCAGCGCCGTGCAGACGACGGAGATCGGGGTCGCCCACCGGAGGAAATCGGCGAACGTCAGCCCGCTACGGAGGGCAATAATCACCCCAACGGGATTACCGACCACCGTGGCGCTGGAGCCGACGTTGGTCGTGAAGACGAGCATCATGATGAAGGGAACCGGGTTGATCCGAGGGGAGTCTGAACCGCTGTTGAGCAGATTGAGCATGACCGCGCACATGAACAGGATGGACGTGACCTCATCCACCAGCGCCGCCGAGAGCGCGGCCGCCGCCATCATCACCACCATGATCCGCTTGGGATGCGGCCCGATGAACGCCAGCAGCCGGTCAATGACGTACTCGAAGAAGCGGTTCTCCTCCAGGAAGCCGACGACGATCATCATCGCGATCAGAAACGTGATGATGTCGAGGCCGGCGAACTCGACGAAGTGCGGCACATCGAGCAGCCGCGCCGCCATGAGCAGCGCGCAGCCGATGCAGGCGAACGCCAGGCGGAACTTCCAGAAGAAGATCGCCCCGTAGAGGATGACGCAGAAGCCGCCGACGGCGAGCATCTGCTGGCTCGTCAGCCCCAGCCGGCCGACAAGCCACGGGGTGACAAGCAGGCACAGGCCGTACCAGAGCCAATCCCGCTTGGCGGAGACGAGGTCTCCAATCATTTACGCCGCAGGCTGTTCTTGCACGGTGTCGGTGAGGATCGTGAGGCGGTTGCGGAGGATTTCCAGCAGGCCGGCGCCGATG
>JACPTX010000039.1 GCA_016192545.1 Candidatus Omnitrophota bacterium | reverse complement strand
GGACCGGAACACGGAAGGCCTTCCTGCACAATGAGTTGGCAGGCTGACACTCAGTCGGTCAGACGATATCGTGAGCACAGGGTGCTCGTACAGGCAGGTGTTGCGTGCGCTCCCACAGCGCGTTGCCACGTCGAGAATCCCAACGTTGCAAGCAGTTCATTATAGCGCACTTCCCGCCGAGTGTCAAAACCGCGGGCGGGCTGGTAGTGGTCAAGTTTGGTGGCGGGTGACGCCGAGGGGAGGCTCCTGCCGCTGGCCGCAGTCCGCCAACGATCTTTGGCGGACGAGGACGGATGGCGGAGTCCCGAGGCGGCAGGACCCGCCAAAGTTGTCCACTACCGGCGGGCTCAGCTGGTGTGGCGCATGCCAGCGGCGAGCATTACGGTTTTGGCGAGCGGAGGAGATAGATGCCGCATCCAGTCAGAGAGATGACTGCCAAGACATTGAACATCCCTTGTGGAACGGGAGCCCAGACGGGTTTCTGAAGGACGCGGAAGGATGAGCCTGTCATTATGCTTCTGGACCCCTCCTCCGACGCGAGCCAACTCACCAACATCCAGATGGCAAGCGTCAGACCGACCCACAGCACGACCACTTGGCGACGATTCATGCTCCTGCCCTCCCGCACTAAATGGCTCATTTGGCGAACGTATTAGAGCACTCTCGCTGGGCGTCTTTTTCCATGGAGCATTCGTTTGAGTTGGAGCATATTCCTTCGCACCTGGAGCAAGAGTTGTTCCTGCTTTCGTCTCAACTCAATGTCGTGGCGCAGCTTCTCCAGGTCCTCCCTCAGTAACCGCCCCAGATACCGAGATACCACCCTGTTTCCATGCCGGAACACCAGGTAGGGATAGGGCTTCCCCTTAATCCGTTTGCGCTGGATGCTGCCTTTTGGGAGCGCGCTGATCGCCTTGCGATAGCTCTTCTCCGCTTCCTGAAGACGCCCCAGCTCTTCTCCTAAGATCCCTCTGACAGCACCCATGATTTCCTCTTTGGATGGTTAACCAACACAGAGCAATATAATTGTACAGTGTTGGTTAACTGTCTGCAAGGGGGCTGTTAACCAACAAAATCTCAATAATAGCCAAGATGTTGGTTAACGTGGGCTCAGCCGGTGTGGCGCATGCCGGCCGCGATGCCGTTGACGGTCAAGGCCAGCGCGCGCCCGAGCTGCCGCCGGCGCGCCCCGTTGGGCGCCTGGCGGTGGGCCTTGAGGAAGCGGACCTGCAGGAAGCTGATGGGGTCCACGTAGGGGTTGCGCAGGCGGATGGCGTTCTGCAGGACGTAGTTGGCGTCCAGCAGCTCGCGCTGCCCGGTGACGGCGAGCACCACCCGGCGCGTCCGGGCATGCTCCGTCCCGATAGAGCTGCCGCAGGACGCGCAGCCCGTTGGGATGGCTGCGCGCGAACGCCTCCACCGCGCTGCCGAACGGGAACCAGCTCGGGATCAGATAGCGGCTCTGCACCCAGCTGAACACCCAGGGAATGGCGCGGAGGTCTTCGATGCGCCGCGACGCGCTCCGACGCGCAGGACGAGACCCGATCCGAAACTCCTCGATCGCGTCAATCGGCGTCGCCTGCTGGAAATAGTCGCAGAACGCGGGGTCCTCGTAGACCGCCTGCCGGTAGCACCGGTAGGCCGCCTGCGACAGCTCCTCCATCAGCCGGTCCCACCGTCCCTGGCGCGGGTCAGGCTTGGGCACGAGCAGGGTCGCCTCCAGCACGGCGGAGAGCGCCAGCTCCAGGTTGCGGAAGGCCATCAAGGGATTCGCATACTTGGCCGCGACGACCTCGCCCTGCTCGGTGATCTTGATGCGCCCCTCGAGCGTGCCGCCGGGCTGCGCGAGGATCGTCTGATGCAGGGGGCCCCCGCCCCGCCCGATCGTCCCGCCCCGCCCGTGAAAGAGCTGCAGCCGCACGCGGTGGGCCTTGGCGACCGCATGCAGCCGCCGCTGGGCCTGATACAGCTCCCAGTTGGCGGTGAAGAACCCGCCGTCCTTGTTCGAGTCGGAGTAGCCGAGCTGGATCTGCTGCAGCCGCCCGCGCGCCCGCAGCTGCTGCTGGTAGGCCGGCTGGCGGAACAGCGCGCCCATCATCTCGTGCGCGCGCCGCAGGTCGTCAATCCCCTCGAACAGCGGGATGATGTGGGCCGCGCTGTACCAATCGCGCGTCGTGCGCCCGAAGAGGTCGGTCTGCTGGAAGAACCACAGCACGGCCAGCACGTCGCTGGGCTGATGCGTCATGCTGATGATGTAGCCGTCAATCGCCTCCGGGTCCACGTGCCGCAGATAGTCCGCCATCACCTGGAACGTCCGCACGACTTCCTGGGTGGCGGGTGAGGCGCCCCGGAGCAGGTCGAGGTACCGCGGCTGGGCGAGCAGACGCTCCAGGAGCGCGAACCGCTCGGACTCCGGCATCGCGCGCGGGTCCGAGTCCGCCAGCTCGTGGATCCGGACGAGCTCGGCGAAGGCCTCCAGGTGCCGCCGGCTGTGGTCGCGCACGTCGAGCTTCGCGAACGACAGCCCGAAGAGCCGGAGTTGCAGCGACAGCTTCGCCAGCTCGCGCTGCGCGATCGGATCCGCGCGGTGAGCGACCAGACTCTTCTGAATCAGCGCGACGTCGCGCGCGAGATCCTCCACACCGGCGTAGCCGTCCGCCGACGACGCGACATGCCGGATCATCTGGCGCAGGCGGTGCGTCATGAGGAGCAGTTTCTGGCGGTAGGGCTGATGGGATGCGGAGCGGTCCAGCGACTCGCCCAGCGCGGGAAACGCGCGGCGGTCGTTCGCCAGCGACCGCAGGAACGCGGGATGCATCCGGCAGAGCTGGTCCGATTGGGTGAGCCGCTCGCTCAAGCGCTGCAGCGAATTCAGATAGTTGCCGAGGACCGCCTGGCGATAGCGGCCGAGCGCCCAGCGCAGCGTCTGATGCGTCACGTTGGGGTTGCCGTCCTTGTCCCCGCCGATCCAGCTGCCGAAGCGGATCATGGGCGCCGGCGGCGGGCGGGCGCCGTAGACCCGCTCGACCTCGTCCTGAAACGCCATCACGGTGTCCGGCAGCGCCTCGTAGAGCACCGACGAGAGATAGTAGAGCCCGTGCTCCACCTCATCTTCCACCGTCGGGCGGGCGACCCGCAGCTCGTCGGTCTGCCACAGACTCAAGATTTCCTCGAAGAGCCCCTGCACGATGCGCCGTTCCTCTTTCGGCGTCGGCTGGAGCTGCTCGCGGCGCAGGAGCCAGTCCCAGATGGCGCGGTGTTTCGTCAGCACCGCCGGCGGCAGCGCCTGGGTCGGATGCGCGGTCAGCACGAGGTTGACCGCCAGCCGCTGCGCCTGGTCGGCGAGCCGGCGGAAGGGAATCTTGGCCGCGCGCAGCCGGTGCACGACGTCCTCGACCGAGCCGCGCTGCGGATGGAAGCCCGGCAGGCCCTCGTAGTAGCGCTTGCGGCGCAGGCGGTGGTTCTCCTCCGCGATGTTGACGAGCTGGAAGTAGACCGAGAAGGCGCGGATGATCTTGACCGCGGTGGCGGCATCGAGGGTGTTCAGCAGCCGGACGAACGCGCGCGCATCCGCCGCGCGGTAACGGCGGCGGATGCGGATGGCCAGCCGGCGGATGCGCTCCTCGGTGTCGAAGAGCGCGCGGCCCTCCTGATGAATCAGCACCCGCCCCAGCAGCTCGCCGAGGAAATGGATGTCCCGCCGCAGGGGCTGCAGCTTCTGCTGCTGCGCCGGACTCCGGTTCATGTCGTCTGCAGCGCGCTGCGCTGCGGATTCAGCTGGGCGAAGATCGCGGAGTAGTCGAGCTCGCCGCGGCCCGCGGCCTCGGCCTCGGCGAAGAGCCGCCGCACCGTTTCGGTCACCGGCAGCGTTGCGGACAATTCTTGCGCCAGCGCCGCCATCAGCTCGAAGTCCTTGCGCATGTGCTTCAGGGCGAAGTGCGTGCTGAAGTCGCCCTTCAGCATCGCGGTCCCTTTGGTCTGATACCACGGCGAGGGGAACGTGCTGGCCGCCAGCACCTCCAGGAATTTCTTCGGGTCCAGGCCCGCGGACTTCGCCAGCGTCACGGCCTCGGCGAACCCGGCCATGAGGTGCCCGAGCATCAGGTTGGTCACGAGCTTCAGCGCCGAGCCCATGCCGACGTTGCCCGCGTAGATCAAGGTCTTGCCCATCGCGGAGAGCACGGGCCTGCACCGCTCGAACGTCTGCGGCAGCCCCCCGACGAGGATGACCAGCGCGCCCTCGGTCGCCGGACCCTTGGAGCCGACGACCGGCGCGTCGAGAAACTCCGCCTGCTTGGTCGCCACCGCGCCGGCGAGCTTGCGGGAGGTCGCCGGAGAGACGGTGCTCATGTCAATCAGGACCGAGCCGCTCTGCAGGCCGTCCAGCGCGCCCTCCGGGCCCAGGACCACCTGCTCGACGTCCTGCGGCCTGGAGACCATCGTAATCACGACCTCGGCCTCAGCGGCGGCGTGCGCCGGGGTTTTGGCGGCTTTCGCGCCGAGCCGCAGAAGCGGTTCCATCTTGGCGGCGGTGCGGTTCCAGACGACCAGCGGGAAGCCGGCGCGGGCCACGTTGGCGGCCATCGCCGAGCCCATAACGCCTAGTCCCAAAAATCCAATCCGCGATTTCTGTCCTGCCATCATGAAAAGTGACTGTCACTTTTCTGCGGAGTAAAAGGGGTCAGACCCCTCAAGCACGACGGCCTCAAGTGACGGGGTCTGACCCCTTTTATTGTGCCCATTTGATCGTGCAGCCCACGGCGTGGGTTTCGGTGTCCTTCAGCGGCTGGTTCGCCAGGAGGGCGTCGAGGGCCTCCCGCAAATACCGGCGGCTCACCTTCGACTCCTCCTTGGTATTGTCGTCGATGGCACCGGTGTAACAGAGCTTCCGGTTCCGGTCGAAGAGGAAAATGTGCGGCGTGCGCTCCGCCCCGTAGGCGCGCGCGGCGGCCTGCGTGTCATCGCGCAGGTACGGGAAATTGAACGCCTTCTCCTTGGCCCAGCGGATCATGTGCGGCAGGTCATCCTCAGGATAATTCTTCGTCTCGTTCGAGTTGATCCCGATGAACTGGACCCCCTTGGCGGCGTAGTCGCGCTGGATCGCGATCATCCGGTCAATGGTCGCCTTCACGTAGGGACAGTGGTTGCACATGAAGATGACGCACACCGCCGCCTTCTCGCGGAAGTCCGCGAGCCGATAGGTCTTGCCGTCCACCCCCGGCAGCGCAAACTCCGGCGCCGCATCACCGAGCTTCAACGTCGCCATCTCCGCCTCCTTCGCTAGAGGGGTCTGACCCCGTCAGGTGAGACCGTCGTTCTTGAGGGGTCTGACCCCGACAGTCTGTAGCATAGCGGTCGCCCGCCAGCCCGTCAATCACGAGCCGGTGAAGCGGACCCAGAGGTAGGCGACCGCCAAGACGCCGTACGCCGCGCCAGCGACGCCGAGGCCGAGCGCGGCCAGGCGCCGGGGGCCGAGCGTCTTCGGAATCACCGTCGGCAGATACCGGTAGTTCAGCCAATAGAGGAGGAAGGCGAACGTCACGGTGCCCAGGAAGCCGATGAGCGCGGAGAGCAGAATCAGCGGGCCCGGCTCGGCGAACCACATCGTCACCGAGGTGACGATAGTCAGCAGGACGAGGAACGTCAGGTACCAGCGGCGCACGGACCAGCGCCGCGCGCCGGGAAACACGCTCAGCACCACGTCGGTGTGAATCCGCGCGACCGCATCGGCCGTCGCCATCCACGTATCCGAGAGGAAGGCCGCCGCCACAACCAGGAACAGCACGCGTCCGAACGCGCCCCAGCTCACCTCGAAGAATTTCGCCTGCACCACCGCCAGCTGGTATTTTTCCGGTACCAGCCCCTGCGGGAACAGGACCGCGTACGCCAGGAGGCACGTCATGAGCGTCGTGGCGATGTTGCCGACGATGCCCACCGCGCTGTCCACGACGAGAAACTTCCGCCACCGGCCGAGCTCGCGCGGCTGCACCAGCGCGGGGTCCGGCACGATCCCGGCATCGAAGGCAACCTCGGCCCGGCCCGCCAGGCCCTCGATGTGCCCCATGGTCCGGCACATCCCCGCGCCCTTCTCGCGCAGCCAGTAGGAGTAGAACAGCGTCCAGAACCCGCCCAGCCCCGCGAAGGTGATCGCGGTCAGCAGCTTGTCCGCGTCCGCCGCCTCCCAGGGCCGCGGCGGCGGCCACTGCGGCAGCGCCAATCCCCGGAGAAACGCCGGGGCCTGCGACAGCACGGTCGGATGGCTGCAGGCCACGACCAGCCCGACGACGGTGATGACCGCGACCGCGCCCATCACGCGCTCGACGACGGTGTAGATGACCCGGCTGCCGATGAGTGCCGCGACAAAGACCGCCATCGAGCTGTACGCCCAGAACAACGTCTGTCCCCGGTCGCCCCATCCCGCCGGAAAATCCGTCAGCGCGGCCAGCGCGGTGCCGCCGGCCGAGGCAAACGCCCCGAACCACAGGAACGACAGCGTCATGAGGAGCCACAGCGCCAGGCCGATCCAGCGGTGCAGGCGCAGGAACCCCTGAAAAATCGTCTCGCCGGTCAGGAGGGTGTAGCTGCCGATGGCGTAGTTGATCGGCAGCTGCAAGAGACAGGCGGGAATCAGCAGGACGAGGAAGGCCAGGCCGTACTTGGCGATGAGGTAGGGCCACCAGATCAGCTCGCCGGAGCCCTGGGCCAGCGCCATCCACACGATGCCCGGCCCGAGCGCGGCGCGCCAGCCCGGAAACGGCGGGAGGTTGCCTCGTCGGAACGGCGGAAGTACGGGGACGTTTCTATTTTTCCGACGACGGAACTCCATAAAAAAAATAGAAACGTCCCCTTTTACTTGACGCTTTGACGCAGGAGGAGTTTCTTGACTTCCCCGATGGCCTTGGTGACGTTGATCCCGCGGGGACAGGCCTCGGTGCAGTTGAAGATGGTCCGGCAGCGCCACACCCCGCTGCGCTCATTCAGGACGGGGAGCCGTTCGGCCGCGCCGTGATCACGACTGTCGAACAGAAACCGGTGCGCCTGGACGATGGCCGCCGGCCCCAGATACTCGCGGTTGGCCCAGAACGACGGGCAGGACGTCGTGCACGCGCCGCAGAGGATGCACTTCGTGGTGTCTTCGAACCGCTCGCGCTGCTCGGGGCTCTGCGGGCGTTCGGCCTGGGGCGCGGGCTCCTCCGTGATGAGGTAGGGTTTGACGCTGCGGTACTTCGCGAAAAAGCCGTCCATGTCCACGATGAGGTCCTTGGCCACCGGGAAGCCCCGCATCGGCTCGATGACGATGGGCGGCCGCAGGTCCCGGATGAGCACCTTGCAGGCCAGGCGGTTGCGGCCGTTGATCATCATCGCGTCGGAGCCGCAGATCCCGTGCGCGCAGGAGCGGCGGAAGGCGAGGCTGCCGTCGTGGCGCCATTTGACGGTGTTCAGCGCGTCGAGGACCCGGTCGGTCGGCTCGGCCTCCACACGGTAGGCCGCCCACCGCGGCTGGGCGTCCTGCTCGGGG
The DNA here is from genome assembly GCA_016192545.1 of Candidatus Omnitrophota bacterium. Classification (GTDB taxonomy): domain Bacteria; phylum Omnitrophota; class Gorgyraeia; order Aquiviventales; family Aquiviventaceae; genus JACPTX01. Next base: position 4,845 of record JACPTX010000039.1, on the reverse strand, counting down.
CGAAACCGTTTGATGCGTACGTCGACCAGCATCGAAGCTCCTCTCGTGACGGTCAGTACACGCGGGGTTTGGGTTGAAACCTGGTGATCGTGACCGGCTTGGCCGACAGGCTGATCGCGCCGTCGCGCAGGACGGCCAGGGAATGCTTGAGCCAGTTGGCGTCGTCGCGGTCGGGGAAATCTTCCCGGCAGTGCGCCCCGCGTGATTCGCGGCGGGCCAGCGCGGCGACGGTCGTCGCCCACGCCAGATCCAGCACGCACCCCAGCTCCAGCGCCTCCTCGAGCTCGGTGTTGAAGCGCAGGGCCTTGTCCTGCACGTCCACCCGCCCGTAGCGCACGCGCAGCTGCACAATCGCCGCCAGGGCTTCCTTCAGGCCCGCCTCGGTCCGGAACACCGACACCTGGGCCATCATCGCCTGCTGGAGTTCGTCTCGGATCTGCGCGGCGGATTCCCCGCCGAGATTGGTCGTCAGCCGGCTGAGCGCCTCCTGCGCCATCACCTCAGGCTCTTTTGGCAGGGGGAGGTGATCGGCCGCGGGAGCCCACTGCGCAAGGCGCTGGCCGCCGCGCCGCCCGAACACGACGATATCCACCAGCGAGTTCGTCCCCAGGCGGTTGGCGCCGTGCACCGACACGCAGGCGCATTCCCCGGCGGCGTACAATCCCGGCACGACCTGCCCCCGCTCATCGAGGACTTCCGCGTGGAGATTCGTGGGGATGCCGCCCATCGCGTAGTGCGCGGTGGGCTGCACCGGAATGGGCTGCCGGTGCGGGTCCACCCCCAAATAGGTGCGGACGAAGTCCGCGATGTCCGGCAGCTTCCGGTCAATCACCGATGGATCCAGATGTGTCAGGTCCAGATGGAGGTAGTCCTTGCCCTCGATGCCCCGCCCCTCCCGGATCTCCAGGTACATCGCGCGGCTGACCATGTCGCGCGGGGCCAGGTCCAGCAGCGTCGGCGCGTAGCGCTCCATGAACCGCTCGCCCCGGCCGTTGCGCAGGATGCCGCCCTCGCCGCGCGCGCCTTCCGTGATGAGGATGCCGAGCTTGTAAATGCCCGTCGGGTGGAATTGGAAAAACTCCATGTCCTCCAGCGGCAGGCCCCGGCGGAAGACCACGGTGCATCCGTCGCCGGTCAGCGTGTGGGCATTGGAGGTGACCTTGTACATCCGCCCGAATCCGCCGGTCGCCAGCAGCACGGCCTTCGCGTGGAAGACGTGCACCTCGCCGGTGGCCAGGCACAACGCGACGACCCCAGCGCAGCGGCCGTCCTGCAGCAGCACATCCAGCAGGTGGAATTCGTCGAAGAAGCTCACGGCCTGTTTGATGCACTGCTGGTACAGCGTCTGGAGGATCATGTGGCCCGTGCGGTCGGCGGCGTAGCAGGAGCGCCGCACCGGCGCCTTGCCGAACTCCTTGGTGTGGCCACCGAAGCGGCGCTGGTCGATCTTGCCCTCCGGCGTGCGGTTGAACGGCAGGCCCATGTGCTCCAGCTCATAGACGACGCGGATCGCCTCCTGGCACATGAACTCGACCGCATCCTGGTCCGCGAGGTAGTCGCCGCCCTTCACCGTGTCGAACATGTGCCATTCCCAGCTGTCCGGCTCCACATTCCCCAGCGCCGCGCCGATGCCGCCCTGCGCGGTGCCGGTGTGCGAGCGGGTCGGGTAGAGCTTGCTCACGACGGCCGTCTTGCAGGTCTTGGACGCCTCCAGGGCCGCCATGAGGCCGGCGCCTCCAGCGCCGACGATGACCGCATCGTATTGATGGCGAACGACGGGGCGGGGCATCAGGAATGAGGGGCCGTGACAGGCGTAAAACACACGATGGCGACCGTGCCCATCACGAGGAAGACGGCGCCGATCAGGTACAGCAGCGTCACCGCCGCGCGGCGCCGGCGGGCCGGCACGTAATCATCGAGGAGGGTGCGCGCGCCGTTGAGGCCGTGCAGCATCGCCAGGAGCAGCATCGCCAGGTCATACCCGCGCCAGAACCATCCCACGTAGCGGCCCGCGACGAAATTGTAGTCAATCGCGTCCACGTTATTGAGGAGATGCATGATCACCAGGTGCCCAAGCGCCAGCCCCAGCAGCGCCAGCCCGGAGAGGCGCATGAAGAGCCACGCCCACAGCTCGAACCCGCCGGAGGGCTTCGGAGAGGAATAGGAGAGGCTCGTCGTCATCTCACCATCCGAACACCGGCCGGAGCATCAGGTACGCGACCGGGATCATCACGACCACGAAACAGGCAACTTCCGCATAGAAGAGTCGGCGCTGGAACCGCGTGAGGTCCACCCAGAAATCGATGAGGATGATGCGCACGCCGTTGAGGGCATGGAAGAGGACCGAGGCGAACAGCCCCACCTCCATCACGCGGAACAGCGGCACGCGGTAGAGCGCGATGATGTGATTGTACTGCTCAGGGCCCAGGATGATGAGGAAGGTGTCGAGGATGTGCAGGCAGAGGAAGACCAGCACCCCCACGCCGGTCACCCGGTGAAGGATCCACGACCACTGTCCGACGCCGCCGCGATACCACATCAGCAAATAAAGGGGTCAGACCCCTGTCCTTGAGGGGTCTGACCCCTTCTCTGTTGCGCGTAGGAAGTGGGGTCGGGAACGCCGGCTTTCGCGAAGGCGCGTTGCCGCTCGGCGCACTTGTTGCACCGCCCGCAGTGGCGGCCGGCCTCCGGCCGCAGGCACGAGAAGGTGAGCTCGAACGGTTCCCGTGGAAATTTCGCAATCAACGCAGCCTTGCTCAGACGGCGCAGGGGCGCCGCCACGCGGAGGCGGTGCGACAGCGACCGGCTCAGCACGCCGCTCAAGCGCTTCAACAGCTCCGGCCGCGCGTCCGCAAAGGGATTGCCGGCCAGAATCCCCAGCGCGATGGTGGACAGCCGCTCGCGGGCCGCGTAGAGCGCGGCATGAGCCACCAGCAGGACGTTGCGGCCCGGCAGGTACACCGCGGCATCCCGGCTGTCGCGCGAGGGCACCCCGCGGCCGGTCAGGCTCCAGTGGCGCGCATACACGCCGGCCAGCGGCACCTGGAGCACCGTCAGCGCACGCAGGCCGGGACGGCGGAGTTTCGCCAGCCACTCCCGCAGCCAGAACAGCTCGGCCGCTTCCCAGACCAGCCCGCAGCGAATGTAGACCGGATGCACCGTCTTGCGCTGCGCGAGCAGCGCGCGCGCGAGGCACAGACTGTCCAGCCCGCCGCTGACCAGCGCGACGACTCCGGCATGAGACATGGCGTGAGACTAACAGAGCCCCTCCTAAAAGTCAATTTACCCACCTCGAAGTGAAAAGGGGTCAGACCCCTTGACGGTAATGGGGTCTGACCCCATACTGGGCGCGCGATGCATCTGACTAACCGTGTCGCACTGGTCACCGGAGGGGCGAAGCGCCTGGGCCGGGCGATGGCCCTGGCGCTGGCCGAGCGAGGCGCGCACGTCGTCATTTCCTATCGCGCGTCCCGCCGCGAGGCGGCCCAGACCGTCGAGCAGCTGCGGCGGTTCGGCGTCCGCGCCGAGGCGATCCGGGCTGACCTGGCGAACCCCGCGGATGCCAAGCGGCTGATCCGGCACGTCGCCCGCCGCTTCGGCCGCCTCGATGTCCTGGTGAACAGCGCCTCCGTCTTCGTGCGCACCCCGCTGGCGCGGCTGACCGAGCGCGGCTGGGACGCGCATCTCGACGCCAACCTCAAAGGCCCCTTCCTCTGTTCCCTGCTCGCCGCCCGCCTGATGCGGAAGCGCAGCGGAGGCAAGATCATCAACCTCACGGATTGGGCCGGGGAGCGCCCGTATCGCGATTACCTGCCCTACTGCGTGTCGAAAGCCGGCCTGACCGCGCTCACGAAAGCCCTGGCGAAGGAATTGGCCCCGCGCATCCAGGTTGTCGCGATCGCGCCCGGCCCCATCCTGCCGCCTCCGAATATGAGCGCGGCGGAGCGGCGGCGCGCCATCAAGAACGTGCCGCTGAAACGGTGGGGCTCGCCGCAGGACATCGCCAACGCGGTCCTCTTCGCCATCGAAGGCACCGACTTCATGACCGGCACGACCATCTCCGTGGACGGGGGACGCCTCATCGCCTGATGTTCAAGGTCACCCGCGAGATCCATTTCTGCTACGGGCACCGCCTGCTCAAGTATCAGGGCAAGTGCCGGCACCTGCACGGGCACAACGGCAAGGTGGAGATCGAGCTGGCGTCGGCGAGGCTGGACCGCCTGGGGATGGTGAAGGATTTCGGCGAGATCAAACGCAAGATTCAGGGCTGGATTGACGAGCACCTCGACCACAAGATGATCCTGTCGCGGCAGGACCCGGCGCTGCCGCTCCTGCGCAGGCTCGGCGAGCCGCTCTATGTGCTGGACGCCAACCCAACCGCCGAGGCGCTCGCCAAGCTCATCTACGACGTGGCCAGGCGGATGAAGTTCCCCGTGACCGCCGTCCGCCTCTGGGAAACCCCCTACTCCTTCGCGACGTACCAACCGACCCGCTGACCGTACTTAGCCGGCTGCATCCGGCCGCGATTCCTGCGGCACAATCGCCGCCTCCAGCTGCTCAGTCCCCCGCAGCACCGTCACCCTCGACGTCACGCCGACCTGCCGATCCGTCAGCAGCCGGTGCAAGTCATCAATGGCCGCGATGGGCTGATCCTCATAGCCCACGATGACATCCCCCTCTTCCAGACCCGCGTGATGCGCGGGGCTCCCCGGTTCAATCGTGATGACGAGCACGCCGCTCTCCACCGGCAGGCGATGCTGCCGGATGAGCCACTGGGGAATCGGCACGTTCTGCCCGCCCACGCCGAGAGAGCCCCGCCGGATGCGGCCGTCTTTGATGAGCCGC
>JACPTX010000038.1 GCA_016192545.1 Candidatus Omnitrophota bacterium | reverse complement strand
TTTCGTCGCGGGCGTGAAGATGGGATGGGGCAGCTCCTGGGATTCGTTCAGCCACGGCGGCAGGGTGATGCCGCAGACCGCGCCGGTCTGCTGATACTCCTTCCAGCCCGAGCCGGCCAGATACCCGCGCACCACGCACTCAATCGGCACGACCTGGGTTTTGCGCACCAGCATCGCGCGCCCGAGCAGCACGTCCCGATGCGGCTTCAGGCTCGCGTGTGTGCGGATGATCTCTTCGACGTCGGCGCTGAGCAGGTGCGCAGGGACCACGTCCCGCATCCGGCCGAACCAGAAGGCCGACAGCTGCGTGAGCACCGCGCCCTTATGCGGGATGCCGGTGGGCAGCACGACGTCGAACGCCGAGATGCGGTCGGTCGAGACGATGAGCAGCTCCTCGCCGAGGTCATAGACGTCCCGCACCTTGCCGCGCTTGAACAGCGCGACACCTTCCAGCTGCGTCTCCAGAACGGTCTCAACCGTCATCATGTCAGCCGCAGCTGCAGCACGACCCGGCGGGCTGGTCGCCCTTCGACTCGCGCCGCTCGCTCAGGGCGATCCTGAGCAAGGGCCCTCCGGCCTTGGCCGGGGCCCGCGTCGAAGGATCGAGCGCTTCCAGCACCTCGTCGAAATGCCCGTCCACTTTGACCCTCGGGAAGACCTTCGCGATCCGTCCGGCTTCGTCGATCAGGAACGTGGTGCGCTCGAGGCCCATGTAGGTGCGGCCGTACAGCGACTTTTCTTTCCAGACCCCGTAGGCCTGGACGACCTGTTTCTGTGCATCGCTCAGGAGGAGGAAGTTGAGCCGGAACTTCGTCTTGAACTTCTTGTGGGACTCGACCGAATCGGCGCTGACGCCCAGCACGACCACGCCGCGCTTGCGCAATTCGCCCGCCCCGTCACGAAACGAGCAGGCCTCCCTGGTGCAGCCCGGCGTGTCGTCCTTCGGGTAGAAGTAGAGCACGACCTTCTTGCCCCGGAAGTCCGACAGCTTGACCGGCTTGCCGTTGTCAGTCAGGACCGAGAAGTCCGGGGCCTTCTGTCCGACGGTTAACATGGGCGTCGCATGCGCAATCATACCAAAGTGTCATCTGATGTGGTAGACTTTTTGAGGTTGTCCGACATGGCGAACACGGCTCAGCCCATCCTGGTGGTGGAGCAAGACCGGGCGCTGCGCGAACGGCTGGAGGCCGCGCTGCGCCGGCAGGGGTTCGCCGTCATCACGGTCCAGTCCGGCGAGCGCGCCATCACCGCGATGAAGCACACCCGCCCCGGCCTCGTCCTGGCCGGTGTCGCGCTGGCGGACATCAGCGGCTGGGAGCTGGCCGACCGCATCCGGGCCTTCGACAGCCGCCTGCCCATCATCCTGCTCGGCCGCGCTCCCGCCGCCCAACCGGCTGCGCACGGCGTCCAAGCGCTCCTGCCGGCTGACATCTCCCCCGAGATGCTGGCCCTGGAAGTCACGCGATGGGCCGCCGCGGCTCCGCCGTCGAGGCCGGAACGCTGGCCCGGCACCGTCCTCGTGGTGGATGACGAGCCGCAATTGCGCAAGATCCTGCAGGAGTCGCTCACCACGCACGGCTTCTCCTCGCTGAGCGCCGCCTCCGGCGAAGAGGCGGTGGAGCAGGTCCGCCTCCACAACCCGACGGTCGTGCTGCTGGACATCAAGATGCGCGGCAAGCTCGACGGCCTGGAGACCCTGAAGCAGATCAAGGCCCTCCGCCCGGCCACCACCGTGTTCATGGTCACGGGGGTGGAAGAGGACGCGACGATGAAGGACGCCCTGGCGCTGGGCGCCACCGACTACATCCTCAAGCCGGTCAACCTCGAATATCTGGAGACCCTGCTGGTGACGAAGACGCTGCTCGGAGAGACGTCCTAGTGGCGCGCCCGTCTGGTTCTGCCCGCCCGCGGTTCGCGTGGCTGTCCTTCCCGGCGTGGTTCCTCGAGCTGTACCGCCAGCCGCTCGCGTTCCTGATCACCGCCATCGGCATCCCGCTGCTCGGGCTGTGCGTCTGGCTGTACGCCGAGAACGAGCGGGGCTGGCGGGCGCGGGAGGGGGAAGACCTCCTCGTCGCCGCGCGCCTCGCGTCGCGCATCATCCGGGAAGAGCTGGACCAGACCCGGCAGATCGAAGACGCGCTCGGCAGCCGTCCCGCCTTCATTGACGCGGTCAAGCGCGGCGACCGCGGCGCGCTCGAGACGTCGCTGCAGCTCCTGCTCGACGTCACGCCCATGATTGACCGGGTCATGGTGCTGGACCTGGAAGGCCGGCCTCTGGCCGCCGTGGCCGCCGCCGCGGACGCGTCCTCCGCGACAGCTGAGCCGCCCCGCCCCCATGCGGGGCGGGGCCAGCCGGTCTCAGGCGTTTACCTGCGCGACGCGGCCTCCGGCGAGAAGGTTGTCGCGGTCTCCAGCCCCGTGTATGAGGGCAACGCGGCGCTGGGATTGCTGCAGGTGCAGTACCGCCTGCAGGACATCTCCCGGTGGCTGGACAAGGTGCGGGTGGAGCCGGGCGGGTTCGTGTACGTCGTGGACCAGGCCGGGTTTCTGGTGTCGTATCCGTTCCAATTGGTGCCGGGGCAACCCAAGAGCGTGTCCACCTGGCCGCCGGTCAAGCGCCCGCTCACGCCGCAGGGCGAGGTCATGCGGTTTTGGCAGGGGCGCCCGGCAGGGCCCTGGACCGCCGCGGTGGCGGCGGTCGAGCCGTTCGGCTGGCGGGTGATCGCCCAGCAGGCGGACGCGGTGATGCTGCGGCCGTTTTATCGGATCGTGCTCTCGTTCCTCGCGCTCATCGGCCTGCTCGCCGGCATCCTCGCTTTCTTCCTCCTGCGGTGGGCCGGCCTCCATCAGGCCACGCTGCGGCTCCTGGCCCAGCAGGCAAAGCTCTTGGCCCAGAGCGAGCGGCGCCACGTCGCGGCGCGGCTGCGCAAGACGCCGCCGAAGAACTCATGATCCCGCACCTTTCTGGATTCACGCTTTTGAGCTTCAGGATCATGAATAGTCTGAAAGGTGCGGGATGATGGGCGCGATGCGGGGGACGCGTGCGAAGACCTGGGGCCTGCTCGCAGCACTCCTCTTCGCGGGAACCGAGCCGGCGCTGGGGCTGCAGCGGTCCGTCCAGACCAAGGTCGCGAATTACGAGGAGTCGCCGGTCGTCCTGCGCCGGGCCTCGCTCAAGATCGTCCAGACCTATGGCACGCCGAGCCAGTTCCCCCTGGCGACCGCCTCGGACGGCCAGGAGGTGCGGATCAAGCGCAGCCGCGTACGATATGCGAACCGGCGGGACCAGCAGATTCCGACGTATCTCCTCGAGGGGGAGGTGGAGATTCAGAACGACGCCCGGCAGGACGTGGTGGCGGTGCAGCTCAGCACGGTGTTCTTCAACGCCTTCCGCGAGCGCCTCGACACCGCCCGGCACTCCGTCACCCAGACGCTCGCCTCCGGCCAATCCAAGCGGATCCGCTGGTCCAAGAACCTGCCCCACGAGGACGTCTTCGAGGTCTACTTCGTGCTGACCGCGGTGCGCTTCGCCGACGGCACCGTGTGGGCGCCCACCGAAGAGCTCGTCATCCTCCCCGCCCCCCGCTAGCCCCGCGCCTCAGGCGCTTGGAGGAGGCGCCGGCGGCTCGGCGCTCTGCTGCTGCTTGCGTGCCAGCTTGCGCTGGCGTTTCGCTTCCTGCCGTTGTTTCTTTTCCAAATCCCTTCTTCGCTTCTCAAATTGGTAGTTCACGTGGGCCATGCAGCGTCCTTTCCGTGTGGAATGCCTCCGGGTTGTTTACTGGCACGAGCCGCCGCAGCAGGAACCGCCTTCGTCCTTGATGGCCGCGCGGATCTTCGCCTGCACGTCGGGCGTCATCTGGACGTTGCGATGACAGCCCTTGGCGTGCTCGGCGGCCTGGCGCAGCACATCCGCCTCATCCTTGCCCGTGATCACGAAGTCGCAATCCACCCCGACGTCCTTGCAGGCCAGCGTCTTGCCCATGCCCGTCTCCTCCTTGTTGGCTCGCGATCCCGGTCAGCGTGTCGTGCCTCCATTATACCGCCCGGTGCGGTGACGCGCCAT
>JACPTX010000036.1 GCA_016192545.1 Candidatus Omnitrophota bacterium | reverse complement strand
ACCGCGAACTGGATGTTGGAGCCCCCGGTCTCCACCCCGATGGCCCGGATGACGGCGATGGCGGCGTCGCGCATCTGCTGGTACTCGCGGTCGGTCAGGGTCTGGGCGGGCGCGACGGTGATGGAGTCGCCGGTGTGGACGCCCATCGGGTCCACGTTCTCGATGGAACAGACGATGACGACGTTGTCGCGGCGGTCGCGCATCACTTCCAGCTCGAATTCCTTCCACCCGACGACGGACTCCTCGACGGAGATTTCGCGGATCATGGACAGCTCCAGCGCCCGCTTGGCGACCGCCTCCAGCTCGTCCACGTTGTAGGCGATGCCGCCGCCGGTGCCGCCCAGCGTGAAGCTGGGGCGGATGACGCAGGGGAAGCCGATCTGCTGCGCGACGGCCTTCGCGTCCTCGAGGCTGCGGGCGTAGCTTGCCGTCGGCACCTCAAGCCCGATGGAGCTCATGGTCTGCTTGAACCGCTCGCGATCCTCGGCGCGCTTGATGGCCTCGACGCTCGCGCCGATCATCTCGACGCCGCAGCGCTCCAAGACCCCGCGCTCCGCCACCTGCACCGACACGTTGAGCGCGGTCTGCCCGCCGATGGTCGGCAGCAGCGCATCCGGACGCTCGGCCTCGATGATGGCCTCGACCGTCTCCGGCGTGATGGGCTCGATGTAGGTCCGGTCGGCGAATTCCGGGTCGGTCATGATGGTCGCCGGGTTGGAGTTGAGGAGGATGATGACGTAGCCCTCCTCTTTCAGGGCCTTGCAGGCCTGGGTCCCGGAGTAGTCGAACTCGCAGGCCTGCCCGATGACAATCGGGCCTGAGCCGATGATGAGGATTTTCTTGATGTCAGTGCGTTTGGGCATCAAAAGAGGGTCATCTGCTGCTCGGCGGGCGTGGTGGGCTGTGCCTCCGCCTCCCCGCCGAAGATGTGCACCTTGCCGTACTCCCCGTCGTAGCCGGGCGCGACGGTCACGTCGCCGCGGCGCATGCGCAGGATGCCCTCGGCGATCTTCGCCGGCGCCGCCTTGCGCAGCTGCTCTTCCGGCGCCTTCAGGAGCACCGCAAATTCCGTCCCGCAGCGGTCAATCAGGTTGAAGTACTCCCGGTCCACCGCCTGCGTGCCGACGCCGACCCCCAGCGCATCCGCGATGATCTCCTCCAGCGGCACGCTGTGCTTGAACGGAACCGCGTGCGGCGATGGCACGCCTTCGGGGCGGTCCGCCAGCTTCTCCACGCGGCTCATCACGCCGACCGTGAGCGCGCGCCCGCAGACCGGACACCGCCCGCCCTGCTGCCTGGTCTGCGCGGGGGCGTAGCGGATGCCGCACTTGCGGTGCCCGTCGAAGTGGTACTTCCCTTCTTCCGGGAAAAACTCCACGGTGTACAGGAATTTCGCCCGGTCCTTGGCCTTCAGGGTGTTCACGATGGCGTCATAGCTCGGCTCGCAGTCAAACACGTTCGCTTCCCGGCCGATGCGCCTCGCCGAGTGCGAGTCGGAGTTCGAAATCAGCGCGTAGCGGTCGAGGGCTGACAGCCGCCAGTTCATCGCCGGGTCCGACGACAGGCCGGTCTCAAGGACATGGATGTTCTTCGCCTGGTGCTCGAAGCACTCCTCGACCGAGTCGAACCCGGAGTTGGAGCCGAAGATCGCGAAGTGCGGGGTCCAGGCGTGCGCCGGCACGATGAGGCAGCGCGGCTCAAGGCCCAGCACCACCTCCGCCAGCCGCCAGGCGTCCATGTGAAGAATGGGGCGCCCGTCGAGGCTGAGCGAGCCGAACGCCGACAGCCCGTCGTTAATCCGCTCGACCGCCTCGAACGAGGGCGCGAGCAGGACGTGGTGGACGTTGTGCGCCTTGGCGCGCCGGTAGAACAGGGTGTTGACCTCGGCGGTCAGCATGAACTGCGCGCCGTCATGCTCAAAGAGCCCGCGGCCCGTGTCGCGCAGGGTGTCTTTCAGCTCCTGCAGCCACAGCGGATGGGTGAAATCGCCGGTCCCCAGCACGCCGATCCCCTTGATCTTCGCCCACTTCGCCAGCTCCGGGACCGAGAGGTCCTTGGAGCAGGCCCGGCTGTAGCGCGAGTGGATGTGGAAGTCCGCGACGAATTCAGGCATCGTGTGCCGCCCTCCTCAACCGGTCGAACAGCCGCTGCGCGCGTTCCCAGTGCGTCGCCGCCCAATAAATCCGATGGCACGACGGACAGGCGTGGAAGTCCTCCTGCGTCTGATACACGTAGTCCGGCACGCGGGCTTTCACTCGGGCCTTCTCGATCCCCTCCACCGGCACGTTGCACCGGTCGCAGCGGCTGAACATCCGCCCGTCGTCGATCCGCAGCGACAGCTTCGTGAGGACTTCCTGCAGCTGCCCTTCGAGAGCGGTGCGTTCCACCTGCACGACGCGCACGCGCGCGCCCGGCTTCACGCGTCGGTTGCGCGTCAGGATGACGCGCCCCTCGTTGTGCGCCGCGCAATAGACGGCGCTCAGCGGGTACGTCGCGATGTGCGCGGCGTCAAACCCCATCAGGCGCAGCCATCGAGCCAGCCGTCCGCTCTCTTCAGTCACCAGAAATTTCATCCAGGAAGCGGCGGAACAAGTGGCGGGCGTCGTGCGGACCCGGCGAGGCCTCCGGATGGTACTGCAGGCTGAAGATGGGCAGGTCCTTGTGCCGCATCCCCTCAACCGCCTGGTCGTTGAGGTTCACGTGGGTCAGCTCCACGCGCCGATCCGGAATCGACCCGAGGTCCACCGCAAACCCGTGGTTCTGCGTCGTGATCTCGACCTTGCCGGTGTCCAGATCTTTGACCGGGTGGTTGCCGCCGTGGTGGCCGAACTTCAATTTGTAGGTTGTGCCGCCGAACGCCAGGCCCAGCAGCTGATGCCCGAGGCAGATGCCCAGGATCGGGACCTGCCCGATGAGCCCGCGGATGGTCTCGATGCCGTACGTGACGGCGGCGGGATCCGCGGGCCCATTCGACAGCACCACCCCGTCCGGCTTCATGGCGAGGATCTCATCGGCCGGCAGGAACGCGGGCACCACGTTGACGTAGCAGCCCAGCTCCGCCAGCTGGCGCAGGATGCCGTACTTCACGCCGTAGTCCACCACCACGACGTGGTATTTCCGCGGGCGTATGTCCGGCTCCTGCGGCCACTCAAACGGCTTCTGGCAGGTGACGGCCTTCACGAAATCCGTCCCGACGATGGCGGGCGACTCGCGCACCCGCGAGAGCAGCGCCTGCGGATCCTGCTCCGTCGTCGAGATGCCGCCCTTCATCGAGCCCTCGCGGCGCAGCGTCAGGGTGAGCGCGCGGGTGTCGAGGCCGTCGAGCGCGACGAGGCCGTGCTGGGTCAGGTAGGCGCCGAGCGCCGTCTGGGAGCGGAAGTTGCTCGCGATGGGCGACAGCTCCCGGACGATGAAGCCGTCCACCCACGGCTTGTGCGACTCGACGTCCTCGTCGTTGACGCCGTAGTTGCCGATATGGGGGTAGGTCATGCAGACGAGCTGGCCCTTGTACGAGGGATCGGTGAGCACCTCCTGATAGCCGGTCATGGAGGTGTTGAACACGACCTCGCCGAACGTCTCCCCGTCCGCGCCGATGGCGCGCCCGCGGAACGCGGTTCCGTCTTCCAGCACCAGCCACGCGTTTCGCATCTTCTCCATGGGGTCAGACCCCTTTGGGGTCTGACCCCATGACCTCCCCGCGCCGGATCACCTTCACGACGCGGCAGGGCAACTCCCATCCGGCGAACGGCGAATGCTTGCCTTTCGAGGCGAACCGGCTTGGCTCCACCGTCCACGGCGCCTTCGGGTCAATCAGCGTCAGGTTCGCCGGCTTGCCGGCGATGAGCCCGTCGCCGTCGAGCCCGGCAATCCTCGCGGGATTCGTCGAGAGTGTTTCGATGAGCCGGCTCCACGAGAGCGTCTTCGGCTCCACCAGCGCCCTCACGCACACGCCCAGCGCGGTCTCCAGGCCGGTGGTGCCGAACGGGGCCGAGTCGAAATCGGCGTCCTTCTCCCAGTCGGTGTGCGGCGCGTGGTCGGTGGCGATGCAGTCGATTGTGCCGTCCGCGACGCCCGCCAGGAGCGCCTGCCGGTCCTGCTCGCTGCGCAGCGGGGGGTTGACCTTCGCGTCGGCGTTGAACCCGGCCACCGCCTCCTCGGTCAGCGCCAGGTGGTGCGGCGTCACCTCACACGTCACCCGCACGCCGCGCCGCTTGGCCTGGCGGATGAGCTCGACGGATTTCGCGCAGGACAGGTGCGCGACGTGCACCCACCCGCCGGTCAGTTCGGCCAGCGACAGATCCCGCGCGACGATCACCGCTTCAGATTCGGATGGGATCCCTTTCAGGCCCAGCGTCGTCGAGACCAGCCCCTCGTGCATCACGCCGCCGGCGCTCAACGACGGGTCCTCGGCATGCTGGATGATGGGGCGATTGAACAGCTTGGCGTACTCCAGCGCCCGCCGCATGAGCAGGCTGTTCGCCAGGGGCCTGCCGTCGTCGGACAGCGCGATGCATCCGGCTTCGAACAGCTCGCCGAAATCGGTCAGCTCTTCCCCGCGCTCCCCGCGCGTCAGGGCCCCGATGGGCAGCACGTCCACCAGCCCGACGCGGCCGCCCTCGTGGCGCACCCATTCCACCGCCCCGCCGTGGTCAACGACCGGATCGGTGTTCGGCATCGGGCAGACCGCGGTGAATCCCCCGCGCACCGCGGCGCGCGAGCCGGTCTCAATCGTCTCCTTGTCCTCGCGCCCCGGCTCCCGGAAGTGCACGTGCAGGTCCACGAATCCCGGCACGACCAGCAGGCCTGCGGCATCCACGGCTTCCAGCCCCTCGCGGGCGCGGATGGACGGCTTGACGTCGGCGATCGCCCCGTCCTCGACGAGGATGTCGAACCGCCCTTCGCGCTTGGCGGCGGGATCAATCACCGTCCCGCCGACGATCAGGAGCGGCTTACTCATCGGCTGGGATCTCCGCTTTCGACGTGCCGGCGACGAGGTACAGCACCGCCATGCGCACCGCCAGGCCGTTCGTCACCTGGTCGAGGATCACCGAGTAGGGCCCGTCGGCGACGCTGGAATCCATCTCGACGCCGCGGTTGATCGGCCCCGGGTGCATGATGAGGACCTCCGGCTTGGCGCCCTTCAACCGCTCGCGGTCCAGGCCATAGCGCAGGCGGTACTCGCGCAGGCTCGGCACCAGCGCCGCTTCCTGCCGCTCGTGCTGGATGCGCAGGAGCATCAGGACGTCGGCCTCGCGGATGGCCTCCTTGACGTCATAGGTCGCCCGCACGCCCAACTGCTCGATGTGGGGCGGGATCAGGGTCGGCGGCCCGCACACGGTCACCGCCGCGCCGAGCTTCATCAGCCCCCAGATGTTGGAGCGCGCGACGCGCGAGTGCGCGATGTCCCCGATGATGGACACGCGCAGGCCGTCCAGCCGGCCCTTCTTCTGCTGGATGGTCAGGAGGTCGAGGAGCGCCTGCGTCGGATGCTCGTGCGCCCCGTCGCCCGCGTTGATGACCGACGCGGACACGTGCCGGGCGAGGAGGTGCGGCACCCCGGAGGCCGCGTGGCGGATGATGACGACGTCGATCTTGAGCGCTTCGAGGTTCTTGATGGTGTCGAGGATGGTCTCGCCCTTGGCCAGGCTCGAGGAGGAGGCGGAGATGTTGATGATGTCGGCGGACAGGCGCTTGGCGGCCAGCTCGAAGGAGATGCGCGTGCGGGTGCTGGGCTCAAAGAAGAGGTTCACGACGGTCCTGCCGCGCAGGGCCGGGACCTTCTTGATGGGGCGCAGGGAGATTTCCCGGAACGACTCCGCGGTGGCGAGGATCGCGCGGATTTCCTCCGCCGACAGCTCCCGCAGGCCCAGCAGGTCTTTCTTGGTCCACTGCAGCGTCTGGGTCGAGGGCCCTGCGAGGACCGCCGCGTCGGCCATCAGGCCGCCTCCTCCATCACGACCTCGTCCCGGCCCTCGGTCTCCTGCAGCCGCACCTCGACGCGCTCCTTGGCGCTCGTCGGGACGTTCTTGCCGACGTAGTCCGCGCGGATGGGCAGCTCCCGGTGCCCCCGGTCCACCAGCACCGCCAGCTGAATCGCGGTCGGACGCCCCAGGTCAATCAGCGCGTCCAGCGCCGCCCGCACGGTCCGGCCGGTGTAGAGCACGTCATCCACGAGGACGAGCTTGAGGTCGGTGATGTCGAAAGGGACCTCGGTGCCGCGCACGACCGGGTTGGGGGCGATCAGCGACGACCGGGTTGGGGGCGATCAGCGACAGGTCGTCGCGGTAGAGCGTGATGTCCAGCGCGCCGACCGGCACCCCGACCAAAGGTCGGGGCTCGATCGCCTCGAGCTCGGCGGCCAGGCGCTTGGCCAGCACCGCCCCGCGGGTTCGGATGCCGATGAGCGCCAGGCCCTCGGTGCCTTTGTGGTGCTCGATGATTTCGTGGGCGATTCGCACCAGCGCCCGGCGGACGGCCTCGGCGTCGAGCAGCTTGGCCTTCTCGCGGAACGCGCGGACGGAGGAATCAGTCATCGTGTGGGGGGTTGTCGTCCGCGCCCCGCCGTTTTGATTTGCCTCGCACCGCGAGGCAAATCAGGCGGGGTGCCTGGGAGACAAAAAATGCCCCGACCGTGCGTCGGAGCATAGACCTGGTACCCTGATTCGCTAGCCGCATCACATCCCCTTTCCCGCCTCTCAGGACGGGCCCTTAAAGGTGACAAGCTTGTTTACCAGTATAGCGAACTAACGCCCCTGCGTCAAGCGAATTCGTCAACCCTCAGAAACTTCCGAACCGCTGGCGGGGACGCGGAGGGGTTTGCGGGGGAGGAGGGAGTCGCCTTCCTCTCCCTCCTCGCCGGTGATGCCGGCGCAGATGCCGCGCCCGGATGACTTGATGAAGGCGACTAACTGCTTGACCTCGTTGGAGTTATCTTCGCGTTCAATCGCCTCGAGGGCGTTGGAGACGTTCAGGTCTGAGCGGTAGAGGAGCTTGTAGGCGCGCTTGATGTCCTCGCGCGCCTGGGGGCCGATGCCGGAGCGGCGCAGCCCGACGACATTGAGCCCTTGGATGACGGCCGGCCGCCCTCCGCACACCATGAAGGGCGGCACGTCCTTGTTCACCGCCGACAGCCCGCTGAGCATCGCCAGACGGCCCACCCGGACGAACTGGTGCAGGACCACGAGCCCGGAGAGAAACGCCTCATCCTCGATCACGCAGTAGCCCGCCAGCGTGGCCAGGTTGGCCATGATGACGCGGCTGCCGATCTCGCAGTTGTGGGCGACGTGGGCGTTGGCCATCAGGAAGTTGTCATCGCCGAGCGCCGTCGCCGTGCCCTCCTTCGTGCCGCGGTGGATGGTGACGTACTCGCGGATGGTGTTGCGGTGGCCGACCCTGGCGGAGGTCGCGGCGTCCTTGAAGGCAAGGTCCTGCGGGACGTGGCCGATGACCGCGCCCATGTGCACCTGGTTGTCGTCGCCCAGCGTCGTGCCGGGGCCGACGTAGACGCGCATCCACAGCCGGTTGCGCGAGCCCAGGACGGCGCCGTCCTCGATCACGCAGCCGGGGCCGATGTCGTTGCCCTCGCCGAGCTGGACTCGCTTGCCGATAACCGCGCTTGGGTGAATGCTGTTCATCGTCTCAAGTTACACTGTCGAATGCCGGGTGTCTGGGCGGGGCCTGCCGCCTCGGGACCCCGCCTGCCGTCCTCGCCCCACATGCTTCGCTCTGCGAAGCAGAGCGTGTGGGGCTGCGGCCGGCGGCAGGGGCCTCCCCTCGGCGTCACCCGCCCCCGATTACACATGTCTGGTGGACAGGACCAGCACGAATTCGCCGCGAGGGGCGTGACGCTCGAAATGCGCGATGAGCTCGCTCACCGGCCCCCGGCGGACTTCCTCGAACATCTTCGTCAGCTCGCGCCCGCAGGCCATCGGCACGTCGCCGAGGACCTCGCGGATTTCCCTCAAGGTTTTCAGCACCCGGTGCGGCGATTCATACAGGACGACCGTCCGTTCTTCGTCCTTCAGCGCCTCAAGCCGCCGCCGGCGCGCGCCAGGCTTGGCAGGCAGGAACCCCTCGAACACGAACCGCTCGGTCGGCAGCCCTGACAGCACCAGGCCGCCGATGAGCGCGGTCGGGCCGGGAATCCACGTGGCTGCGAGGCCGTCCTCAGTCGCATCGTGGACGAGCCGCCAGCCAGGATCCGAGATGAGCGGTGTCCCGCCGTCGCACACGAGCGCGACCGATTGGCCCTCGCGCAGTTTCTTCAGCAGCTCAGGCGTGCGCTGGCGCTCGTTATGGTCGTGCAGACTCACCATCGGCCGGCGCACGCCGTAGCGCTCCAGGAGCTTGCCGGTCTGCCGCGTGTCCTCGCAGGCGATGAGGTCCGCCGCCTTCAGGGTCTCCAGCGCCCGCTGGGTGATGTCCCCGAGGTTCCCGACCGGCGTCCCCACCACGTAGAGCGTGCCGCTCATCGCCGCGACCCGCGCTCACTCGACCGTGACGCTTTTCGCGAGGTTCGGGGGCTGGTCGATGTCGCAGCGGTTCAGCTTGGCGATGTGATACGCGAGGAGCTGCAAGGGAGCGGCCGCGACGATGGGCGAGAACAGCTCCTCGGTCTTCGGCACGGGAATCAGATGCGTCGCGTAGCGGCGGATGCGCTGGTCGCCTTCCGAGGCGATGACGATGCAGTCGCCCTTGCGGGCGCGCACTTCCTCGATGTTGGACACGACCTTCTCGTAGACCGGCGAGTCCGTCGCGAGGAACACGACCGGCCAGCCGCGGCGGATGAGCGAGATGGGGCCGTGCTTCATCTCCCCCGCGGCATAGCCCTCGGCGTGGATCGAGGGGCAGATCTCCTTCAGCTTGAGCGCCCCTTCGAGGGCGGAGGGATAGTTGTAGCGCCGCCCCAGATAGTAGAAGTCCCGCGCGCCGGCATAGGATTTCGCAATCTCCTTGATGAGCGGCTCGGCCCGCAGGCTGCGCTCGACCAGCGAGGGAATGTGCGACAGCTGCCGGACGAGCGACCTCCACCGCACGGCGGAGAGCGCGCCCCGCGCCTTGGCGAGATACAGCGTCAGCAGGTAGAGGGCCGACAGCTGCGACGTGTACGCCTTCGTCGAGGCGACCGCGATCTCGGGCCCGGCATGCGTGTACATCACCGCGTCGGATTCGCGCGGGATCGAGGCCCCCATGACGTTGCAGATGGACAGGACCTTCGCGCCCTGCTCCTTGGCCAGGCGCACGCCTGCCAGGGTGTCCGCGGTCTCGCCGGACTGGGTGATGGCGATGACCGTCGTGTCGCGGGTGAGCATCGGGCCACGGTAGCGGAACTCGCTGGCCAGGTCCACATCCACGGGAACCCGCGCCAGCTCCTCCAGCATGTACTCCCCGACGAGCCCGGCGTGGTAGGCCGTACCACAGGCGATGAGGACGAACTGTTCATTGGGCTTGAGCTTCTCGAGGAAGGCCCGCGTGCGCCGGTCGAAGGCGATCCGGCCGCGGGCGGCGTCCAGCCGGTTGACGAGGGTCTGCTCGACGGCGGAGGGCTGCTCGAAGATTTCCTTGAGCATGAAGTGGTCGTAGCCTTCCTTCCGCGCCGAGGCGATGTCCCACGACACGGTCGAGGGCTTGCGGTGGATGACCGCGCCGCTCAGCGTCGTCAGCCGCGCGCCGTCGGAGGACAGTTCCACGACCTCGCCCTCGTTCAGGTAAATCACGCGGCGGGTCTTCGCCAGCACCGCGGGCACGTCGCTGGCGAGGAACGCCTCGCCGTCACCGACTCCGACGATGAGCGGGCTGCCCGCGCGCGCGCCGTAGATGCGCTGCGGGTCCTGCTTGGCGATGAGGCAGACCGCGTAGGAGCCGCGCAGCTCTTTCAGCGCGCGGCGGAAGGCCTGCGCGACCGGCAGGCGCTTGGCGTAGTCCTCGACGAGATGCGCGATCACCTCCGTGTCGGTCTTGGAGCGGAACCGGTGGCCGTTCGCCTGCAGGCGGGCTTTCAGTGCGGCGTAATTTTCGATGATGCCGTTGTGCACGATCGCCAGGCTGCCGCGGCAGTCCGTGTGCGGGTGCGCGTTGGCTTCCGTCGGGAGACCATGCGTCGCCCAGCGCGAGTGGGCGATGCCTGACGTTCCTTCAAAGGGGTGCTGTTGAATTGAGGCCACGAGCTCCTTGATCTTTCCAACCCGCTTGCGAACCTGAATCCCGCGCCCGTTGACGACTGCGATTCCCGCGGAATCGTACCCTCGATATTCAAGCCGGCCGAGACAGTCGAGAAGCGTCTGGACGACGGGGGGCTTGCCGATGTAGCCGACGATGCCGCACATGCGCGTCAGGCCTTCGCGCGGTAGGCGGGCTTGCCGGCGACGAGGGTCAGGGCGACGCGGAACCGGTCGTCGAAGACAACGAGGTCGGCCCGCTTGCCGATCTGCAGCGACCCGGCGCGGTCGCCCTCTCCGATGAGCCGGGCGGGGTTGAGGCTGGCCATCCGGACCGCCTCGGCGACGGACACGCCTCCGAACGCCACCGCGTTGCGCACGGCGTCGATCATCGTCAGGTTGCTGCCGGCCAGCATCCCGCCTTGCAGATAGTAGGCCCCGCGGAACAGCGCCGCGCCCTTGGGACGGTGATGCCGGATCGAATCCGTGGCCAACACCAGCCGTTCGACGCCCTTGCACCGCACCAGGAGCCGGAAGACGCGCGGGTCGAGATGGACGCCGTCAAGGATCACCATCGCCGTCAGCGCGTCGTTCGTCAGCGCCTCGCCCAGGAGCCCGACACCCCGGTGATGGAGCGGGCGCATGCCGTTGAAGATGTGCGTCACGGCCCGCGCGCCGGCCTGGACCGCCTGCCGGGCGATGAAGTCGCTCGCATCGGTATGGCCGAGCGACACGACGAGACCGCGCCGCGCGCCCCAGCGAACCGCGTCCAGCGCCCCGGGAAGCTCCGGCGCGAGCGTCATCAGCCGCAGGCGCTTCCCGCCGAATTTCGCGAGCTGCCCCAGCTCCCGCCTCGCCGGCGGCCGCAGCCAGCGGCCGGCCAGGGCGCCGGCCCGCAGCGGGTTCAAGAACGGCCCTTCGAGGTGGACGCCGAGGCATGTCGCGCCGCCGGTCCGCAGCGAGCCGTTGAACTGCACCAGATGATTGACCAGCCCCTGCGGGGACTCGGGCCCGATCGCGGCGAGGAAGCCGGTTGTGCCGTGCTGAACCGCGTCCTGGGCGATATCGTCCGGCTCGCCCCAGACGTGCAAATCAATCAGGCCCGGCGCCACGTAGCGGCCCCGGACATTGACGCGCTCCCCACCGGGCGTGGGGACTATCTCGTATGATGCGCCGCGCCGGCCAGCGACCTGTCCCCAGCGGGAATCGAACCCGCGTTGTCAGCTCGAAAGGCTGTTGTCCTGCCACTAGACGATGGGGACGTAGGGCCGGCGCGGCACCACACATTTGTTGTCATCAAGAACGCCTCATATCTCCCGGCGGGAATCTCCGCCCACCCGCTCTTGTTGGGGGCGGATCCGCCACCAATCCTTACCCGGTGTGGCGGAGAACCCGCGTTGTCAGCTCGAAAGGCTGTTGTCCTGCCACTAGACGACGGGGACGAAGATTGCCAAGAGAGGCTATCGTTTTTTCGTCTTGGCCGGCGTCTTCGCTGTCTTCTCCGGAGCCGCCGCCGCAGGAGACTCGCCTGGCTCGGCCTCCTCTTCCAGTGCCACGCGCGCGACCGAAGCGACCCGATCCTTGCCGTGCAGCCTGATGAACCGGACGCCCTGCGCGTTGCGGCCGGTCGCCCGCACGTCCTTGACGCGCGAGCGGACGACCATGCCTTCCTGCGTGATGAGCATCACGTCGTCCTTGTCCCCGACGGTCCTGGCGCCGACCACCTCGCCGTTCTTCTTCGTCGCCTTGATATTGATGATGCCCTTGCCGCCGCGGCTCTGCAGGCGGTATTCGGCGAGGGTCGTCCGCTTGCCGAAGCCCAGGCTGGTCACGGTCAGCAGCGTCGAGTCCGCCCGCACCAGTTCGGCGCCGATGACCTCGTCGCTCTTGCCGAGGCTGATGCCGCGCACGCCGCGCGCGGAGCGGCCCACCTCGCGGACCTGCTCCTCCGGAAAGCGGATCGCCTTGCCCTGCCGGGTCAGCAGGAGGATCTCCTGCCTCCCGTCGGTAACGTGCGCCTTGATGAGCTCCTCGCCCTTCTCGAGGCTGATCGCGATAATGCCGGCCTTGCGCGGGTTGCCGTAGGCGTCCAGCGGCGTGCGCTTGATCGTCCCATGCTTCGTCACCAGCACCAGGAATTTCTCCGCGTCAAACGACTTGACCGCCACGAACGTCGAGAGCCGCTCGTCCTTCTCCAGCGCAATCAGGTTCACGACGGCGGTGCCCTTCGCGTAGCGGCTGGCCTGCGGCACCTCGTGGACCTTCAGCCAGTGCGCCTGGCCCTGCGTCGTGAAGAACAGCAGGTACTCGTGCGTCGAGGCGACGAAGAGATGCTCGACGAAGTCCTCCTCTTTCGTCTCCATCGCCGTGACGCCGACGCCGCCGCGCTTCTGCCGCCGGTAGCCCGAGACCGGCAGGCGCTTGATGTAGCCGGCGTGCGAGATGGTGATGACCACGTCCTCCTCGGCGATGAGGTCCTCGATCTTCATCTCCTGGACCTCGCCGACGATCTGCGTGCGCCGTTCATCGCCGAAGCGCTTCTTGAGCGCCAGGCACTCGTCCTTGATGACCTCGTAGACTTTCCGTTCGCTGGCGAGGATCGCCTCGTAATAGGCGATCCGCTTGATCAGCTCCAGGTACTCCTGCTCCAGCTTGTCGCGCTCCAGGGCGGTCAGGCGCTGCAGCTGCATCTCCAGGATCGCCTGGGCCTGCTTGTCGCTGAAATCCCAGCGCTTCATCAGGGTTTCTTTCGCCTCGGCCGGGCTCTTCGACTGCTTGATCGCCTTGATGATGGCGTCGAGGTGCGAGATGGCCTTCTTGAGCCCTTCGAGGATGTGGGCGCGCGCCTTGGCCCGCTCCAGCTCGAACGTCGTGCGGCGGACGACGATCTCCCTGCGGTGCAGGAGGAACTGCTGCAGGAGCTGCTTGAGCGACAGCACGCGCGGCCGCCCGTCGACGAGCGCGAGCATGATGACGCCGAACGTCGTCTCCAATTGCGTGTGCTTGTAGAGCTGGTTCAGGACGACCTGGGCGTTGACGTCGCGCTTGGTCTCGATGACGACCCGCAGGCCGTCCTTGTCGGACTCGTCGCGCAGGTCCGAGATGCCCTCGAGCTGCTTGTCCTGCACGAGCTTGGCGATGTGCTCCAAGAGCGCCGCCTTGTTCACCTGGTACGGCAGCTCCGTGACGATGATCGCTTCCCGGCCGCCCTTGAGCTGCTCGACGTGGGCCTTGGCGCGGATGCGCAGGGTGCCCCGTCCGGTCTGGAGCGCGTCCACGATGCCGTCGCGGCCGCAGATGATGCCGCCCGTCGGGAAATCCGGCCCCTGGATGACGGCCATCAGCCCGTTGAGCTCGGTCTCCGGCTCGTCGATGAGCATGACGAGCGCGTCGACGACCTCGCTGAGGCTCCTCCGCGATGTGCGCCAGCCTTGCCTCGGTGTATCTGAGGGCGGCCGCGGCGTCCCCATCCACGCTTCCAAAATTTCCCTGCCCGTCGATGAGCGGATAGCGCAGCGAGAAGTCCTGCACCATGCGCACGAGCGCGTCATAGACCGCCATGTCGCCGTGCGGGTGATATTTTCCAAGACAGTTATGGACGATCATGCCGTTAGCGACGAACTGGTGCTCGCCCTCAACCTGAACATCATACGTCGGTTCTGCCGGTGCCGGCGTCACAGCAGCGACCTGAAGAAAGTACACGTCGTCCTGTGCGACGCGCTCAACGAAGCCGCTAAGTGGAGACCCTATGCGCCGAAGCTTAGACGCGATGCCCCACTCTGCGATTTGCGAGCGTCGTAGCGGGACAGCGCGCAGGTCGCACGCATATCGAATCTTTGTCCCCGTTGCGTAGCGAATGCCTTGGCGAAACTTCTGTCCGTCGCTTCCCTGGTACCAGCCGCTCCCCAGATGAGCGGCGCTCAGCTCGGCAAATATCCGTTCGCCGGCCCATGGGATGATTTCGTGTCCGGTTTTCTTGAGGCGCGCTTGTGCGATACGCTCAAGACGCGCCCGTTTTTCCGGATTGAGCGGACGCGTCTGTGCGGCTAGCAGCACCGCGTTAGAGCCGCGAATCTCCAGGTAGTGAAAAGCGCGTCTGGCGACGATGGCTCGTCCATTCACACGATGAGAGGAAGCGTCCGCCGCGTCTTCGCGAAACCGGCGACAAAAAACTCCCTGGTGTTGCAAGAGGACCGCTAACCGCTCAATCAGCGCAGAGGAAACAGAGCCGTAGTGAATGGTGTTGCGCGTGGCGTGGACGCTCCCGTCTCCGTCAATAAGCCCGCTCACGAACGCCCAAATCACGGCGCGGGGGGACCGAAATATCGACACCGGGATTTGCTTTGTCTCGGCGTCCCACTGTGCGAGACCGAAATTCACGTCCAGGAACCGCGTGAATGCTTCGCGACTTACCCTCGCTTGGTAGCCACAGTGTTGCCGCGACCCCTGAACCGTTTGGACGCTATACGGTTTCTCCTCAAGCACTACGCCCAGCGAAAAGCGCTCTCGGAGGATCGCGACGATGCGCTCGATAACGGGTTTCGTGTTCGAATAAAAACCAATGCGCCCTGTGGCTTTTTCGACCCAACCGTCAGATAGCCAGAACCCCAGCATATAGGCAACGGTTTCATCGAGGCGGGCCGGGTCTTCTGGGCGCACTCGCTGGAGCCTTACGGCTTCGTTTAGTTGCGGGTAACTGGCGCGGACCACGACGTAATCTTCCGGTGTCAGATCCTTCGCGTCTTTCCAGGCGAAGTCCAGGCGGGGGGTCAGCACACGAAACCGCTGGGAGGGCGTGGCGACGCTCCGCGTCCCGTTCTCTAGCCGTACCTCCAGAAGCGGCCGAGGCGGCATTTCGTAAAGCTCGACGACCCTCCTGGTGCTTCGCTCGGTAAAAACCTTGTCTCCCCGCTGGATGTCCTGGATAGGCACGAGCCCTTGCGTCGTCAACACCAGGGTGTCCTTCACAAAACACTCCCCGACAATGCGCGCGCATTCGCCCGACGATGACGCTCATCGCGTACGACAGGTAGGAGTCCTTGATCTCCTCTTCGATGTCCCGCGGGATGATTTTTTCGCCGGCTGCGTACATACGCTTAGATGTCCAGGTTCTTCACTTCGAGGGCGTGCGCTTCAATAAATTGTTTTCTGGGCTCCACCGCCTCGCCCATGAGCGTCGTGAACCGCTCGTCGGCCTCGACCGCGTCCTCGATGGTGACCTTCAGCAGCGTCCGCTTGGCGGGATCCATGGTCGTCTCCCACAGCTGCTGCGGGTTCATTTCGCCGAGCCCCTTGTAGCGCTGGATCGCCAGATCCCGGCGACCCTCTTCCTCGACGGCGAGCAGCGCTTCGCGCAGCCCGCCGAACGTCCTGCTCGTCTTCTCGCCGGCGAGCTTGAAAGCGGGCTTGGAATCCTGCGGGAAATATTCCTCAAGCGACAGGTCGAATTTCGCCAGCTCCTTGGCCAGCTCGGCCAGGTCCTCGGCCGCGAACACCTCGGTGAACTGCGCGTCCATGCCGGCGGATTGCTTTTCCAGCTCCTCGATGTCCAAGTCGTTGTCCTTCGCGAACTCGGCCAGCTCCTTGTCGTCGTAGAGGAAGTGCTCCTTGTTGTCCATCCGGATCAAATACAGCGGCAGCCCTTTCTTCTTGTTGAAACGGCTGAAGTAGCCCTGCGGGTCGACGCGGTAGCGCTGCACGCCCTTCGACAGCCGCTCCAGCTCCGCCAGCGCGCGCAGGAGGCTCTCGAGCGCTTTGTCCTTATACGTCCGCTTGCTCTTCAGGTGGGTGAGCGTCTGCCCCTCGGCGCCGAGCTCAAGCAGGAGGTTCGACAGCTTTTCCTCGGTATCGATGTACTCCTCGCGCTTGCCCCGCTTGATCTTGTACAGCGGCGGCTGGGCGATGTAGATGTAGCCCTCTTCGAGCAGCTTGCGCATCTGCCGGTAGAAGAACGTCAGCAGGAGCGTGCGGATGTGGTTCCCATCCACGTCGGCGTCCGCCATGAGGATGGTTTTGTGGTAGCGCAGCTTCGCCAGGTCAAATTCGCTGCCGATGCCGCAACCCAGTGCAGTAATGATGGTGCGGATCTCTTCGTTGGTCAGCACCTTCTCGAGCCGCGCCTTCTCGACGTTGAGGATCTTGCCCTTGATCGGCAGGATGGCTTGAAAGCGGCGGTCGCGCCCCTGCTTGGCGCTACCTCCGGCGCTATCGCCTTCCACGACGTACAGCTCGCACAGCGCGGCGTCGCGCTCGGAGCAGTCCGCGAGCTTGCCCGGCAGGGCGCTGGATTCCAGCAGCCCCTTGCGGCGGACCAGCTCGCGCTCGTGCCGCGCCCGCTCGCGCGCCCGCGCCTCGATGAGCGCCTTGTCGGCGATCTTGTTGGCGACCCCGGGGTGCTCCTCGAAATACGCGGAGAGCTTCTCGTTCGTGATCGAGGCGACGAGGCCTTCCACCTCGGAGTTGCCGAGCTTCGCCTTGGTCTGCCCTTCGAACTGCGGGCTCGGGACCTTGACGCTCACGACCGCAACCAGGCCCGCGCGCACGTCGTCGCCCTCGAGCGTCAGCTCGGAGCCCTTGAAGAGATTCTTAGCCTTGCAGTACTGGTTGATCGTCCTCGTGAGCGCCGACTTGAAGCCCGAGAGGTGCGTGCCGCCGTCAATCGTGTTGATGTTGTTCGCGAACGCAAAGAGCCGCTCGGCGAACTCGTCGTTATACTGCAGGGCGATTTCGACGACGACGTGGTCGCGCGTGTCGGTAAAGGCGACGACCGGGTGCCGCGGCGACTTCGTCTTGTTCAGGAACTCCACGAACTGGGCGATCCCGCCCTCGAACCGAAAGGTTGCTTCCTTGTCGCTGCGCTCATCCTTCAGCGCGATCGTCAGGCCTTTATTGAGGAAGGCCAGCTCCCGCAGGCGGTTCGACAGGGTCTCGTAGCTGTAGACGATGCCGGCCTTGAAGATCTCCTTGTCGGCCTTGAAGCTGATGCGCGTGCCGGTGCCGGCCGCCTTGCCGATGACGGTCAGCGGCGAGACGGGCTTGCCGCGCTGGTAGCGCTGGCGGTACAGCTTGCCGTCGCGGCGGACCTCCGCCTCGAGCCACTCGGAGAGCGCGTTGACGACGGACACGCCGACGCCGTGCAGGCCGCCGGCGACCTTGTACGTGCGCCGGTCGAACTTCCCGCCCGCATGGAGCTTCGTCAGCACGACCTCCAGCGCCGGCTTCTTCTCGGTCTTGTGGAGATCCACCGGGATGCCGCGGCCGTCGTCAATGACGGTCACGGAGTTGTCCTCGCGGACGGCGACCTCGATGCGCGTGCAGAAGCCGGCCATGGCCTCGTCGATCGAGTTGTCCACCACCTCTTCGACGAGGTGATGGAGCCCTTTGCTGCCCGTGTCCCCGATGTACATCGCCGGGCGCTGCTGCACCGGCTCCAGGCCCTCGAGGACGGTGATCGCGCTGGCGTCGTAGCCCCCGGCCCCGACCGCGGTCGGGGGGGCGGGCTTCGCCTTGGGCTTGGACTTAGATTTGGCTGAGGGCTTGCCCATTCAACGCTCCAACTTTGCGTGCGAAGGTCTTGGGGCGCGTCAGCGTCTCATAGAGACTGCCGTCGCTCAGCAGCACGCGGCCGCCCCGACGGCCGTCGGGGCGGCGGACGCGCAAGACCGCGACGATTTCGGTGTCGCGCAGCGCCCGCTGCCGGTCAATCATATAGCCCATCACACTTCCCCTGGTCGAATCACGATCTCCTCCACCACGCCGCGCGTCTGGGTCCGAAGCTTGCGCAGCAGCCGCGGCTTCTCCAGATTCAGCGTGAAGCTCGCCCCCGGCTCGTCGGTCGCGATGTACAGCGTGCCTTTCCGCAGGCTCGTGGGCTTGGCGTGCCGCGCCAGCCCCCTCCCCACCAGCCGGCCCCAGCAGCGCTGCACCTGCTGGATCGCGTCATGCTGCGCGGCGGCGCGGCGGAGGATGTGGGGGATCAGCTCGTGGAGCCTCACGGGCCCCGTCTGTTTTCCCTCGTCCCGTGGGGCGGAATCCTGAGCGAGCCGGGGGGATCTCGGCGCCCGGCGAGTCGAAGGGCCGATGGGTTTGGGCATCCGCCATCAGGCGAGCTTCATCGGCAGCACGATGTAGAGGAAGTGCGGCTGGCGGATGACGGCGGGCTTGTCGGGCGAGGCCAGCTCGATGGTCACCGTTTCGTCCTCGAGCACCTTCAGCGCATCGAGCCAGAATTCCGGATTGAAGGCGACCGTCATCGGCTCGCCGGCATACATGGCCGTGAGCTCCTCGCGCGCGCTGCCGAACTCCGGCGATTCCTTCGAGATCACCAGCTGCCCCTTCGCCAGCTCAAACACGACCGCCTGCGACGCCGCCGTGGTCATCAGGCTCACGCGCCGAACCGCGCTCATCAGCAGCTGCCGGGAGCACGTCACCGTCGTCTTCGACGGCGCGGGGATCACGCTGTCATACTGCGGGAACTGCCCCTCGATGAGCCGGGTAATGACCGTCACCGACCCGAACCGAAACAGGAGCTGGTTGTCCTTGAGCGGCGCGACGGTGACCGGCTCCTCCTCCTCGTCCTGCAGCAGCCGCCCGAGCTCGCGGATGGTCTTCGCCGGCACCACGAGGGAGGCGTCTTTGGGATGCCCGCCCGCCCCCCCGACCGCGGTCGGGGCCGGGGCGCTGGCGACGGCCAGCCTGCGCCCGTCGGTCGCCACCAGCGTCAGCGCCTGCGGCTGCAGCCTCACCAGCGTTCCGTTGAGGATAAACCGTGTTTCCTCCATCGACATCGCAAACGCCGTCCGGGTAATCAGGCCCCGCAGCGTGGGCTGCGGGATGGTGATCGCCTCGGCGTGCTCGAGAGGCGGAAAAGTTGGAAAGTCCTCGGCGGGCAACCCGGGAATCCTGAACCGGCTGGTCCCGCATTCCAGAATGGTGGTGTGGTTGGTCTTCGCCTCCAGGGTGATGGGTTCCTCCGGAAGCTCCCGGACGATGGTGGTGAGCCGCCTCGCCGGGATGGTCACCGCCCCGCGCTCGGGTTGATTGAGCAGCGGCAGATGGTACTGCACCCCCACATCCAAGTCGGTCGCGGTCAAGACCAG
>JACPTX010000042.1 GCA_016192545.1 Candidatus Omnitrophota bacterium | reverse complement strand
TAGGATTTGGCCTGGGCCAGGCCCTGCTGCGCCAGGACCTTCGTGATCGCGGACGTCAGGGTGGTCTTCCCATGGTCGACGTGGCCGATGGTGCCGATGTTGACGTGGGGCTTGGTGCGCTCGAACTTGGCCTTGGCCATTAGCTCCTCCCTCCCTTGCTGCTGCCCGTCAGCTTCTCCACCAGATGCGCCGGCACCTGCTGGTAGAAGGCCGGCTCCATCGTGTAGCTGGCGCGTCCCTGCGAGAGCGACCGGATTGTCGTCGCGTAGCCGAACATTTCCGCCAGGGGCACGTGCCCGCGGACGACGCGGCTGGAGCCGCGCTGGTTGATGGCTTCGACCTTGCCGCGGCGGGACTGCAGGTCGCCGATGATCTCGCCCATGCACTCCTCGGGCATGACGACCTCGACGAGCATGATGGGCTCCAGCAGGACGGGCCTGCCCTTCATGATGCCTTGCTTGAATCCCTCGATCGCCGCGATCTTGAAGGCGATTTCCGACGAGTCGACATCATGGAAGGAGCCGTCGAACAGCGTCACGCTGACGTCGGCCACCGGATAGCCGGCGAACGGCCCGGACAGCGCCGCCTCCCGCACGCCTTGCTCGACCGCCGGGATGAACTCCTTGGGGATGCGGCCTCCCACGACCTTATTCAGGAAGGTGATCCCGCTCTTGGGCTCGCCAGGCTCCATCTTGAAGACGACGTGGCCGTACTGCCCGCGGCCGCCGGTCTGCTTGATGTATTTCGATTCGACCTTCTCGGCCGGCTGGGTCATCGTTTCTTTGAACGCCACCTGGGGCTTGCCGGTGAGCGCCTCGACGTTGAACTCGCGGCGCATCCGGTCCACGAGCACCTCGAGGTGCAGCTCGCCCATGCCCTCGATCAGGGTCTGGCCGGTCTCGGGATTGTAGCGGACGCGGAAGGTCGGGTCCTCATCCTGCAACCGGCCGAGGGCCGTGGACAGCTTGTCCTGGTCCGCCTTGGTCTTGGGCTCGATGAACATCGCGATGACCGGCTCCGGGAACTGGATGCGCTCGAAGACCAGCGGGTGATCCTCGTCGCAGAGCGTGTCGCCGGTCGTGGTGTCTTTCAGGCCGACCACCGCGCCGATGTCGCCCGCCTTGATGTGCTCGACGAGCTCCTGCTTGTTGGCGTGCATCCGCATCACCTTGCTGAGGCGCTCCTTGCGGCGCCTGGTCGCGTTGTGCAGGTTCTCGCCGGAGTACAGGGTCCCGCCGTAGACCCGCACGAACGTCAATTTCCCGACGTAGGGATCCGCCATGATCTTGAAGGCGAGCGCGGCCAGCGGCGCCTGTTCATCCGGCGTCACCGGCACGGGATCCTCTGTGAATGGGTTGTGCGCCTCCGGCACGCTGACGTCCAGCGGCGAGGGCAGGTAGTCGCAGATCGCGTCCAGCAGGGGCTGGATCCCGATCGTGCGGAACGACGCCCCGCACAGGACCGGCACCACGCCGTGCTTGATGGTGGCGTTGCGGATACCCTGGCGGATGTCCTCTTCGGTCGGCTCCTGGTCGTGGATGTACTGCTCCATCAGCGCATCGTCATGCTCGGCGATGCCCTCGAGCAGCTCGTGGCGGGACTTCTCCATCTGCTCTCTGAGCTCCGCCGGCACGTCGTGCTCCTCAGGCGCGTTCGAGGGATTGGCCGAATCGAACTTCAGGGCGCGGCGCCTGACCAGGTCCACCACGCCGACGAAGGCCTCCTCGCGGCCCCAGGGAATCTGCAAGGGCACGGCCTTCGCCCCGAGCCGCTCGCGGATTTCCTTGAGCACGGCGAAGAAGTCCGAGCCGGTCCGGTCCAGCTTGTTGATGAACGCCATCCTGGGGACCCCGTACTTGTCCGCCTGCCGCCACACGGTCTCGGACTGCGGCTCGACCCCCCCGACGCCGCAGAAGACGACGACGGTGCCGTCCAGCACTTTCAAGCTCCGTTCGACTTCCGCGGTGAAGTCCACGTGGCCGGGCGTATCAATCAGGTTGAAGCGGTACTTGCGCCAGAAGCAGGTGGTTGCCGCCGAGGTGATCGTGATGCCGCGCTCGCGCTCCTGCGCCATCCAGTCCAGCGCGGTCGTCCCCTCGTCGATTTCCCCGATCTTGTGGATCTTGCCCGTGAAGAATAA
Organism: Candidatus Omnitrophota bacterium; assembly: GCA_016192545.1. Taxonomy (GTDB): domain Bacteria; phylum Omnitrophota; class Gorgyraeia; order Aquiviventales; family Aquiviventaceae; genus JACPTX01. The sequence goes on along the minus strand of JACPTX010000042.1, from coordinate 13,455 downwards.
AATCCGCTCCGAGGTCGTGGTCTTGCCGGCGTCGATGTGCGCCACGACCCCGAAATTCCGGGTGTAGGTCAGGCGTTCAATCGCCTCAGGGCTGAGCTGTTGCGTATCCGTCGTCATGTGATTCCTCAAGAGGGGTCAGACCCCGTCAGGTGAGGCCGTCGTTCTTGAGGGGTCTGACCCCTCTTTACCATCGATAATGGGCAAACGCCCGGTTCGCTTCAGCCATCTTATGCATGTCCTCGCGCTTCTTGACGGCGGTGCCTTCCCCTTTATAGGCGGCGAGCAGCTCATCCGACAGGCGCTTGGCCATCGGGGAGCCCCGTCGGTTGCGCGCGGCGTTGCGCAGCCAGCGCAGCGCCAGCGAGAGGCTCCGGTCATGCCGCACCTCAATGGGAATCTGGTACGTCGCCCCGCCCACCCGCCGCGGCTTCAACTCGACGTGCGGACGGACGTTCTCAATCGCCTTGTGGAAGACCGACAGCACGTCGTTGGTGCTGGCATGCTCGCGCAGCTGGTCGAACGCGTCGTAGACGATCGTCTCGGCGGTGGATTTCTTGCCGTCCACCATGACCATGTTGATGAACTTCTGGACCAGCCGGTTGTTATACCGCGGATCCGGCGGGGGCTCGTGTCTGGCAATTCTCCGTCGTCTCATGGGTGATGTCCTTACGCCGCGGCGGCGGCCTTTGGCTTCGGAACGGCCGCAGCCGCCCCGCCGCCCTGCGGCATTTTCGCGCCGTACTTGGAACGGGACTTGCGCCGCTGATTCACGCCGGAGGCGTCCAGGGTGCCGCGGATGATGTGGTACCGCACGCCGGGCAGGTCCTTCACGCGCCCGCCTCGCACGAGCACGATCGAGTGCTCCTGCAGGTTGTGCCCCTCGCCCGGGATGTAGGCGGTGACTTCAATCGCCGTCGTCAGGCGCACGCGCGCGATCTTCCGCAGCGCCGAGTTCGGCTTTTTCGGTGTCATCGTCCTGACCTGCACGCACACGCCGCGCCGCTGCGGAGAGCTCTTGAGCGCGGGCGACTTGCTCTTCTTGCGCCGCTGGCGCCGGCCGAGCCGGATGAGCTGGCTGACCGTCGGCATCACGCCAGCTCCCCGCCGTCGCCCTCGGAGTCCCCGCCCTCCACGGCCGGCTCCCCGTTGGTCTGGGAGGCGGCCTCCTCCACGAACGGTTCCTGCACGGCCTTCGCCATCTCCGCCACGCGGTGCGTCGGGAAGCCGGTGCCGGCCGGGATCAGGTGGCCCATAATCACGTTTTCTTTCAACCCTACCAGCGCATCGCGCCGGCCGCTCGCCGCCGCCTCGGTCAGGACGCGGGTCGTTTCCTGGAAGCTCGCCGCGGCGATGAAGCTCTCGGTTGAGAGGCTGGCTTTCGTGATGCCCAGCAGGATCGGCGTCGCCGAGGCGGGCTTCTTGCCGGCTTGCTTCACCCGGTCGTTCTCTTGGGCGAAGCGGTTCTTGTCCACCTGCATCCCGACCAGGAACTCGGTGTCGCCCACCTCGTCGATCCGGACCTTCCGGAGCATCTGCCGGACGATCACCTCGATGTGCTTGTCGTTGATCTTGACGCCCTGCGACCGGTAGACCTCCTGGATTTCGTTCAGGAAATACTCCTGCAGCAGCCGCTCTCCGCAGACCCGCAGGATGTCCTGGGGCACGATCGGCCCGTCCGTCAGGGCCTGGCCGCTCTGGACGTAGTCGCCCTTGTACACGTTGAGGTGCTTGCCGTGCGGGATGAGGTATTCCTTGGTCATCCCGGAGGCGCTCTTGATGATGATGCGCCGCTGGCCCTTCTTGGCGGTCCCGAAGTCCACGGTGCCGTCGATCTCGGCGATGATGGCGGGATCCTTCGGGCGGCGCGCTTCGAACAGCTCGGCCACGCGCGGCAGACCCCCGGTGATGTCCTTGGTCTGCGTAATCTTGCGCGCGGTCTTCGCGATCATGTCGCCCGTCTTGACCGTCTGGCCCTCCTTCAACATGAGGTGCGCGCCGACCGGCAGGCCGTAGACCGCGAGCAGCTCGCCCCGTTCGGTTTCGATGACGACCTGCGGGTGGTAGTCGCCCTTGTGCTCGACGATGACGCGGTTGGTGAGGCCGGTCGCCTCATCCACTTCCTCGCGCATCGTCAGGCCGGACTTGACGTCCTCGAAGCGCACGACGCCGCCGAACTCGGTCAGGATGGGCGTGGTATACGGATCCCAGCGGACGAACGACTCTTCCTTCGCCACCGCCTGGCCGTCCTCCTTCGTGATGACGGCGCCCTGCGGGATGCGGTGCCGTTCCAGCTCGCGCTCCTCCGCGTCCACGAGGGACAGCTCCCCGTTGCGGTTGAGGACGAGGAGCTCGTCGGGCTTGGTCTTGACCGTCTTGAGGTTGTGGAATTTCAGGGTCCCCTTGTGCTTGGCCTTGATGTAGGACTGCTCGATGACGCGGTGCGCGGTACCTCCGATATGGAAGGTCCGCATGGTGAGCTGTGTGCCCGGCTCGCCGATGGACTGCGCGGCGATGATCCCGACCGCCTCGCCCATCTCGACGAGGCTGCCGGAGGCGAGGTTGCGGCCGTAGCATTTGATGCACGTGCCGCGGCCCGCTTCGCAGGTCAGCACGCTGCGGATGCGGATCCGCTCGATGCCCGCCTGCTCGACGCGCTCGGCGGTGTCGTCGGTGATTTCCTCGTTGGTCCGGACGATCACCTCGTCGCTCACCACATCCACGATGTTGTCCAGCGCCACGCGCCCGATGATCCGCTCCTTGAGGCTGACGACGTCCTCGTCCCCCTCGCGGATCGGGGTCATGAGGATGCCGTTGAGGGTGCCGCAGTCCACCTCGGTGATGATGACTTCCTGCGCCACGTCCACCAGCCGCCGGGTGAGGTAGCCGGAGTCCGCGGTCTTGAGCGCGGTGTCGGCCAGCCCCTTGCGCGCGCCATGGGTCGAGATGAAATACTCGTGCACGGTCAGCCCCTCGCGGAAGTTCGCCTGAATCGGGCTTTCGATGATTTCCCCGGAGGGCTTGGCCATGAGGCCCCGCATCCCCGCCAGCTGCCGCACCTGCTGCTCGGAGCCGCGCGCGCCGGAATCGGCCATCATGAAGATCGGGTTGAGCGGCTCGAGGTTCTCCAGCACGCGGTCGGAAATCTCTTCGGTGGTGCGCATCCAGATGTCGATGATCTTGTTGTAGCGTTCCCCCTCGGTGATGAGCCCGCGGCGGTACTGCCCCTCGATCTGTTCGACCTCGTGCTGGGACTTCCCGAGAATCTTGCCCTTGTCCGGCGGCACGACGAGGTCGTCGACCGCGATGGACAACCCGGCCAGCGTCACCCACTCAAATCCCAGCTGCTTGAGGTGGTCGAGCAGGTCGACGGTCCGGTGGTGGCCGCAGAGGCGGTAGACCTTCGCGATGAGGTTGCTCAGCCGGCTCTTGTCGATCAGCTCGTTGACGAACCGCACCTCGGGCGGCAGCACGGCGTTGAAGAGCACGCGGCCCGGCGTCGTGTCGAGGAGCTGCCCGTTCCAGCGCAGCTTCACCTTCGCGTGCAGCTCGGCCTGCTGGTCCTGATACGCGAGGATGGCCTCTTCCATGTCGCTGAAGAGGAGCCCGTGGCCCTTCAGCCCCTCGCGCGCCTTGGTCAGGTAGTAGCAGCCGAGGATGATGTCCTGCGTGGGCGTCACGATGGGACGGCCGTTGGCGGGCGAGAAGATGTTGTGGGAGGCGAGCATGAGCAGGCGGGCTTCGAGCTGGGCCTCGATGGAGAGCGGCACGTGAACCGCCATCTGGTCGCCGTCGAAGTCCGCGTTGAACGCGGTGCACACGAGCGGATGGATGCGGATCGCCTTGCCTTCGATGAGAACCGGCTCAAAGGCCTGGATGCCGAGGCGGTGCAGGGTCGGCGCGCGGTTGAGCATCACGGGGTGGTCCTTGATGACCTCATCCAGAATGTCCCAGACCTCCGACCGCTCCTTCTCGACCATGCGCTTGGCGGTCTTGATGGTCTGCGCAAAACCCTGCTCGCGGAATTTGCGGATGATGAACGGCTCGAACAGCTCCAGCGCCATCTTCTTGGGCAGGCCGCACTGGTGCAGCTTGAGCTCCGGCCCGACGACGATGACGGACCGGCCGGAGTAGTCCACGCGCTTGCCGAGCAGGTTCTGGCGGAACCGTCCCTGCTTGCCTTTGAGCATGTCCGCGATGGACTTCAGCGGCCGGTTCATCGGCCCGAGCACCGGCCGGCCATGCCGGCCGTTGTCGATGAGCGCGTCCACCGCTTCCTGCAGCATCCGCTTCTCGTTGCGGATGATGATCTCCGGCGCTTTCAGCTCCATGAGCTTCTTGAGCCGGTTGTTGCGGTTGATGACGCGCCGGTAGAGATCGTTCAGATCCGAGGTCGCGAAGCGTCCGCCGTCGAGCGGGATGAGCGGCCGCAGGTCCGGCGGGATGACCGGGATGGATTTGAGGATCATCCATTCCGGACGGTTGTGGCTCTTGCGGAACGTCTCGACGATGCGCAGATTGCGGACGATCCGCTTCTGCGTCTGCTCGACCTTCTGCGACTGCAGGTCCTTGTGAAGCTGCTTGGCCATCTTATCGAGATCGACGGCGCTCAGCAGATCCGCCACCGCCTCCGCGCCCATCTTCGCGGTGAACGCCTTGCCGTACGTCTTCAACGCCTCCTGGTAGCGCTCCTCGGGCAGAATGTCCTTCGGCTTCAGCGGGGTCGTGCCGGGGTCGGTGACGATGTAGGCTTCGTAGTAGAGCACCCGCTCCAGCTCCCGCATGCTGAGGTTGAGGAGCGCCCCCATGCGCGAGGGGACGGTCTTGAAGAACCAGATGTGCGAGACCGGGGCGGCCAGCTCGATGTGGCCCATCCGGTCGCGGCGGACCTTGGAGTGCGTGACCTCGACGCCGCAGCGGTCGCAGACGATCCCGCGGTGCTTGATCTTCTTGTAGCGGCCGCAGTTGCACTCGAAGTCCTTGGTCGGCCCGAAGATCCGCTCGCAGAAGAGGCCGTCCTTTTCCGGCTTCAAGGTCCGGTAGTTGATCGTTTCCGGTTTCTTGACCTCGCCGCGCGACCAGCTGTGGATCACCTCCGGCGAGGCGATCCGGATCGTGATGGCGTCAAACGTGTTGACGGCCGGGGCCGGGTGCGGGGCCGTCGTCATGATTTTTTCGCCTTGGCGGATTTCTCGGCTTTCTCCTCCGCCTTCCCCGTCGCGACCCGCTCTCCGAGGGCGCCTTCAACCTGCTCGTGCTGGAGCTCCCGCTGGACCAGCTGCTCAAACAGCTCCGCCCCGGTGACGACGTGCTCCTTGCGCTCCAGGCGCACGTCGAGCGACAGCCCCTGCAATTCCTTCACGAGCACGTTGAAGGATTCCGGCACCGACGGCTGCAGGCTATGCTCGCCTTTCACGATCGATTCGTACACGCGCGTCCGGCCGACCACGTCATCGCTCTTCACGGTCAGCAGCTCCTGGAGGGTGTAGGCCGCGCCGTACGCCTCCAGCGCCCACACCTCCATCTCGCCGAAGCGCTGGCCGCCGAATTGGGCCTTGCCGCCCAGCGGCTGCTGGGTGACGAGCGAGTACGGCCCGATCGAGCGCGCGTGAATCTTGTCATCCACCAGGTGCACCAGCTTGATCATATAGAGGTAGCCGACCGCCACGGCCTGGTCGAACGCCTCGCCCGAGCGGCCGTCCCGCAGATGGATCTTCCCGCCTTCCGGCAGGCGGGCTTTCTTCAACTGCTCCTTGATTTCGTCTTCATTGGCGCCGTCGAACACCGGGCTGTCGATCTGATACCCGAGGACCTTCGCGGCCCAGCCGAGGTGGAGCTCCAGGATTTGGCCGACGTTCATCCGGGAGGGCACCCCCAGCGGATTCAGCACGACCTCGACCGGCGTCCCGTCCGGCATGAACGGCATGTCTTCCTGCGGCACGATCTTGGCGATGACCCCCTTGTTGCCGTGCCGGCCCGCCATCTTGTCGCCGACGGAGATGTTCCGCTTGGAGGCGACCCTCACGACCACCCGCTTGAGCACGCCGGGCGGCAGCTCGTCCCCCCGCTTGATCTTGTCGGCCTCGATTTCCTCCATGTAGCGGACCTCGCGGATCTGGTCCTCGAAGAAATCGACGATGCGGCGGATCTCCGCCTCCGTCGAGGGATCGTCCGCCACGCGGAGGGCGGTCAGGTCGCACTCCAGCAGCTTCTTCTTGTCCGCGGGCTTGATCGTGCGGCCTGAATCGAACAGGGTGCGGTCGGTCTCCACGCTGGTCAGGGGCGAAGCCAGCGTCTTGCCGCCGAGAAGCTTGACCAGCTTGTCCCCCAATTCTTCGCGCAGCCGCGCGACCTGCTCGCCGGCCTGCTTGCGGATCGCCTCGATCTGCCGGTGCTCCTCCTGCTGCTCCTCTTTGGTCTTGGCCCGCGCGCCCTTGCGCACGAGAATCTTCACGTCGACCACGATGCCCTCGACCCCGGCCGGCACGCGCAGGCTCGTATCGCGCACGTCCTCGGCCTTCTCGCCGAAGATGGCCTTCAGGAGCTTCTCTTCCGGCGTCAGCTCGGTCTCGCTCTTCGGGGTGACCTTGCCCACGAGGATGTCCCGGGGGCCGACCTTCGCGCCGGCGCGCACGATCCCCTGCTCATCCAGATCCTTGAGCGCCTCTTCTCCGACGTTGGGGATGTCGCGGGTGACCTCTTCGTTGCCGAGGCGCGTCTCGCGCGCCTCGACCTCAAACTCTTCGATATGGATGGAGGTGAACGTGTCTTCCTTGACGAGCTTCTCGCTGATCAGGATCGCGTCTTCGAAGTTGTAGCCGCGCCACGGCAGGAACGCGACGAGGACGTTCCGCCCCAGCGCCAGCTCGCCGTCATGCGTCGAGGCCCCGTCCGCGATCACCTGGCCCGCCTTCACCTTCTGGCCCTGCCTGACGAGCGGCCGCTGGTTGATGGAGGTATTGGCGTTGGACCGCTGGAATTTCTTCAGCTCGTACGTGTGGCGGCCGATGAGGATCCGCTCCCCGTCCACGTAGCTCACCGTCCCCTCGTCCTTCGCGACGGCGCACGAGCCGGAGTCCCGCGCGACGCGCCCCTCGATGCCGGTGCCGACGAGCGGCGATTCGGTCACCATGAGGGGCACCGCCTGCCGCTGCATGTTGGAGCCCATGAGCGCGCGGTTGGCGTCATCGTGCTCCAGGAACGGCACGAGGCTGGCGGCGATGCTGACGATCTGGTTGGGCGACACGTCCATGTACTCGACCTGCTCCGGCGGCACATGGACGATGTTGCCGCGCCAGCGGCAGCTCACGAGTTCCTGGGCGAGCCTGCCGGATTTTGTCAGGGGCGTGGAGGCCTGCGCGATGATGTGCCGGTCTTCGACGTCCGCCGTGAAGTAGTCGACCTCTTTCGTCACCGCGCCGTCTTTCACCTTGCGGTAGGGCGTCTCGATGAAGCCGTGCTCGTTGATCCGGGCATAGACCGTCAGGCTCGAGATCAACCCGATGTTCGGGCCTTCCGGCGTTTCAATCGGGCAGATGCGTCCGTAGTGCGAATGATGCACGTCGCGGACCTCGAAGCCGGCGCGCTCGCGAGAGAGCCCGCCGGGGCCCAAGGCGGAGAGCCGGCGCTTGTGCGTCAATTCCGCCAGCGGGTTCGTCTGGTCCAGGAACTGCGACAGCTGCGAGCGGGCGAAGAAGTCGCGCACCACGGAGGCGACCAGCTTGAAGTTGATGAGCGAGTGCGGCATGATCTTGTCGAGGTCGTAGATCGCCATCCGTTCCCGCACCGTGCGCTCCAGGCGCTCCAGCCCGACGCGGAACTGGTGGTAGACGAGCTCGCCGACCGAGCGCACGCGGCGGCTGCCGAGATGGTCGATGTCGTCGATTTCGCCTTCCCCCCGCCGCAGACCCAGGAGATAGCGGATGACGGCGATGACGTTCGGGCCGGTGAGGAGGCGCTGATCCAGCGGGTCGTTCAGGCCGAGCTTGCGGTTCAGGACGAAGCGCCCGACGCGGCCCAAGTCGTAGCGGCGCGGATCGAGGAACAAGCGCTGGATGAGCGTCTCAGCCGACGGGAGGTTGACCAGATCGCCGGGCCGAAGGCGGCGGAAGATCTCCAGGAGCGCTTCCTCGCGGGTGGTGGTGTGGTCTTTCTCGATGGTCTTCAGGATTTCCGCCGGGGGGTCGAGCACGAGCGTGAGCTGGTGCCGCTGGCTGGCCTCGCCGCCGCTGGCGGCCCAGATCGTCTCAATGTGGTGCTCCTCAATGCGGACGCCGGCCCGAATCAGGATCTGTCCCGTGCGGGGGTCGGTGACCCGCTCCCCGAGGATGTTGCCGACCAGGGCCTTCAGCTGGCCGGGCTCCGTGAACTCGACGGTTTCGGTCTTGGCGAACGCCTCGAGGATCTCCTCGTCGGTCGAGAAGCCCAGCGCCCGGAGGATGATCGTGCCGACCATCTTGCGGCGCCGGTCGATCGAGACATGGAGGACGTCGGCGATGTCGAAATCGAGCTCGACCCATGCCCCATGGTAGGGAATCACCCGGGCCGAGAACAGCCGCTTGCCGGTCGGATGGACGGTCACCTCGAAGGTGACGCCGGGGGAGCGGTGCAGCTGGCTGACGACCACGCGCTCATCGCCGTTGATGACGAAGGTGCCGGACTCAGTCATGAGTGGAATTTCCCCGAAGTAGACCTCCTGCTCTTTCGCCTCCTTGGGCGAGACGAGCCGCAGCTTCACCTTGAGGGGCGCCGCGTAGGACAGGCCGTTGCGCAGACACTCCCCCACGCGGTACTTCGGCCTGCCCACCGCGTAGTGGAGAAACTCCATGCGGTGCGTGCCGTCCGCGTTCTCGATCGGAAACGTCTCGAGGAACGCGGCCTGCAGGCCGATGGTCTCCCGCTTGCTCCTCGGAAGCGACAGCTGCAGGAACTGCTCGTAGGAGTCCCGCTGGACCGCGATGAGGTCCGGCGGCTCGAGGCTTTCCGACAACCGCGCGAAGCTGATTCGCTTGATCATGTTATTTATTTCAACTCAACCGTCGCTCCTACGGCCTCGAGCTTCTTCTTAATCTCAGCGGCTTCCTCTTTCTTCACGCCCTGCTTGACCGGCTTCGGCGCGCTCTCCACCAGGTCCTTGGCTTCTTTCAGCCCCAGGCTGGTGATCGCGCGGATCTCCTTGATGACCTGGATCTTGTTGGCGCCCGCGGCAGCCAGGACGATGTCGAAGGCGTCCTGCTCCTCGACCGCAGCCGGGGCGGCTCCGCCGCCGGCCGCCGCCGGGCCGGCCACCGCGATCGTCGCGGTGATGCCGAACTTCTCCCGCAGCGCTTTGGCATAGCTGGACAGCTCCAGCGCCGTCATATCCTCGGTCAGCTTGACCGCCTCCTCCACCCGCTTCGTCACTGTGTCAGCCATGCGACCCTCCTTGTTCACCCTCTACCGGCTTAACGGTTTTGCTGGCTTCCTCGATGACCCAGGCCAGTTCGCCAATCACCTGTTCCAGCGTCATCACGACAGCCGTCATCGGCGATTCCAGCGTGCCGATCAGCTCAGCCAGGAGCTGCGGCCTCGACGGCAGATTGGCCAGCTCGGTGAAGCGCTGCTTGTCCAGCAGCTGCCCGTCGACGAATCCGCCGCGCACGACCAGTTTGTCTTCATCCGCCTTGGCGAAATCCGCCAGCAGCTTGGCCGCCGGGATGAAGTCCTCGCCGGGAATCACCAGGGCGACCGACCCTTGCAGCAGCGATTCGAGGTCGTTGAGCTGGAGCGCCAGCAGGCCCTGGCGCCCCAGCGTGCGCTTGACCATGAGGACCCGGGCCTGCACGCCGTGCAGCCGCTTGCGCAGGGTGTCGGCCTCGACGGCGGACAGCCGCCCCACGCCGGCCACGAAGACATTCGGGCGCCGGCCCAGCTCGGTCGTGAGCTCCTGCACCATCAATTCTTTGATCAGGCGGCCGACTTTCGCCATGACGGATCAGTCATCCTCTTCGTGGTGCTCTTCAAGCGACGCCGTGTCGAGGAAGATGCCCGGGCTCATCGTGCTGGACAGCCCCGCCCGCTTGACGTAGCGCCCTTTCACGGCCGCCGGCCGGGCGCGCACGATGGCCGCCAGCACGGCGTTGGCGTTCTCCAGCAGCTGTGCCGGCGCGAACGATCGCTTGCCGATCACGACGTGCAGGTTGGCCTGCTTGTCCATCTTGAATTCGACCTTGCCCTTCTTGACCTCGGTGACCGCCTTCGCCACATCGTCGGTCACTGTGCCGACCCTGGGATTGGGCATCATGCCGCGCGGACCCAGGATCTTCCCAAGCCGTGACACGTCGCGCATCAGATCCGGCGTGGCCACCGCGACATCGAAGTCCAGCCAGCCGCCCTGGATTTTCTCGATGAGGTCCGCCGCGCCCACGTAGTCCGCCCCGGCCTGCTTGGCCTCGATCTCGCGCTCACCCTTGCAGAACACCAGCACCCGGCGGGTCCTGCCGGTGCCGTGCGGCAGGACGACGGTGCCGCGCACGGCCTGATCGGTTTTCTCCGCGTCAATCCCCAGCGACACGGACAGCTCGACGGTTTCGTCGAACTTGGTCTTCGGCATCTCCTGCAGGACCGCCAGGGCCTGCGCAAGCGGATAGACCCTCTTGCGGTCAACCAGGGCCACCGCCTGTGTGTAGCGCTTGCTGCCCATCTCAGGAGGAGGCCGCGGCAGCCGGCGCCTCGACGTGGTCCACCACGTCAATGCCCATGCTGCGGGCGGTCCCTTCGACCATCTTGACGACCGCGGCCAGATCCGCGGTGTTCGCATCGGCCACTTTGATCTTCGCGATCTCTTCCACTTTGGCGCGGCTGACCTGCCCCGCCTTGTCCTTCGGCGTGTTGCCGGACGCCTTGGCGATCCCGCAGGCCTGCTTCAGCAGCACCGAGACCGGCGGGCTCTTGATGATAAAGATGAAGCTGCGGTCCTCATAGACCGTAATCACGACCGGCAGCACCAGCCCTTCCTGGCCCTTGCTCTGCTCGTTGAACTTCTTGCAGAATTCCATGATGTTGACGCCGTGCTGGCCCAGCGCGGGGCCCACGGGCGGCGAGGGATTCGCCTGTCCTGCCGGGCAATAGAGCTTGATGAGCGCTTTAACTTTCTTGGCCATTAGAGTCGTTCAACTTGCCAGAATTCCAGTTCGACCGGCGTCTGCCGGCCGAAGATCGACACCATGACCTTGAGCTTGCCCCGCTGGGTGTTGACCTCTTCGATCACGCCGCTGAAGTTCGTGAAGGGGCCTTCGGTCACGCGCACGCCTTCGCCCTTGGAGAAGGTGACCCGCGGGGTGGGCTTGTCCTTGCGCTCCTCGGTCTGGCGCAGGATCTCCCCCACTTCGTCTTCCGACAGCGCGACCGGCTGGCGCCCGGCGCCGATGAACCCGGTCACCCCGGGGGTCGTGCGCACGAGATGCCAACTGTCGTTCGTCATCGACATCTGCACCAGCAGGTAGCCCGGGAAGAACTTGCGCTCCGAAATCCGCTTCTTGCCGCCGCGGATCTCCGCCACCCGCTCGGTCGGCACGAGGACCTGGCTGATCGCTTCCGCGCCGACGCCCTGCTTGAGCTTGTTCTCAAGGCTGGACTTCACCTTGACTTCCTGCCCGGTCTGGGTGTGGATGACGTACCAGCGCTTCGGCGGAAGCGGCGTCTCGCCGTCCCTCGACTCGGCTGTGCCTCGCTCGGGACGATCCTGAGCGACGCCGCCTTTTGGCGGTGGAGTCGAAGGATCGGTCTTCTGCGGGGCGGGGCTGGCGGCACCCTGGTCAACCGTCTCGCTCATGATGTCTGAAGGGATTACCGCAACAACACCTGCGCCAGCTTCGAAAACGCCACATCCCATACGCTGATATACATCGCCAGCAACGCGACCCCGACCACGACCACGAGGGCCGACCCGATGAGCTCTTCCCGCGTCGGCCAGGACACATGCCGAAGTTCTTCACGCACCTCCTGCAGGAAAGCGAGAAACCGGCGAAGGACGTTCACGGTAGTCGTCAACGTTTACGCGGCGGAAACGGGCCAGGGAGGATTCGAACCCCCAACCAACGGTTTTGGAGACCGCCGCTCTAGCCAATTGGAGCTACTGGCCCCGCAGGCTGTCATGTTACTTCGTTTCCTTATGCATCGTGTGCTTGCGGCACCATCGGCAGTACTTGCGCCGTTCCAGCCGCCCGGTCACGTTCTTCTTGTTCTTCGACGTGTGGTAGTTCTCCCGACGGCACTCGGGGCATTCCATCGTGATCAGATTCGGTGATGACGCCGGCCCCGACGGTCTTGCCCCCCTCGCGAATCGCGAAGCGCTGTTCCGTCTCCATCGCGACGGGCTGGATGAGCTCCACCGTCACCGCGATGTTGTCGCCGGGCATGACCATCTCGACGCCCGCGGGGAGTTCCACGCTGCCGGTCACGTCGGTCGTGCGGAAGTAGAACTGGGGGCGATAGCCCTTGAAGAAGGGGGTGTGGCGGCCGCCTTCCTCCTTGGTGAGGCAGTAGACCTCGGCCTTGAAGGCCGTGTGGGGGGTGATGGTGCCGGGGGCGGCCAGGACCATGCCGCGCTGCAGGTCGTCCTTCTCGACGCCGCGCAGGAGGACCCCGAGGTTGTCGCCGGCCACCCCCTCATCCAGGAGCTTGCGGAACATCTCGATGCCGGTGACGACGCTCTTCTTGGTGGGCTGCAGGCCGATGATCTCGACCTCGGCCCCGACGGTGACCTTGCCCCGCTCGACGCGCCCGGTGCCGACCGTCCCGCGGCCGGTGATGGAGAAGACGTCTTCGACGGCCATGAGGAAGGGCTTGTCGGTCTGGCGGGCGGGGGTGGGGATGGCGGTGTCGATGGTCTCCATGAGCTTGCGGATGGCCCCCTCGCCCAGCTCCCCGGTGTCGCCCTGGGCGGCCAACAAGGCACTCCCGCGGATGATGGGGGTCTTGTCCCCGGGGTAGCCGTACTTGGTCAGGAGTTCCCGGACCTCCAGCTCCACCAGGTCCAGGAGCTCCTTGTCCTCGACGGCGTCGACCTTGTTGAGGAAGACGACGATGGCGGGCAGGCCGACCTGGCGGCCCAGGAGGATGTGCTCCCGGGTCTGGGGCATGGGGCCGTCCACCGCGCTGACGACCAGGATGGCCCCGTCCATCTGGGCGGCGCCGGTGATCATGTTCTTGATGTAGTCGGCGTGGCCGGGGCAGTCGACGTGGGCGTAGTGGCGGCTCGTGGTCTCGTACTCGGCGTGGTGGACGTTGATGGTCACGCCCCGCTCCTTCTCCTCGGGGGCGTTGTCGATCTCCTCGTAGGATTTGGCCTGGGCCAGGCCCTGCTGCGCCAGGACCTTCGTGATCGCGGACGTCAGGGTGGTCTTCCCATGGTCGACGTGGCCGATGGTGCCGATGTTGACGTGGGGCTTGGTGCGCTCGAACTTGGCCTTGGCCATT
>JACPTX010000041.1 GCA_016192545.1 Candidatus Omnitrophota bacterium | reverse complement strand
GCAGCTCAAAGAGGGCAAGACGATCGAGCTGCGGAACTTCGGCGTCTTCAAGGTCAGGCAGCGCGCGCCGCGTCGGGGACGGAATCCCAAGACCGGACAAGAGGTTCCGGTGCCGTCGAAGCGGGTCGTCGTGTTCAAGCCTGGCCTCCTCATGCGTCAGCACATCAAATAACGACCCTCCCGCCGCTCGTCCGGTCGGCTTGTGATACAATAACCTGTCCCCCATGACCTTCCAGGCTCTTCGAGGAACCTCCGACCTGCTCGCCGGGGAACTGGCCCGGTGGGAGGCCGTCGAGCGCACGGTCCGCCGGCTGGCCCGCCGCTACGGCTACCAGGAGCTCCGCACCCCCGTCATCGAAGACGCGGCGCTCTTTTCGCGCTCCGTCGGGGAAACCAGCAACATCGTGCAGAAAGAAATGTTCCGGTTCGAGGACCGCGGCGGCCGGGAGATCGTCCTGCGTCCCGAAGGCACCGCGGCCGTCGTCCGCGCCTACCTGGAGCACCATCTCCACAAAACGCAGGGGTTCGCGAAGCTCTTCTATCTGGGGCCGATGTTCCGGGCCGAGCGCCCGCAGGCCGGGCGGATGCGGCAGTTCCATCAGTTCGGCGTCGAGGCGGTCGGCTCCTCGAGCCCGTGGCTGGACGCCGAGGTCATCACGCTCTGCCTGGAGATGCTGAAGGCCTGCGGGTTGACCGACGCCTCCCTGTTGCTGGCGAGCATGGGCTGCCGCGCGGATCAGGCAAAATCCGCCGAGCGGCTCCGCAAGCGCCTGGCGCCGCACCGGGCCGAGCTCTGCAAGGACTGCCAGAGTCGCTTTGACAAGAACGTCTTCCGGGTGCTGGACTGCAAGAATCCAACATGCCGGGAGATTGTCTGGAGCGAGAAGCGCTCGCCGTTCGTGCTGTGCGCGGAGTGCGAGGCGCACTTCGCGCAGGTGAAGCGGGCGCTCGCGGACGTCGGCATCGCGTTCAATGAGTCCGCGGTCTTCGCGCGCGGGCTGGACTACTACACGCGCACCGTCTTTGAGGTGCGCAGCAGCCGGCTCGGCGCGCAGGATGCGGTCACGGCGGGCGGGCGGTACGACCATCTCGTCAAGGAGCTGGGCGGCCCGGACGTCGGCGCGATCGGGTTCGCCGCGGGGATTGAGCGGCTGCTGATGGCGGTGCACGGGGGCACGCCGTCGGACGCAGCTGACGACCACCGCGCCGGCATCTACGTCGCGGTCGCCAGGCCGGACCTGCTGGCGGGCGGCTTCTCGCTCGTGCAGCGCCTTCGCCGGCGCGGGGTGACCGCGCTCATGGACTACGAGGGACGGAGCCTCAAGGCGCAGTTCCGCGAGGCGGACGACGCGCGCTGCCAGTGGGTCGCGATTCTCGGGGAGCAGGAATTGAAGACGCAGTCGGTCACGGTGAAAGATTTGGCGCAGGGCAGCCAGCGGACCATCGCGCTGGACGCGTTTGTCGAGGAAGCCGCGCAGGGCGTGAAGGCGGCCTGCCACCGATGATCAGAACCCATGGCTGCGGCGAGCTGAAGGAAGGGCTCATCGGCCGGACCGTGACGCTCTGCGGCTGGGTGCATCGCCGGCGCGACCACGGGGGACTCACCTTCATTGACCTGCGGGACCGCAGCGGCCTGGCGCAGGTGGTCTTCAACGCGAAGGCCGACGCCGCGCTGCACCAGCAGGCCAAGGCGTTCGGCCCGGAGTACGTGCTGGCCGTCACCGGCGCGGTGCGGCCGCGCCCCACAGGGACCGAGAACCCCAAACTGCCGTCGGGGATGGTGGAGGTGGGGGCGGCGTCCGTGACGGTCTTGAACGCGGCCACGCCGCCGCCGTTTGAAATCGGCGACCAGCTCGACGTGTCCGAGGATGTGCGGATGCAGTGGCGCTACCTCGACCTGCGCCGCCCCTCGAGCCAGCAGAAGCTGCTGCTGCGCCACCGCATCCTCCATCGCCTGCGCGAGGTGTTCGACGAGCTGGGCTTCATCGAGGTGGAGACGCCGATCCTCACCAAATCCACGCCGGAGGGCGCCCGGGATTATCTCGTGCCCTCGCGCGTCAACCCGGGGCAGTTCTTCGCGCTGCCGCAGTCGCCGCAGCTCTTCAAGCAATTGCTGATGGTGGCGGGGCTGGAGCGCTACGTCCAGATCGCGCGCTGCTTCCGCGACGAGGACCTGCGCGCCGACCGCCAGCCGGAGTTCACGCAGCTGGACTTCGAGATGTCCTTCGTCGAGGAGGCCGACGTCTTCGCGGTGGTCGAGCAGGCGCTCCAGCGCGTGTTCAAGGACGTCTTGGGCGTTGAGCTGGCCGTCCCGTTTCCTCGGTTGACGCACCGCGAGGCGAATGCGGCATACGGCAGCGACAAGCCGGATGTCCACACCGACGCCAATCCGTGGGGATTCTGCTGGGTGACGGAGTTCCCGCTGTTCGCCTGGAACAAGGAGACGAAGCGGTGGGACGCGGAACACCATCCGTTCACCGCGCCGCATCCCGACGACGCCGGGCTGCTCGCGACGGATCCCGGCAAGGCCCGCGCGCGGGCGTATGACCTGGTGCTGAACGGCACCGAGCTGGGCTCGGGCAGCATCCGGATCCACCAGGAGCCGCTCCAGCGGCAGATCTTCAAGGTGCTGGGATTGAGCGACGAGGCGGTGCAGGAGCGGTTCGGATTCCTGCTGCAGGCGTTCTCCTACGGCGCGCCGCCGCACGGCGGGTTCGCGCTGGGGCTGGACCGGCTCGTGGCCATCGTGACGAAGGCCGAGTCCATCCGCGAGGTGATCGCATTTCCCAAGACGCAGAAAGCGGTCTGTCCGATGACCGGGGCGCCGTCGCCGGTGACGGAGGCGCAGTTGAAAGAGCTTGGGATCAGGCTCGCCGCTGAGCATCGGGGTCAGACACGTCAGGACGAATCAGGAGTGAGGGGTCGTATCTGACCCCTCTTAAGGAGGGTTCACGCATGCGCGCGGGACATCGAGTGTTCTTCGGGGTGATCGGGGTCTGTCTGCTGTCAGGCTGCCGGACGGCCACGCAAGTGGTGGAGGTCCCGCGCGTTGATCTGGAGATGCCGGAGGGGGGCAATCGCGGATATCTGGTGGGCACCCCGCCGCCGGCGTCCGGACCGGGCAGGACCCAGCGCCAGATGGTGGAGACGGAGATCGAGGTGCCGGCGTTCGGCGCGGCCGCCCCTCAGCCGGCCGCGGCTCCTGAGCAGGCCGGGGAAGCCGCCGCGCCTGAGGTGGAGCTGAGCCCGGAGGCCTTCGCGCCGATTGACAGCGGCGCGCCGGTCGAGACCTACGTCGTGAAAAAAGGCGACACGCTCTGGACGATCGCGGCGCGGTCCGACGTCCTCGGGGACGGCTCCAAGTGGCGCCGGATTTATGACGCCAACCGCGACCAGCTCAAGAACCCGGACCAGTTGCGTCCCGGGATGACGCTGCGGATTCCGCGGAAGGGCGCGCCGGCCGGTGAACGCATGGAGCAGGGCACCAAGTGACCAGAGGGGTCTGACCCCATGGCGGAACGCTCGCTGACACTGCGCAACGACCAGGAAGCGCAGGCGCTCTTCGGCAAGCACGACCAGCATCTGCGGAAAGTCGAGCAGGCGCTGGGCGTGTCCATTGTCGCGCGGGGCGAAGAGCTGAAGATTTCCGGCGCGGACGAGTCCATCTCCAAGACCCTGCGGCTCTTCGACGACCTGTTCGTGGTCATCCGCTCCGGCGCGCCCCTGCGCAAGGAGGATCTCGACTACGCGCTCAAGGCGCTCTCCGACCCGCGCCTGATCCAGCTGCGCCAGATTTACCAGGAGCGCATCGAGGTGCCCTCGCGCCGCCGGTTCATCATCCCGCGCACGCCCGGCCAGAAGGTCTACGTCGAGGCGATGCGCAGCCACGACATCGTCTTCGCCATCGGGCCGGCCGGCACAGGAAAAACGTACCTGGGGATGGCGATGGCGGTCGAGAATCTGACGAAGGGGGAAGTCTCCCGCATCATCCTGACCCGCCCGGCGGTGGAAGCCGGGGAGAAATTGGGATACCTGCCCGGCGACATCGCCGAGAAGATCAACCCGTACCTGCGCCCGCTGTACGACGCGCTGTATGAGATGATGGAAGTGGACATGGTCCAGCGCTACATCGACCGCGGCATCATCGAGGTCGCCCCTCTGGCGTTCATGCGCGGGCGGACCCTCAACGATTCGTTCATCATCCTGGACGAGGCGCAGAACTCGACGAGCGAGCAGATGAAGATGTTCCTCACGCGCCTCGGCTTCGACTCGAAGGCGGTGATTACGGGCGATGTGACCCAGGTGGACCTGCCTCCGGACCGCGTGTCGGGCCTGGTCCATGTCCAGGAGATCCTCCAGGACGTGCCGGGCCTGCGGTTCGTGGGGTTCAGCGGGCAGGACGTGGTGCGCCACGAATTGGTCCAGTCCATCATCGAAGCGTACGACCGCGCGGACCGCAACAACCACGGGAAGAGTGGGTGAGGGTTCCGTCAAAGACCGGCCGGTCGGGGCGGGTGACGCCGAGGGGAGGCTCCTGCCGCTGGCCGCAGTCCGCCAACGATCTTTGGCGGACGAGGACAGCAGGCGGAGTCCCGAGGCGGCAGGACCCGCCCCGATACAACGTGAGCATTCAGCTTGTGAACCGGCAGACGGGCCAGCCTGTGCCGCTGCGCCGGCTGGCCCGGGTGGCGGCGCGTGCGGTCCGGCGGCTCCGCCTTCGGGTGCGCGGGACGCTGGCGGTGACGTTCGTGGACGATCGGACGATGCAGCGGATCAACCGGCGGTTCCTGCGGCATCGCGGGCTGACCGACGTCGTCAGCTTCCGGTACGACGGTGAACCGATCGCGGGGGAGATTCTTGTGGCGCCTGCGGCTGCGCGGCGCTACGCCAGGGCGCATGGGCTGACGTATGCGGATGAGCTGGCCCGCTACGTGGTCCACGGCCTGCTCCACTGGGCCGGGCACGACGACCGCACCGCCGCGCAGCAGCGCCGCATGCGCAAGCTGGAAGACCGGCTCCTGACGCCATAATGGGCATCCATACGGCGGACGCGATTGTCTTGCGGCAGTACCCGTATCGCGAAACGAGCGTGCTGGTCACGTGCCTGACCGACCGGTTCGGCAAGCTCAAAGGATTGGTGAAGGGGCTGCGCGACCAGCAGCGGCCCCGGTACCGCAGCGCGATGGAGCCGCTGACGCTCAACCGAATTCTCTTTTATGACACGCGCAGCAGCAGCCTGCATCTGGTGAGCCAGTGCGAGCTGCTGAGCGGCTATGCCGAATTGACGCGCGACCTGGACGTGATGCGGCTGGCCGCCTCCTGCGCGGAGCTGGCCGACGTGGTGCTCGAGGCCGAGGACCCGCAGCCGATGGTGTTTCATCTGCTCAAGGACACCCTGGCGCGGCTGTCAGGCGGGGAGCGGCGCCTGGCTACCGTGCGGATTCATTTCATCCTCCGGCTGCTGCGGCTGGCGGGGTTCCATCCGCAGTTGGACGAATGCACCGGCTGCATGCAGCGCCCGGCAGGCCGCCAGGCGTTCTGGAGCGTGCGGCAGGGCGGGGTGCTGTGCGAGCGGTGCCTGCACCAGGACCCCCGCGCCGAGGCGATGGCGCCGGCGATGCTGGAGGCGTTTGTCGCCTGCGCCGAGGCCGACGGGCCGCATCGGGTTGATCCGGCGAACACCGAGGGCATCCAGCGCTACCTGGACCAATTCCTGCACTGGCGCCTTGAGCGGCCGCTGAAAACCTTGAGGCTGTCAACGGCATGAGCGTGACGCTGCAACGGCTGATCCGCACGCTGGACACCTTCTGGGAGAAGCAGGGGTGCCTCATCGTCCAGCCCTACGACGTCGAGATGGGCGCGGGGACCTTCCACCCCGCCACGTTCTTCGGGGCGCTGGGCAAGGACCCCCGCCGCGTGGCGTATGTCCAGCCCTCGCGCCGCCCCACCGACGGCCGCTACGCGGACAATCCCCTGCGGATGCAGCGGTACTACCAGTATCAGGTGCTCGTCAAACCCACCCCCGACGACATCCAGCCGCTCTACCTCGACAGCCTGCGCGCCTGCGGGATCACGCTGGAAGAGCACGACGTGCGATTCGTGCAGGATGACTGGGAATCGCCGACGCTGGGCGCGTGGGGATTGGGGTGGGAGGTGTGGCTCGACAGCCTCGAGGCGACGCAGTTCACGTATTTCCAGCAGGTCGGGGGCATGGATCTCGACTCTGTGTCCTGCGAAATCACGTATGGATTGGAACGGATCGCGATGTTCGCCTCCGGCATCCGCGACATCTACCGGCTCCAGGGCTCGCGCTACAACTTCGAAGCCGCCGACATCGGGCTGTATCAGGATTTGTTCCAGCGGCACGAGCGGGAGGCCGGCCGGCTCCTCGACGAGGAACTCCTGCTGCCGGCCTATGAGCAGCTCCTGAAGTGCAGCCACACGTTCAACCTGCTGGATGCGCGCGGGGCGGTGAGCCAGTCGGACCGCCCGCGGTTCATCCTGCGCATCCGCACGCTCGCCAAACGCTGTGCGGAGCTCTATCTTGCCAAACACGATGAGAAAGCCTAAACACGCCCCAGGCTCTGCAGATCTGCTCTTCGAGATCGGCACCGAGGAGCTTCCCGCCGCCTATCTCGACGGGGCGATCGCCCAGCTGGGCGAGGAGGCCGAACGGCTGCTGCGCGACTCGCACCTCACGTTCGCGTCGGTGGCATCATTCGGGACGCCGCGGCGCCTGACGTTGATCGTCCGCGGCCTCGGCAGCCTGCAGCGCAACCCGGCCGAGGAAATCCGCGGGCCCTCCAAGCAGGCCGCGTTCAATGCGCAGGGCAGGCCCACCGAGGCGCTGAAAGGCTTTCTGCGGGGCCGGGGCGGGACCCTCTCGCAGGTCAAGACCGTCTCGACCGGCAAGGGCGAGTACGTCTATCTCGTCAAGTCCGAGCGGCACGTGCCGACGGCGCAGGTTCTGCCGCAACTCCTGGCGCAGCTCATCGGCCGGGTGCGGTGTCCCAAGATGATGCGCTGGGATGAGAGCGGCGTGCGGTTTGCGCGTCCGATCCGATGGCTGCTGGCGTGCTATGGCCGCACGGCGGTCCGTGTGGCGGCCGGGCGTTTGATCGGCGGTCGCGCGACGCGGGTCGGCGGGCCCAGGCAGCCGAAGCCGGTCGCGGTGTCGGGCGTGGCGTCGTACCTGGCCGCGCTCAAGCGCGCCGGCGTCATCCTGGATCAGGGCCGCCGCCGCGCGCGGATCGACCAACTGGTGAAACAGGCCGCGAAGCGGCAGGGCGGAGTCCCGGCGCCTGAGGTCGTGAGCCATGGCTTGCTGGATGAAGTGACGCACCTGGTCGAGCGGCCCGTCCCGCTGGTAGGGCGGTTCGACAAGAAATATCTGGTGCTGCCGCGGGAGCTGCTGCTGGCGAGCATGGCGAAGTATCAGCGCGTGTTCGCCCTCCAGACGAGCGCAGGGAAGCTCCTGCCGGCGTTCGTCGCGATCCTCGACGGGACACCGGCGAAGATGGCGCAGGTGCGGCGGATGTACGAGCACATCCTCAACGCGCGCCTCGCCGACAGCCTCCTGTTTTGGGAGCAGGACCACACACGTCTTCCTCTGGCAAAATTCGGCCGGCTTCGGGATATCACCTTTCACGAACGGCTCGGTTCGATGGAAGACAAGACGCAGCGGCTGGATAAATTACGAAGGGCGCTTGCTGAGGCATGGCAATTGACCGATCAGGAACAGCGGGATCTCGAACGGGCCTGCCTATTGGCGAAGTACGATCTCTTGAGCTCCGTCGTCAGAGAGTTCCCAACCCTTCAAGGGATCGTGGGGAAGTACTATGCGATCGCGTCAAAGGAGCCTTCCGCCGTTGCCGCAGCAATTGGAGAGCAGTACCTCCCGGCCGGCGACCAGCTGCCCAAGACGCTCGTCGGAAGCGCGCTCGCGCTGCTGGACAAATATGACACGCTCTCCAGTTATTTCGCGATCGGGATCGAGCCGACCGGCGACCAGGACCCCTTTGGATTGCGCCGTGCCGCGCAAGGCGTCGTGGAAGTCGCCTGGGCCGTCCGCAAGCCGCTTCCCATCGACCGCTTGGGCGGAGGGCCGCGCATTCGCGCCTATCTGGCCGAGCGGCTCTACACGTTTGCGTGGCCGGCGCCGGCGAGCGCAGCGAGTCCTGAGCGGAGCGAAGGGATGCCGCCGCGCGACCTGATTGACGCGGTGCTCAGCAGCCCGTGGGACGACCTCGTGGACGCGATGGAGCGCATCCGCCACCTCCGCCAGCTCGACGGCAACCAGACGCTCCTGCGCGCGGCGAAAGTGGTGGAGCGGACCACGAATATTTTGAAGGGCGCGTCGCTGAAGCAGGACCGGGTTGATCCGTCCCGATTCCAGGAGCCGCTGGAGCGCGAGCTCTGGCAGCGCTACGACGCGCAGAAGGATCGGATCGGCGAATTGATCCGGGGCCGCGCGTACGCCGAGGCGACGAAAGCCTACGGGGAGACGTTCTTCGAGCCGCTCCACGAGTTCTTCGAGCGGGTGATGGTCAATGTCCAGGACGAGGCGCTGCAGCAGAACCGCCTGGCGTTGATGAACGCCATCAAGGTGTTGTATACTGACCACGTTGCGGACCTCTCCAAACTGGCGATCCTGCAGTCCACCCTCCCGTCGTCACGAAAGGAACCATGAGCCATGAAGCGAGGTAGTAAGGGCGCCTACATCTACGGATTCGCCGGCGGGAAGGCCGACGGCCGCGCCGACATGAAGAAGCTGCTCGGCGGCAAGGGCGCGAACCTCGCCGAGATGACGAACCTCAACATCCCGGTGCCGCCCGGCTTCACCATCACGACCGAGGCGTGCCTGAAATTTTATGAATCGGGCAAGCGGTGGCCGGACGGGCTGGAGGCCGAGCTGGGCCGGAACGTGCAGTGGCTCGAGAACGTCAGCGGCAAAGGCTTCGGGGATCCGGCGAACCCGCTGCTGGTCTCGGTGCGCTCCGGCGCGATGGTGTCCATGCCGGGGATGATGGACACCATCCTCAACCTCGGCTTGAGCGACCGCACCGTCCAGGGGCTCATCCGGAAAACCGGCAACCCGCGCTTCGCCTACGACGCCTACCGGCGGTTCATCCAGATGTTCGGCGACGTCGTGCTCGGCGTGGAGCATAAGGCGTTCGAACAGGCGCTGGCCGCCAAAAAACGGCAGCATGGGGTGACGAACGACCCGGACCTGCCGGCCGAGGCCCTGCAGGAGCTGGTCGGGGAATTCAAAGCGATCGTCCACCGGCATGCCAAGGTCGACTTCCCCGACGAGCCGATGGAGCAATTGCGGCTGGCCATCAACGCGGTCTTCAGCTCCTGGAACAACGAGCGCGCCATCACCTACCGGAAGCTCCACGGCATCCCCGACACGCTCGGGACCGCCGTCACCGTGCAGACGATGGTGTTCGGCAACATGGGCAACAAGTCGCTCACCGGCGTCGGGTTCACCCGCGATCCCGCCACCGGCGCCAACAGATTCTACGGCGAGTACCTGGTCAACGCGCAGGGCGAGGACGTGGTCGCCGGCATCCGCACGCCGCTGCCGGCCGAGCAGATGAAGAAGGACTTCCCGAAAGTCTACGACCGCCTGCTGTCCGTCGGCAAGCGGCTGGAGAAGTACTTCCGCGACATCCAGGACCTCGAATTCACCGTCGAGGAAGGGGACTTCTTCATGCTCCAGTGCCGCTCCGGCAAGCGGACGGCGCTGGCTGCGGTCACCGTCGCCGTGGACCTGGTCAAGGAAGGGCTGATCACGAAGGAGGAGGCGCTCCTGCGGATTCAGCCGACGCAGATCGACCAGCTCCTGCACCCCACCATTGACCCGAAGGCGAAGGTCAAGGTGATCGCGAAGGGGCTGCCGGCCTCTCCCGGCGCCGCGGTGGGCCGCGTGGTGTTCACCGCGCATGAGGCGGTGGAGCTCGTCGAGGAAAAAGGCGGGCGCGTGATCCTCGTGCGCCAGGAAACCTCGCCGGAGGACATCGCCGGCATGGCCGCGGCGCAGGGGATCCTGACCGCGCGCGGCGGATTGACCTCTCATGCCGCGGTGGTGGGCCGAGGGATGGGGAAGTGCTGCGTGGTGGGCTGCAACGACATCACCGTCCGCGAAGAGGAGAGGTGGTTTGAAGTCGGCGGCCTCGTCGTGAAAGAGGGCGAGTACATCACCCTCAACGGCACCACCGGCGACGTGATGCTCGGCGAGACCCCGCTGGTCAAGCCGCAGCTCACCGGCGCGTTCAAGCAGGTGCTGCAGTGGGCGGATGCCGCCAGGCGCCTGGGCGTGCGCACCAACGGCGACACGCCGCAGGACGCCAAGACCGCGCGGGAATTCGGCGCGGAGGGCATCGGGCTGTGCCGCACCGAGCACATGTTCTTCGGCGATGAGCGGCTGCCCGTCGTGCGCGAGATGATCGTGGCGAAGGACACCGCCGCGCGCAGGAAGGCGCTCGCCAAGCTCCTGCCGTTCCAGAAGCAGGACTTCATCGGCATCTTCCGCGCGATGGAGGGGCTGCCGGTGACGGTCCGGCTGCTGGACCCGCCGCTGCACGAGTTCCTTCCGAACACGCCGGAGGACATCACGCGGGTCGCCCAGCAGCTGGGGATTTCCGAGCAGGCGCTGACCGACACCGTGCATCGCCTGCACGAGTTCAACCCGATGCTGGGCCACCGCGGCTGCCGGCTGGGGATCGTGTTTCCCGAAATCAACGAGATGCAGGCGCAGGCCATCTTCGAGGCGGCCTGCGAGCTGACCAAGCAGGGCGTCAAGGTCCTGCCGGAGGTCATGGTGCCGCTCGTCGGACACCCGAAGGAGTTCCAGGCGGCCAAGCTGGTCATTGACCGGGTCGCGCGGGAGACGATGGCGCGCTCCAAGGTGGCGGTGCCGTACACAGTCGGCACCATGATTGAGGTGCCGCGCGCCGCCCTCGTCGCGGAGACCATTGCGCAGGACGCGGAATTCTTCAGCTTCGGGACCAACGACCTGACGCAGATGACGTTCGGGTTTTCGCGGGACGACATCGGCAAGTTCCTCCCGACCTATCTGAAGGACGGGATCCTCGAGAGCGACCCCTTCGCGAAGCTCGACCAGGACGGGGTCGGGGCGCTGATCCGGATCGCGGTCCAGAAGGGGAGGAGCGTCCGGAAGCATCTGAAAGTCGGCATCTGCGGCGAGCATGGGGGGGAGCCGTCCTCGATCGAGTTCTGCCACCGGGCCGGGCTGGACTACGTGTCCTGCTCGCCGTACCGCGTGCCGGTGGCCCGTCTCGCCGCGGCCCAAGCCGCGTTGAAGGAGAAGAAAAAGTAGGGACGGTTCTATTTTTCTCTCGGAAAAATAGAACCGTCCCCAAAACTGCTGATGGAGCCGATCCGCGCGTACCTGAAAGACATCAAGGCCATCTCGCTGCTGACCGCCAAGCAGGAGATCGAGCTCGCCAAGCGGATCAAGCGGGGGGATACGAAGGCCAGGCGCCAGATGACGCTGGCCAACCTCCGGCTGGTCATCAACATCGCCAAGCGCTACTCCCACCTCGGGGTGCCGCTCCTCGACCTGATCGAGGAAGGCAACCTCGGCCTGATGAAGGCGGTGACGAAGTTCAACCCGAAAAAGGGATTCCGGTTCTCGACCTACGCCGCGTGGTGGATCCGCCAGTACATCACCCGCGCCATCGCCAACCAGGGCAAGACCGTGCGCATCCCGGTCTACATGACGGAGCTGCTCTCCAAGTTCAAGCGGGTGTCCGAGGACATGACGCAGCGGCTCGGCCGCAAGCCGACGCCCAAAGAAGTGGCCCGGCGGATGCGCATGCCGGTCGAGCGCGTGCTGCGCCTGCAGGAGCTCGTGACCGCCTCCCAGTCCGCGTCGCTCGAGACGCCGGTCGGCGAGGAAGGGGAGACGGAGATGATCGACCTCATCCAGGACGAGACGATCCCCTCCCCGCAGGAGGAGATCACGCGCTTTCTCCAGCGCGAGCGGATCAAGGGACTGCTGCGCCGCATGAACGACCGCGAGCGCCGGCTCCTCACGCTGCGCTACGGGCTCGACGACGGGGTGAGCCGGACCCTGGGCGAGACGGCGAAGTTCTTCGGCATCACCCGCGAGCGCGTCCGTCAGATTGAAGTCGCCGTCATGCGCAAGCTCCGCGCGCATATCGCCGCGGAAGGGCCGCCGAAAAAAGACGAGCTCGCGCAACTGACCGATGAGAAGAGACGATGACGGCCTTCACGCTCCGCCCCAGTAGCTCAGCTATGGATAGAGCAGCGGTTTCCTAAACCGCGTGTCGGCCGTTCGAATCGGCCCTGGGGCATTTTTTGGCATCCTCGGAACATCTGGGGGTATTGAGGGTTATTAGCGGCGCTCAAGGGCGCATAACCAAGCTAAAAAATGCTTGACAAGGCTTCCCTTCATACTTATAGTAAGCGAAAACGTGGAAAGGAGGTGTCCTCAGACTCCCGGGAAAGGGGAGGACCGCAGAGTTGTTTGAGGGAGAAGGAATTGTGAGGCGACCACGCAAACAGTCTGAGGTTCTAGGCAGTCCTGACACGAGGCAGTCTGAGCACACTGACGTGCGAATGAAGTTGATGAGGAAATTTGGCGGCAATACACAACAAGGAGGGGGGTCAATGATGAAGGCTACGCTCATCAGCGCAGTCCTTCTGGGGCTTCTGGCGATCAGCGTCCCGAGCTTCGCCGAGGTCCAGAATGTGAAAGTCAGTGGGGATATCACGGTGCGGGCGTTCCATCGCGAATACCTTGATCTCGCGGAAGACAATAACGAAGCGACGGCTGACACCATCGACTCCCACGATGAGTTTTTGATGACGACCACCGGCATCAACATCGGGGCGGACCTCACCGAGAACGTGTCGGCGTTCATCCGGCTGGCCAACGAGCGCGACTGGAACGTGGACGGCGGCGCCACGGGTGACTTCGACGTCAGCCAGGCGTACATCACGTTGAGGGAGCTGTTCTACTCGCCGCTGACGGTGAAGATCGGCACTCAGCCGATCGTCTGGGGCCGCGGGTTCGTGCTCGGGAGCAACCTCATTCCCAGCATCCTGAATGCAGCCACGGATCGGAACACGGCCATCACGGCCAACGAGTACACCGACTTCACGGCGTTCGACGCCATCCGCGCGACGCTGGACCTGTCCAACGTCGGCGGCCTCAACCTCCCGCTGACGGCCGACTACGTCTACATCAAGTCGAATGAAGGCGTGACCGGCGTTGCCGATGATGTGACCATCCAGGGGGTCAACTTCAGCACCCGCTTCGACCAGATGGACTCTGAGATGGAAGCGTACTACCTGAACAAGCGTGACAAGAGCCGTGGCGCGGCGGTCATTGCCGGAGACATCAACGAGGATGGCTCCGTGAACACCTGGGGCCTCCGAGGCAGCCTCAAGCCGGTGGAAGGCGCCTATGCGTATGGGGAGATCGCCATCCAGCATGGAAGGAGTGCCACTGACCCGACCGGGCTCGTGACAGCCGGAAGCGGAGTGAAAGCGTGGGCCTTTGACCTGGGGGCGGACTACACCTTTGCGAACGTGGCGATGACGCCGAAGCTCGGGGCGGAGTGGATCTTCTGGTCCGGGCAGGATTACGATGGTGCGGTGTCCGGCTGGGATCCGATCGCCCGCGGCTACTTCACCTCGGCCATCCGCGAGTTCCACATCGGGCAGACTGCGGCCGGGTTCTACATCACCGACCAGCCCGGCGATACGTCCGCGGCCACCAACCAGCACCAGCTGGGCTTCTACGGCAGCTTGAAGCCGCTGCTCTACGCCGTCTTCTGGCCCGGCACCGTGTACGACAGCGTGGCGGATGATAACCACACGGCCCAGCAGTTGGTCAGCACCATCAGCCTGAAGTTCTAAGCTCGGGTCGTCGGTTGACCGCCCCCTGCTTCGCAAGAGGCAGGGGGCGTTTTTTTAGGTTGCCATGAGTCATCCTCTCTATCTCGCGTTTGTGTGGCACATGCATCAGCCCTACTACCGGGATTCCCGGACCGGCGAATGCCGGATGCCGTGGGTGCGCCTCCACGGGACCAAGGACTACCTCGACATGGTCCAGCGGCTGGAGAGCTTCCCGTCGCTGCACCAGACCTTCAACCTCGTGCCCTCGCTCCTCGACCAGCTCGAGGAATACCTGCCGCCTCACAATCGCTCGGATCAGTTTCTCGACCTGTCCCGCAAGCCGGCCGCCGACCTCACCGAGCCGGACAAACGCTGGATCCTCGAGCGCTTCTATATGGCCGACTGGGAGCACATGATCAAGCCCCAGGCGCGCTACCATGATCTGCTGGTCAAACGAGCCACCCCGTCGGATGACGCGGCCTGGCAGCAGACGCTGCGGCGGTTCAAGACGCAGGATTACCTGGACCTGCAGGTCTGGTTTAACCTGGCGTGGATTGATCCCTGGCTGAGGAGCCAGGACGCGGACCTGGCCAGGCTGGAAGAGAAGGGAGGCCGGTTCACCGAAGCGGACAAGCAGCTCGTGCTCGACAAGCAGATCGCGATCCTGGCGCAGGTCATTCCCGCGTATCGGCAGGCCCAGCAGCGCGGGCAGATCGAGCTGACCACCTCGCCCTACTACCATCCCATCATGCCGCTGTTATGCGACATCCGCAGCGCCCACGCGGCCTTGCCGCATCTGCCGCTGCCCGAGGAGACGCGCTTCCAGCATCCGGAGGACGCCCGCTGGCATCTGGCCGAGGCCCTCCAGCGCCACGCCGGCGCGTTCGGCCGGCCGGCGACCGGGGTCTGGCCGCCGGAGGGGAGCGTCAGCGAAGAGTTCGTGCGTCTGGCGATCGACGCCGGGGTCAACTGGATTGCGACCGACGAGGAAATTCTCTGGCGCACGCTGAAGACCGCCCGAGCCCCCTCATTGCTGTACCGACCGCACCTCTTGCGCCGCGCAGGGGGGCACGCGGCGATCGTGTTCCGCGACCGCGAGCTGTCGGATCTGCTGGGGTTCGTCTACAGCCAGTGGAAGGTGACGCTGGCGGTCCAGGATTTCCTCGCGCGGCTGGAGGGCATCCACCGGCAGTTCCGGCAGGAGCCGCAGCCGGCGCTGGTCAGCGTCATCCTCGACGGGGAAAACGCGTGGGAGCACTACCCGCGCGATGCGCACGACTTCTTGCTCGCGCTGTACCAGGCGCTGGCAGGGGACCCCCGCATCCGCGTCGTGACGGTCAGCGAGTTCCTGTCGCAGTATCCGGTGGACCAGCAGCCGTCCCTGCCGGACCTGTTCGCCGGCTCATGGATCGACGGCAATTTCGCGACGTGGGTCGGCCATCCCGAAAAGAACGCCGCGTGGACCCTGCTGGCCAAGGCCCGCCAGGATCTGGCGGCGGCGCGGGAGGCCCCGCCACCCCATGGGGTGGCGGGGCAGGCGCCGGCGGAAGCCTGGCGCAGCCTCTACATCGCGGAGGGCAGCGACTGGATGTGGTGGTACGGCGATACGCACTACTCCGCCCAGAGCGAAGAGTTTGACGCGCTGTGCCGCGCAAATTTGGAGAACGTGTACCGCGCGCTGGGGCAGGAGCCGCCCGCCGTGCTGCAGCAGCCGATCAAGGGCCGGGTCCTTCACTACGTTTCCGAGCCGACGGCCGAGGTCCACCCGGCCATCGACGGGCTGGAAACCACCTATTACGAGTGGCTCTTTGCCGGCTACCTTGACCTGCGCAAGGGGTACGCCGCCATCCACCGGGGCCGGCAGCTCCTCCTGGGGTTGTTCTATGGGTTTGACCAGACGCACGCCTATTTCCGGGTGGATGTGGACGCGGCCGAGCTGCGCCGGCACGCCGGCTGGCGCCTGGCGTTGGCGTTTCCGGACCAGCAGGTCGACGTGATCATCGAGCGCGAGGCGGCGGCGATTCGGGGGCGGGTGTCGGGGCCCTCCTTCGCGCCTGGCGCTTCGGAGAGGCCTCTGCGAAGCTCGCAGAGCGAAGCAGGGCAAGCCATCGAGTGCGCCTATCAGCGGATTGTGGAGGCGGCCGTCCCGCGCTCGCGCGTGCCGCTTGCGCCCGGCACCCGCTGCCAGCTGCAGGTCAGCCTGAGCGAAGGCGCGGAGGTCTTGGAACGGCATCCCACCCAGGGGACGTTTCATCTGAGCGTGCCCCCGGCGGATCTCGAGAGCCAGGTCTGGTCAGTCTGACCTTGCGTCCGGGCGCCGGACTGGCTATAATATTTTTTCTATTGTTTCTCTCCACCGCATGAAGCCAATCCGGATCGCGATCATCGGGGTCGGCAACTGCGCCACCGCTCTGCTCCAGGGCCTGGCGTATTACCGGCGGCGTCCCTCGCGCCGCGTCGCCGGCCTGCTGCATTGGTCGGTCGGCGGCTACACCCCGGCGCACATCAAGGTCGTCGCGGCCTTCGATGTGGACGCCCGCAAGGTCGGCCGGCCCCTCGAGCAGGCCTGCGCGGCGGACCCGAACTGCACGGCGTGGTTTCGCAAGCCGCTGCCGCGCTATGGCCTCCGCGTGGCGATGGGGCCGGTCCTGGACGGCGTGGCCCCGCACATGCACCGCTACCCCCAGAAGCGCACCTTTGTCGTGGCCGCGCGCAGGCCGGCCAACATCGCGAAGGTGCTGCGGGACAGCGGGGCGGAGGTCCTCCTGAACTACCTGCCTGTCGGCTCCGAACGGGCCACCAAGGCCTATGCCGAGGCCTGTCTGGAGGCCGGGGTCGGCCTGGTCAACTGCATGCCGGTCTTCATTGCCTCGGACCCCGCCTGGGCCGGCCGCTTTGCGAAGCGCGGCATTCCGCTCATCGGCGACGATGTCAAGGGCCAGATGGGTGCCACCATCCTCCATCGCGCCCTGGCGAAGCTCTTCACCATCCGGGGGGCCGCCGTGGACCGGACCTATCAGCTGAACGTCGGCGGCAATACCGATTTCCTGAATATGCTCAACCAGGACCGCCTGCGCATGAAGAAGATCTCCAAGACCGAAGCGGTCCAGACGGCGCTGGGCAGCCGGCTGTTCGATGAGAACATCCACATCGGCCCCAGCGACTACGTGCCCTGGCAGTATGACCGCAAGGTCTGTTTCCTCCGGATCGAGGGGCGGGGGTTCGGCGACTGTCCCATCGAGCTCGAGCTGCGCCTCTCCGTCGAGGACTCGCCCAACAGCGCCGGCATGGCGATTGACGCCATCCGGTGCCTCCGGTTGGCCCGCGAGCGCGGCCTGGGCGGTCCGATCCGCTCGGTCTCGGCGTGGACCATGAAGCACCCCCCGCAGCCCATGGATGACGAGCAAGCCCGCGGATTGGTGGAGGCGTTCATCTCCGCCAAGAGCGTTGTCTAATGGGGGGCGGATCCGCCGATGGCGGACATGGGACCAGCGACCGCTAACTCAGAGAGGGGTCAGACCCCCCCCTCAAGGTCGACTCCACCAGAGGGGTCTGACCCCTCTTCCTGTCGTGTCGGCCTACGACGCGTGGCGCTCTTTACGCTGGGGGTCTTCGTCCTTGGAGCCGGCATCAGCGGGGTGGTCCATCCCTGGACCGGTCTCACGTGGTGGAAGGTCTTCCGCCGGTCCGCGTCGGTTGCGGCCGCCTGCATGCTGGTCGTCATGATGCGCCGGCAGGGGCAGCCGATCCGGACGCTGGGGCTTGGCGCATGGCGGGCAGGGAAGCGGGACGTGGGACGCGGGCTGGTGTTGGGGTTCGGGGCGGTGGTCCTCATCGGGGCCCTCTATCTCGCGACGCCGTGGTGCCGCATCGATGTGCACCCGGATGCCGCGCGGGTGTGGCGCACCGTCCTGCTGTTTATCCCCGGCGCCGGGCTGGTCGCCGTGCTGGAAGAGCTGATCTTCCGCGGCTACATTCTGCAGCAGCTCATGCGCTGCTCAAAAGGGCTCGCGATGGCGGGCAGCAGCGCCGCCTACGCGCTCGTGCATCTGCGCCCGAACCCGGAGTGGCCGGCCAGCGGCTTTGAGCTCATCGGGCTGTTTCTGCTGGGATGGGTGCTGGCCCTGAGCGTGCTGCGGACCAAGCAGCTGTATCTGGCCATTGGGCTCCACGCGTCGCTGGCTTATGCGGCGCGCGTCAACAAGCTACTGGTGGAGTTCGCAGACCCGTCCCTCCAGTGGTGGTTTGGCACGAGCCGGCTGGTGAACGGGGTCGGAGCGTGGGCGGCGCTTGCAGGGCTGGGGTGGATGATTCATCGCGGGTGCGGTGTCAGACACGTCTAGACACGGCGACCCACCAGACGTGTCAGACACCGCGTTGAAGGGAGGGGTTGATGCGCACACACCGGTGGGCTCTCGGGGCGCTTGGCATGGCGGCGGTGATGGGCCTGGTCATGCCGCTGGGATGGGCGGCAGAGGAGCATCATCCAAAGGGGTACCTGGATGGAGCCGGGAGGAAGCTCGGCCGCGGCGCGGCGAATGTCGTGACCGCCCCGCTGGAGCTGATCCGCACCCCGTATTTCGTCGGCCAGCAGGACGGCGGATTCGCCGCGATCACGGTGGGGCTGGTGCAGGGTGCGGTGGCTGGGGCGGTGCGGGCGCTTGCCGGCGTGGTGGAAGTGGCGACGTTTCCGATCCCGATCCCAAAGGGTTTTCGTCCCCTGGTGCAGCCGGAGTTCGTGTACGCGCACGGCGACTGGGCGCCCTGACGGGGTCAGACCCACCCCTCAGGGTCGTCCCTACCAGTTGGGTCTGACCCCTATTGACGGTGCAGTTCTTGGCGGGCTTCCGCCGGCAGGGTGCGTTTCAAAACGTCGATCGCTTTGGTGAGCTCGAGGTCCACGATCGTGAGGAGGCTGATGAGCCGCTGGGTGAGCCAGACCATCCAGCAGAGGGCGAATCCGACGATCATGGTGGCCAGATGGATCTGGCTGGCCGGGGTGAACATCAGAAAGAGCAGGACGGTGCCTGACAGCCCCAAGGCGTAGACCTTCAGGCGGTCTACCGTTCTGATGAAACGCCGGTCTCCGGACGTCAAAGGCATCTCGGGATGCGCACTCCGTTCTTGATGCGAGTATACTACCATGTTGGGCGCGTTCGTCAAGGCGGACACGGCATGCGGGCGGTTGGCGACGGGGCGCAATCAACAGGAGGGAGGAGGACCATGCGTCAGCAACGATGGCTCGTGAGTCTGGTCGGGGTGCTGGTGGCGGCGGGGCTGGCGAGCCCGGCGGCGTTCGCGCAGGATCCCATCCACAAGGCCGGCCGGGGGATCGGCAACGTGTTGGGCTGCTGGATTGAGATTCCAAGGAATCTCCACCTCGGGATGCAGGAAGAAAACCCGCTGTTGGGAGTGGGCTGGGGGTTCGTCAAGGGACTGGGGCTTGGGGCGACGCGGCTGGTGGTCGGGGCCTATGAGGCCGTGACCTTCCCCCTGCCGATTCCGAAGGATTACGTGTCTCCCTACGAAGGGATGGAGCTCTCCGACTACCCCTGGGAATAGCCGGTTGTCTTCTTCTTGTCAGTCTGCTCGTGGGCTGTCCCTCGCGGGTGCAGGCCGATGAGGACGTCCGCGAAACGGCCGAGGCGGTGGCCATCGCCCCGCCCCGCCTTGAGGTGCAGGTCGGAGAGCGGCTCAGCTTTCATGGGCGGTGGTTCGGCATTCCGGTCGGCCACGGCTGGATCGAGGTGAAATCGCAGACCGAGCTGAACGGCCGCGCGGTCTACCTCATCGAGGCCGAGGGGCGCTCCAATGACTTCCTCTCCACGTTCTATCCGGTCCATGACGTGCTCCGCTCCTACGTCGAGGTTGACACCCTGCGGCCGCTCCAGTTCGAGAAATACCAGCGGGAAGGGCACTACCGGGCCGATGAAATCGTCACCTTCGATTACGACCGGCTGACCGCGACCTACCGGTCGCTCCTGAACGGTTCGGTCAAAGAGATCCCCATCCCCCCGGACGTCCATGACATCATCAGCGCCTTCTACTGGCTTCGGCTGCAATCGGTTGACGCGGCCCGCACGATCCCCATGCAGGTCTATTCCGATGAAAAGGTCTACCATGCGGACATCCAGCCCCTCCGCACGGTGACGCTGGAGCTGCGCAGGCGCGGGACGTTTTCGTGCCTGGTCATTGAGCCGGTCAGCCGGCTCAAGGGGATTCTGATCAAGCGGGGCCGGATGTGGGTCTATGTGACGGCGGATGCGCGCCGGCTGCCGGTCTTCATGAAGATGACCACCCCGTGGGGTCCCATCACCGGCGTGCTGGATCGGGGGTCGTTCTGATGCCGGCATTTGTCCCTGTGCTCGCCCTCCAGGATCTCCCGGAGCAGGGGTTCAAAGCCGTCGAGGTGGACACCCGGTCCATCCTGGTCGGACGCCTGCAGGGACAACTCTTTGCCTACGTCGATCGCTGTCCGCATGCCGGCGCCCCCTTGCGGATCGGCAAGCTGCGCGGGGAGGAGCTCACGTGCGCCTGGCACGGCTGGACATTCAATTTGCTGACCGGCAGCGCGGTTCCTGACCCCGCCTTTCAGCTCACCAAACTTCCCGTGAAGATTGAGGACGCCCACGTCCTCGTTTGTCTGTAGAGCCTGCTGGGATTTCTGCCGTACGGATTGCTTTGGGAGCTTGTTGCCTGTTTCAATAATGTCTTATAATGAGTATTCTGTAAAATAGATGGTATCGCTTGAGCACGAAGGGGTTATGAGGGTTAGCTGAGGCGGATTAGCGGCTGGTTCTCAGGCTGGAGTTGAAAAACTGCACCAGGCGGGCAAGGTACACATCAGGCGCTGAGGCGTAGGTGGCGAGATGCTCGGTTCCCTGGATGACCCAGAGGTCTTTCGGCGATTGGGCGGCCTCCAGGAGGGCCTGCGCCTCAGTGAGAGGCATCCTGGGATCGGTTCCCCCATGAATCAGAAACACCGGCCGCGGGCTGATGCGGCCGATGGCCTGAAGGGGCGACATCTGCCTGGGCCAGACCCCGAACCGCAGCCGGTAGGCCGACGCCACGAACCACCCAAATGGGATGCGCGGCAGGCGGTAGAGGAGCTTGATATGGTGGTTGATGGAGGCTTCCAGATCGCTGTACATGCTGTCAATCGCGACCGCCCCGATGCGCTCATCCTCAGCTGCAACCATCACCGCGACCGCCCCGCCCATCGAGACCCCAAAGACGCCGTAGGGCCGGTCAGGGATTTCCGGCTGGGCCCCCAGGAAGGCCAGCGCGCCTTCGAGATCGCGCTGCTCATGCCAGCCGAACGAGGTGCTCCGGCCTTCGCTGTCGCCATGCGCCCTGAAGTCGAACAACAACAGGTTGTACCGGGCCTTGAAGAGCCCGGCGGCGATGTCCAGCAGGTCGGCGCGGTTGGCGCCGAGACCGTGGCAGAGGATGAGCCAGGGCTCGCGGGGGTCCGCGGCGATGGTCCATCCGGACAGCCACACGCCGTCGGCGGCCTGGAACCGGACAGGCGTCGCCGGCAAGTGCCACGCCTCCGGTGAGGCGGTCATCGGCAGGCGCGGCAGGACCGTATTGCGCAGGAAGAGCGCGGCGGAAAACACCCACGTCCAGAACAAGGCGAGGAACGCGACTTCGAGGACGATCACGCTGGGCCGCTGACGCTTACTTGACAATCCCGCCGGCTTGAATCGGGCGTTCCGGGACGACCAGGGCCAGCGCGGTGCCGTCCTGGGCCGCCAGGACCATCCCCTGGCTCTCGACGCCTCGCAGGGTGGCCGGTTTCATGTTGGCCACCACGACCACCCGCTTGCCGACCAGCTCGGCAGGTTGATAAGAGCTTTTGATGCCGGCCACGAGCTGGCGGGGCGAGCCCTCGCCGAGGTCCACCTTGAGCACCAGGAGCCGGTCCGCGTTGGGGTGCTCTTCTGCTGAGACGATGACGCCCACGCGCAGGGCCAGCTTCTGGAACTCTTCGATGGAGAGCTGCGCTGGCGCGGCGGCGGGGGATGGGGGCGGCGGGCTCTTCCCTGCTTCGCTCATGCGAGCACCGGGGCTTCCAGCGGCGGCACCATGGTGATGGCGTCCCACGGGCAGATTTTCTCGCAGAGGAAACAGCCGATGCACCGCGGCTGATCAATGACGCACACGGGATTGAGCGTCGGGGCTTCCGGTCCAGGCACTTTGTCGATGCAATCGACCGGGCAGATGGCGATGCAGACCTCACAGCCCGAACAGCTGTCGGGGTTGATCACGGCCTTGGGACGCCCTTTCCGGGGCTGCGCAGCCGTGGTCGCCATGGGTTATGTCGGGGAGCCCTGTTTCAGCCGTTCGCCGACGAGCTGGCTGACCAGCTTGCCGTCAGCGGCGCCGGCGGCCTTGCCCATCACGAATTTCATGATCTGGCCCTGGTTGGCGCCGACCGTCTTGACGGCTTCTTCAACCAGTTGTTTCAGCGCGTCGGCGGACAGCTGTTGCGGGAGGTAGGCGGTGATTAGGCCCAACTCAGCCGTCGCCTGCTCGGCGACATCCTGACGCCCGCCCTGCTTGGCGGCTTCCAGGGTTTCCCGCCGCTGTTTGGCCTGCTGGCCCAGGATCTGAATGATCTCCTGGTCTTCGAGCGTGTCCTTACGTTTCTCGATGGCCACGCGCTGCATCGCGGCCTTGATGAGCCGCAGGGTGTCCACGCGCAGGCGGTCTTGGGCCTTCAGCGCCGTCTTGTAGTCGGTCTCGAGCCGTTCGGTCAGCGTCGGCATCAGACCTCCAGTGTACACAACTTCCGCGTATGCTTCAACCCCACTTCACCTCATAACTGACGCTCCGGCCCCTGGCCGGATGCTGGGTAAGCAGTCCCTTCTCCAGCAACTCTGAGATTTCCCGAAACGCCGTGGCTCGGCTCACCTTGGCCAGCGCCACATATTTCCTTGTTGTCAACCCTCCTTGAAAGCCGCCTTTCCCGGCATCCAGCAGCCGGTTGAGCACTTTCCGCTGACGGGCGTTCAGGTCGGCCTGGCTATGCCGCTGCCAAAACGCGGCCTTGGCCAGCACATCGGCGATGAGCCGCTCGGTGCGCTCGACCGCCCGGGTGTAACACCCGAGGTACCACTGCAGCCAAGCCGTCACATCGCCATCGCCCTTCTGGCACGCCTCCAGCACGCGGTAATAGGCGTTGCGCTCTTTCATGATCTGAGACGACAGGCTATAGCAGCGGATCGGTTGGTGCTCATCCTGAGCCAGGGCCATCTCCGTCAAGGCGCGAGCAATGCGGCCGTTGCCGTCCTCAAAAGGATGGATGGTCACGAAGTACACATGCGCCAGGCCGGAGCGCAGCAGGCCGTCTTCGCGCGCGGCGCCGGCCCGCCACCACGACAGGAATCGCGTCATGTCCTGGCCCACGCGTCGGCCAGGCGGCGCTTCATAATGCACCCGCTCCCGCCCCACCGCGCCGGAGACCACCTGCATCGCCTGCTCAGGACCCCGCCACTGTCCGGTGCGGATCTTGCGCAGCCCGGAATGCCCGGTTGGAAACAGCGCGGCCTGCCAGCGCTTGAGCCGGGCGGCCGTCAGCGGGGCTTCGTAGTGCTGCGTGGCATCCAACAGCACCTCCACCAACCCATCCACGGACCGGTTCGCAGGCGAAAGTCCTGCGGCCGGAAGCCCCAAATGCCGTGCGACGGATGATCGCACCGAGTCGCGGCTGAGTCGCTCCCCTTCAATCGCCGAGGTGGTGACGGCCTCTTCGGTCAAGATATCCGCTTGCGCCTCGCGGCTGAGCTTGAACCCCAGGCTCGCAACCTTGGTGAGGAGCTTGCCTTGCGAAAGACGCGCCCGGCTGATCAACGGCAGGAGGGCTTCGCTGTTCCAGCGCCACGCGGGCCACTGCTTCAGCTGCCAGAGATAGGTCATCAGCGCCTCATTAATCGCTTCATATTATGAAGCAATTATACCCTGGAATCGCTTCAGGCGCAAGGGGTACACAACTTCCGTCAGGGCTTCAAGCGGTTGACGAGGAGGACAACGACTCACTGAGTAGGTTTCCCTTCCTCAAGGGTTTCCCATCCCTCTTTCAGGATCAGCGGAAGCATCACCAGGGCGGCGACTGGATCGGCCCACCACAGGACACCAGGTTCCTTCAAGGGCGCCTCTTTGATGAGTGGCGTCCAGGACATCTGCCGCTGCGTCATCCGCGACGCCCCAGCGCCTGGGCCATCAGCGGATGCCCTTCGCGTGATAGCCGAGCTGGCGCAGCAGCGACGCGTCGCTCCGCCAGTCCTTGGCGACCTTGACCCACAGCTCCAAAAACACCTTCTTGCCCAGCAGGCGTTCCAGTTCCTTTCGGGCCTCGGTGCCGATGTGTTTGAGCATCTGCCCCCGCCGGCCGATGACGATGGCCTTCTGCCCTTCCCGTTCCACCAGGATGACGGCCTGGATCACGACGGCCCGGTCCTTGTGCGTGACCCCTTCCAGGAGGACGCCGACCGCATGCGGGACTTCCTGGCGGGTCGCCACGAGGACCTGCTCGCGGATGAATTCCTGGATCAGTTGCTCGGTCGTCTGGTCGGTCACCTGTTCCGGCTCATACCAGCGCGGGCCTTCCGGGAGCCTGGCGAGGAGCTGGGCCATGAGCACGTCGAGATTGTCTCCGTGGGCGGCCGACACCGGGATGTGCTCGGCGAATAATCCCGTCGCGGCGGCCTGTTCGATCAACGGCAGGGCCCGCCCCTTGTTCACCGCATCGACTTTGTTGATGGCGAGCAGCGCGGGCCGCTTGGCCTTTCGCACCTCGTCAAACACCCACTCGTCTTCCTGCGTGATGCCGCTCGTCACGTCGAGGATCGCCACCAGGACGTCCGCCTCTTCCATGACGTCCCGGGCGGCGGCGACCATGGAGCGTCCCAGCGGGTGCTGGGGTTTGTGCCAGCCGGGGCTGTCGAGGAAGATCACCTGGGCGTCCGGCCGGGTGAGGATGCCGAGGATGCGGGTGCGGGTCGTCTGCGGCCTGGGCGAGGTGATGGACACCTTGCGCCCGAGGAGCGCGTTGAGGAGCGTGGACTTGCCCACGTTGGGCTTGCCGATCAGCCCCACGAAGCCGGAGCGGTAGCCCCGTGAGATGGCGGCTTCGCCTATCTCACGGGGCATGCGCCCGCTTGCGCCGGATCCACGCGAGGAGCTGTTCGCGGGTCAGGCAGTTGAGGAGTTGTGTCGGTTCCACCCAGGCCCGCCGCGCCACGCCCAGGCCGATGGCCATATTGTCCAGCTGGTCGAGGCTGTGGGTGTCCGTTGAGACCGCCAGCCACACGCCATGATCCTTGGCCTGACGGGCCGCGTGGTCGTTGAGGTCCAGGCGCTTCGGGTACGCGTTAATCTCCAGGGCGGTGCGCGTGTCCTTGGCGGCCTGGAAGACCCGCTCCAGATTGACCGCGTAGGGTTCTCGCTGGCCCATGAGCCGGCCGGTCGGATGGGCGATCAGCGCGACGTACGGATTGCGCATCGCGCCCACCAGGCGGGCGGTGAGGGTCCCTTCATCCTGGGTGAAGCCGGAATGGATGGAGCCGATGGCGAAGTCCAGCCGGCTGAGCGTCCGATCCGCATAATCCATCCGGCCGCGCGCCAGGATGTCCACCTCGGCGCCCATGAGAAGCTGGAACCGCCCGGGGTGGCGCGCGTTCCAGTCCCGCA
Organism: Candidatus Omnitrophota bacterium; assembly: GCA_016192545.1. Lineage (GTDB taxonomy): Bacteria > Omnitrophota > Gorgyraeia > Aquiviventales > Aquiviventaceae > JACPTX01. Next base: position 6,458 of record JACPTX010000041.1, on the reverse strand, counting down.
GCTGCGCCATCTGCCGGCCCAATTCCGCCTCGCTCATGCCGCCCGCGACCTTCAGGGATTTGGAATGGTCGCAGATCACGAGGTACTGGTACCCGCGCCGGCGCCCGGCTTCCGCCACGTCCTCCAGCGTGTTGCTGCCGTCCGAGCGGTTCGTGTGGATGTGGAAATCGCCCCGGATGTCCTCCGGCTCCACCAGCCGCGGAAGGCGTTTCGCCCGTGCGGCATCCAGCTCCCCGGCGTCTTCCCGGATCTCCGGCGGGATCCAGGGCAGACCCAGCGCCCCGTACACCTCCGCTTCTTCCCTGCCTCCCAGCCGCTTGCCGGTCCGCGTCCGGAACACCCCGTACTCGTTGATCTTCAGGCCCCTCCGAATCGCCATCTCGCGCAGGCGGACGTTGTGCTCCTTGGAGCCGGTGAAGTATTGCAGGGCCGACCCGAAACAGTCCGGTGCGACCACGCGGAGATCCACCTGCACGCCTTCCGGCGTGATGATGGAGGATTTCGTCCCGCCCGCCGCCAGAATCCGCGCGCAGAACGGCCCGGCGGTAAACGCCTTCATGACGGCCGACGGCGTGGTCGCGGCGACGAGGATGTCGAGGTCGCCGATGGTTTCCCGCATGCGCCGGAGGCTGCCGGCCGGCTCCACGCGCTTCACGGACGGGATCTCGCGCAGCAGGCCGACGATCTGCCGCGCCAGCGGCAGCGCGATCCCGAGGTGCATCCGCGCCTGCCCCTTGCGGACGATGGCGATGCCTTTAAGGATGTTCTGCTCTTTTTTCTCCTGGAAGCCCGGCAGCGCGCAGAGCTTGTGGGCTTTGGCGGCGGCCTCCAGCTGGTTGACGGACGCGATGCGGAGGCGCTCGGAGAGCAGCTTCGTGGTTTTCGGCCCGACGCCGGGGATTTCCAGCAGCTCGAAGATGCCGGACGGGACCGTGCGCTTGACCTGCTCGATTGCCTTGATGGCGCCGCGCTGCAGGTACTCGCGGATTTTGTTCGCCAGGTCCCGGCCGATGCCGGGGATCTCGGTGAGGCGGTCCTCCTGATTGAGGCGTTCCAGGTCCTCGGTGACGCCCTCGAGATTCTGCGCGGCCCTTCGGTAGGCGCGGATCCGGAACGGGTTGTCGCCGCGGAACTCCAGGAGATCCGCCATCTGGGTAAAGAGCGTCGCGATCTCGTGTTGTTTCATGAGACGGCTGCTCGAGGATCAGGGACTCGCCGGAAGAGCCAGAGGCCGATTCCCAACAATCCTATCAATGCCAGCACCGCCTGTCGATAGCGGGCCGGGTCCCAGACGATCAAGCCCCACAAGAGCGGACCCAGGATGGACGAGGCGCGTCCCAACAGGCCGGCGAGCCCCAGGATTTCCGCCAACTGGTCCTTCGGGCTGAGCTCGATGATGAGGACGCGCGAGGTGGCCCAGGTGGAGCCCAGGCAAAACCCGATGAGCGGTCCGACGACCCACAGCCACCGGGGTTCCTGGCTGAGGCTGGCGAGCCCCAGCGCGCCGATCCATCCGGTCCAGATGAACGCCAGGGTGCGCTTGGGACCCACGCGGTCGATCACGCGGCTGAACGCCAGCGACCCGGCCACGGCGAAGGCCTGCCCGACCAGGAAAAATCGCACGACGTCCGCTTCCCCGAACCCCATGGCCCGCTTGGTATAGACGGCCATGAACACGAGCACCGTGTTGATCGCGTTCAGGCTGAAGAAGGAGGCCAGGAAGAACCGCCACAGCCCGGCGTGGGCCCTGACCGAGCGCAGCGTCAGCCGGAGCCTCGCGAACGCCTGGCGGATGGTCGCGCCCCAGGCGATGCGCCCCAGCGAGGCCGGGTCTCGCAGGACCACAAAACAGGGCACGGCGAACAGCAGGAAGAAGACGGCCGAGGGGATGAACGCGGCCTGATGGCCCCCGTGGCGCACGAACGGCCAGAGGAACGCCAGACCGGTCATGCTGCCGAGGTATCCGAACGCCGCGCCGATGCTGGACGCGGCTCCAAGCCGCTGGGGACGGGCCACCTGCCAGAGGAGCGCGTCATAAAACACGGTGCCGAGCTGATAGCAGACGTTGCCGATGGCGAACAGCGCCAGCGCCGCCCACAAGTCATCCAGCAGGCCGGTGAGAAAGGTGGCGCCCACGCATCCCAGCGTCGTCCACCATAGGTAGCGCACCCGCTGGTGCGTGGCGTCGGAGATCGCCCCGCAGATGGGCATCAGGAGCGCGACGCAGATCATCGAGGCGGCCAGGGCGATGCTGTAGACGAGCTCCTTGGCGCCGTGGTCCTCGACGACCCACAGCGGGAAATAGAACGACAGCATCGCCACCGCAAAAAACGTGTTGGCGAGGTCGTAGAGCGCCCAGGCGAGGAAGGTCACGGAGAGACTCGCTACGGTTCCGCCGGCGAGGCAGCCAGCTGTTCTTCCAGCCACGCCCGCCAGTTCTCTTCCAGCCGCGCGGGCTTGAGCCGGTAGACCGCGGTGAGCGCGTGCTCCAGCGGCTGGCCGTTGGCGACTTCCTGCAGGAGCCGTTTGATTTTCCAGAAGCTGTAGCGTGCTACCAGGTAGGCCACAATGCTATGCGCTTGCTCGTAGGCCAGCGCGGCCTGTTGCGTCGAGGACGCGGCGGTGAAGTAGCTTGAGAGAGCTGCCCACGGAATCAGTTGGGTGGTCTTCATGGCTTGCCGCAGCAGGAGCCACGGCGGCCGGCCGTGTTTCCAGCCTTCGTATTCCGCCAGCCCCTCATTGAACCAGGCCGGCAGGCGGTTCTGCGTGAGCTCATAGGTGAGGGCGTGCGTGTATTCATGAGCAAGAATGCGCTTGACCTCGTTGAGGTCCATGCCGGTTCCCGGCAGCGGCATGCGGATCTTGCCGTCATATTGCCCGCCGGCCCATTCCGGGGCGTTCTGGCGCAGCTGGCGGAACTGCTCCGCGCTGTAGACGATGACCACGGTCTTATGCTGCGGCCAGAAGGCGAAATCCGAGCCGACCTCCCGGCGGGCCTGCGACAGGGCGTCCTGGATGTCGAACCCCGTCGAGCGTTCCAGGCCCTCGTGGTAGCGGATGTCGAAATGGAGTTGGGAGAGCTTCTCGAACTTGGACTCCACCGGCAATTCCTGCTGGACCTGCGCCAGGCGTTCCCTCACGCCTTTCATGGCCGGATCCAGCGCCAGCGCTTTTTCCCACGCCGCCTTGGCTTCCTTAAGGCGCTGGCGGTTGTATTCCACTTCACCGAGGAACGCGTAGGCGTCGGCCGAGTTCGGATTGGAGGCCAACGCCTGGGTGATCAACTGATGCGCTTTGTCCAACCGGCGCGCCTGATACGCTTCCTGTGCGGCCTTGAGATGGATCAGCGCGAGATTATGCTGGAGCTGGGTGCTGGCTGAATCCAGGTGGACCGCTTCCCCCATCTGGATGATCGCGTCATCGAACCGTCCGGCGTCAGCCAAGGCGACGGCATAGTTGTTGTAGGCGATCGCCAGCTGTTGGCGGAGCACCGGCTGGTGAGGGGTTCGGTTCAATTGGCCCTGGAGCCGGGCGATCTCAGCGGGCCAATCCGGCTGCGCCTCGCCTGAAGTGACCGAGGTGTCCGCCGCCCAGGTCAGCGATGCCCACCCCAGCCCCCAGATGACAAGCGATGCGAGCAGGCTACGCATGCTGGCGGACCCACTGCGTGATCAGCTCCACGACCTGCGGGCCGACCGCCTCGTGATGCAGCTCGTGATAGCAGCCGGGGAATTCGACGAGGCGCTTCTCGCACGTCAGCTGCGCAAACACCGTCCGGCACGCGGCTGTGGAGACGATCCGGTCGTCGCCTCCCAACAGCATCAAGGTGGGATGGGCCAGACGCGCGGCCTGCTCCCTGCCCTGCGCCATGGCGGCCTGGAGTCGCCGATAGCCGCGAAGCGTGATGCGATGCTGGACGAGGGGATCGGCTTGATAGCGTTGCACAATCTGGGGATTATGGCTGAGACGCTGCGGGTCCAGGCCGGTCGGCACCGCCAACATCGGGGCCACGCGCTCCAGCAGTCCGGCCAGCCCGGTTTTCCACCGCGCCACAGGAAACCCCACCTGCAACAACGGCGATTGCAGGACCACGCATCCGAGCGTCGGAGAAGCCTGGAGCGCCCAGTGCAGGGCGGCCAGCCCGCCGAAGCTGTGGCCGAAGACCGCGAGCCGTTCCTGGCGGAGACGGGCGGCGAGGTGCGTGGCGAGGGCGTTCAGGTCGTCCAGATAGCGGCTGACCGCAGCCACGTCGCCTCGCCGGCCCTCGGACCGTCCGTGTCCGAACAGGTCCGGGCACGCCACCGCCATCCCCTGCTCGGCCAGGAGGCAGCCCAGCGAATCATACCGCCCGCTGTGCTCGCCGAACCCGTGCACGACCACGAGCAGCGCCTGGCACGCCGCCGGCTCCCACAGCCGGTAGAAGAGCCCGCGGCCGTCTGCAGGAAGGCGAAGGAGATCCTCATGACGCCGGACCATCAGGGGTCAGACCCGCCCAGACTTGTCGACACCGCCAGTCGGGTCTGACCCCTGGTACAGATGGGCCAGCACCTCCTCATACCGGGAGATGATGGCCGCCCGCTTGGCTTTCATGGTCGGCGTGAGCTCGCCGGCGGCTTGGGTGAACTCCTGGTCCAGGAGGGCGATCCGTTTGACCCGTTCGAAATTGGGCAGCCCCTGCTGAAGCGCCTCGATTCGGCTCCACATGAAGGCCTGGACGGCGGGATGCTGCGTCAGCTCCTGCGGCGAGGCGGCGGCGATGCCCTGGGAGGCGGCGTAGTCGCGCAGGCGCGCCAACTGCGGCACGATGAGCGCCACGCAATAGGGCCGGCGATCCCCGCAGACGAACGCCTGCGCGACATACGGGTCCGTGACGAAGAGGTTCTCGAGTTTTTGCGGAGCGACGAATTTGCCGCCTGCGGTCTTGATGAGGTCCTTCTTGCGGTCCGTGATGAACAGGAATCCGGCCTCGTCCACATGCCCGATGTCGCCGGTCTGGAACCAGTCATCGGTGATCGCCGCCCGAGTGGCCTCCGGCTTGCGGTAGTACCCCTGCATGACGTGGGGGCCGCGCGTCAGGATCTCGCCGTCCTCGGCGATGCGGACGTCCACGCCCTCGATCGGCTGCCCGACGCTGCCGAACTTCAGCGCCTCCGGGCGGTTGACCGCAATCACCGGCGAGGTTTCGGTCAGCCCGTAGCCCTCGAGGATCGTCACGCCGATGCTGTAGAAGAACTCGCCGATGGTTTTCGAGAGCGGGGCGCTGCCGGACACGAAAAACCGCAGGCGGCCGCCCAGGCGCTGCTGGAGTTTCTTGAAGGCCAGCCGGTTCGCCACGGCGTAGGACAGCCGCAGGCCCGGCGGCATTGGCTGATGCGCCAGGCGGGCGCGGCCGGCGCGCTGCCCCACGGCCATCGCCCAGCGGGCCAGGCGCTGTTTGTGCGGGGGCGCCGCGGCCAGGCCTTCCTGGATGCGGCCGTAGAGCTTCTCGAAAAACCTCGGCACGCCGAGCATGATCGTCGGATGGACCTCCAGCATGTTGTGCGGGATCGTGTCCATGCTCTCGGCGTAGGCGACCGAGGCGCCGGCTTGCAGCATGAGGTACCAGCCGGCCATCCGCTCAAACACGTGGCTCAGCGGCAGGAACGAGAGATGCAGATCGTCAGCGTGAATCGGGATCACCTTCAGACAGGAGGCGGCATTGGAGAGAAAATTCCGGTGCGACAGCATGACGCCTTTGGGCTCGCCGGTCGTGCCGGACGTGTAGATGAGCGTCATGGTGTCGTCCGGCCTGAGCTGCGCCAGCCGGTGTTCGAAGAGCTCCTGGAGCCGCGGGGTCAGTTCCCCGCCCTGCCGGAGGGCGTCCCCCCAGGAGAGCTCCTCGGGCGATCCGGAGGCCGGCCCCTCCAGCAGGATCAGCCGGCGAATGGACGGGATCTGTGAGCGAATCGCGCGGAGCTTCTGCGCCTGCTCGTGGGTGGAGGCGATGCAGGCCACCGACTCGCAATCCCTGAGGATGGTGAGGAGGTCCCCTTCGGTCAAGCTGGGATAGATCGGGACCGTCCAGGCCCCGATCGATTGGATGGCGAGATCCGCCACGCCCCACTCCGGGAGGTTTTCGGACAGGATCACGACCCGGTCGCCGCGATTGACCGGGACATGCAACAGGAACATGCTGAGCGCACGGACCGCCTCACGCGTCTGTTCCCAGGTGATCGGCTGGTAGCGGCCGTCGCGCTTGGCCCAGGCAAGCGTCCGCCGGCCGTACCGGGCGGCTTGTTCAAAGAAGAGCGCCGGGATGGTGTCAGGCATGAGAAGCGGTGCGCGAGCTAGAGGATGCCGTCCTCAAGCCAGCGGTACCGGTCATTGAGGAGGGCCTGCGTCAGGCGATAGCCCTGGCGGTCGTCGTTCTCCTGGAGGGCGCGGAACGCCGCGCGGATCCTGCGGCGAGCCTGCCGGCA
>JACPTX010000033.1 GCA_016192545.1 Candidatus Omnitrophota bacterium | reverse complement strand
CCGCGGGGACTGGCGCCGTACCGGACGAACCGCTGGGCGGTGGCGGCCCCGACAGCCGTCGGGGCCCCGTCCGGGCGTGTCGCGCTGACGAGCCGCACGACGTACTCTTCAATCGGTCTGGCGACCAACACCTCCCGCACGAGACGGCAGGCCTGCAGGATCCATTCCTTCGCACGCTCGCTGGGCAGGACCTGGCGAGCCGCCGGCACGTCCGCCGTCGTCGTCTGCTGCAAGATGCGGCCGAGCTCCTCCGTCGAGGGATACGAGATGAAAATCCGGAACAGGAAACGGTCCAATTGCGCCTCGGGCAGCGTGTAGACGCCTTCCATCTCGATCGGATTCTGGGTGGCGATCACGAAGAAGGGCTCCTCCAGCCGGTAGGTCTTGCCGGACACCGAGACCTGATGCTCGGCCATCGCCTCCAGCAGCGCCGATTGCGCCTTCGGGGTCGCGCGGTTGATCTCATCGGCCAGCAGAACATGCGTAAAGACCGGGCCCGGCGCGAACTCGAACACCTTGCGGCCGTCGCGATCCACGACGAGGTCGGTGCCGATGATGTCGGCGGGCATGAGGTCCGGAGTCCCCTGGAGCCGGCGGAACGACAACCCCAATGTCGCGGCGAACGATTTGGCCAGGAGCGTCTTGCCCAGCCCCGGCACCCCTTCCAGGAGGACGTGCCCGCCGGCAAAAAATGCCGCGAGGAGCATGTCGACGACGTCCTCCTGCCCGACGATGACGCGCGCCAGCTCCTCTTTCAGCTGCGCGAACGTCTTGCAGAACTCCTCCGGCTGCACGGCGAGGGTGTTGGTCATGGGGCGGAGAGCCGCTCAAACACCGGCCGATATTCCGGCGGGATCGCCTGACGCTGGCCGCCGGCTTCTTCGGACGTCTGCTCGGCCAAGGCCACTTCTTCCGGCTGCTGCTGCGGCGTCGCGTTCGCCGCCTGGCCTGAGGGACGGCCGATCCCGCCGCCTTTGCGCGCGCTCGAGGTCGCCGGCTGGTCCACGTCGAGCTGGATCGGCAGCGCCCGCCCGCTCGTCCGCTCCAGCGGCGAGGCCTGCTCGTAGAGATTCGGATCCGTGGAGGTGCCTGGCGCGGGATTCGGTTGGTTGTGCCGGGTCTCCTCCTGGAGCTGGGCCTCCAGCTGCTTGAGCTCCGTCGAGAGTTCCTGAAGCATCTGCTGGATATCCGCTTTCAGCGCGTCCTGATTCGCGGAGGCCATTTGGGAGCCGGCGGCGCCGCGTTGACGGCCGGTTTCTTCCGGACGTTGTCCGGACTGTCCCGACGATGACGGCGAGGATCCGCCCGCTTGCTGCTTGGACGCCGCGCTCTGCTGCTGTTGTTGTCCTGATGCCTGCGCATCGCGTTGCGAGCCGTCCTGTTGCGGGGACTGCTCAGACTGCCGGCCTTGCCCTGGGGCCTGCTGGGATTGCGAGGAGGCGCGCTGATCTTGTTCCTGGCCCTCTTGCGACGATGACGATGAGGACTGGTCGCGCTGTTCACCGTTGGCACCCTGTGAGGAGTCGCCACCTGACGGCTGTTGCTGATCGCCCTGGGACTGCGGTGACGATGAATCCGCCCCTCGGCCTTCGGCCTCGGGACTTCCTCGCCCGCCCCCGCCTGCGGCGGTGGGCCCGGGTTCGGTCGGCAGCGGAGGAGGCGGCTCAATCATCGGCGGTGTCGCCGTTGGGGTCTGCATCGCCAATTGCGCGAGCGGCGCGCGATGCCAGGGCCACAGGAACAGCAACAGGAGGAGACCCAGGAGGAGCGCGCGCCGGTCCGCGATGCGCGGCAGACGCTTGGAGAGCTCCGCCGGCGACAGGGCGGGGTCCTGCACGAGCCGCGCATACAACAGGGGCGGCTGGGCGGCCGAGGCGAATTGCGCCGCGGTCAGGAGCCGTGCGTCAAGCCCCAAGGCCCGGTCCAGCCCCAGGAGGATGCCGGCGCGGCTGAGCCGCGTCCGCCGCACGACGCGCCATTGCCACCACGCCAGGGCCGCAAAGGCCGCGAGCACGACGGCCGCCTGCAGCCACCGCGGCACACCCCACTGCATCAGCCGCCACAGCAGGACGACCGTGCAGGCCGCGCCTGCGCCCCCCAGGAGCAGCAGATGGAGCATGAGGCGCCGCTGGTACTGCGCCAGCACCCGCTGAATCGTCTGGTGTACCTGATGCATGGCAGGTTACGGAATCGTCCGCAGTGTAAAATGCCCGGCCAGCAGCCGTCCCTCTTCCACGTGCTCATCCACCCACACGCGGGTCGGTTCCCCGAGTGGTTGCGCCCCGACCCCGACGGCCGTCGGGGGGGTCGTCGGCGGGACCTGCGGAGCACCGCCCAGCTGCTTGCCGAGCTCCACCCGCTCGTGTTTTTCGCGCACCTTATCCACCTGCGACTCGATCAGCAGCCCGGCCAGGGTGCCCACCAGCGTGCCGATGGGGGCCCCAACCCCCGGGATGATCGCGGCGCCGGCGATGGTCCCTGCGGCCTGCCCCAGCTGGGTCGGCGAGATGCCCGAACAGCCGCCGAGCAGCAGCGTGCCGACGAGCAGAAGACGGATCCTCCACCACGTCATCCGCATATGCTACTCCAAAAGGAAGGGTCTTGACAAGCGCGCCCCGTCTGCATAAAAAATAACCTCAAGCACCTCCCACACCTATATAGTGTATCCGAGGCCCATGAGCTTAGCTATCGAAGTCCGCGAACTCACCAAACGCTACGAGACGGTGACGGCCCTCGACCGGATCTCCTTCGAGGTCAAGCCGGGGGAGATCATGGGGTTCCTGGGCCCCAACGGCGCCGGCAAGACCACCACCCTGCGCGTCCTCACCGGCCTGCTCTCCCCCACCTCCGGGAGCGTGCGCATTGACGGCCTGGATGTGGAGGCCCAGTCCCTGGAGATCCGCCGCCGCATCGGCTACCTGCCTGAGAACGTGTCGCTCTACCCGGAGCTCCGCGTCCAGGAGTACCTGGCCTACCGCGCCAGGATCAAGGGGGTGCCGCGCGCCCAGCGGCGCAGCCGGCTGGACGAGGCGCTCCAGCGATGCGCGCTGGGCGACGTCCGGCGCCGGCTCATCGGGCGGCTCTCGAAAGGCTACCGCCAGCGCGTGGGCTTGGCGGACTGCCTCATCGGGCATCCGTCCATCCTGATCCTGGATGAGCCCACCGTCGGGCTCGATCCGCATCAGATCCGCCAGACCCGCGAGCTCATCCGGTCGCTCGGCCAGACCACGACGATCCTGCTGTCCACCCATATCCTGCCCGAGGTCGAGATGATCTGCCAGCGCGTCGCCATCATCGATCGGGGCGTCATCGTCGCCGTGGACACGCCGGAGAACCTGCGCAAGCGCCTCACCGGCTCCCAGGTCGTCCACGTCGAGCTGCGCGGCGCGGAGGGCGTGATCGAGCAGGCGCTGGCCCAGTTGAAGAGCATCCAGGGGCTGCAGACCGACGCGCGCGTCCCGCTCGAAGAGGTGTTCATCCGCCTCACGACGAAAGAAGAATGAGCAACCTGCTCGCGCTCACAGGACGGGAGTGGAAAGCGGTCTGGTACTCGCCCATCGCCTACGTCGTGGGCGCGTCCTTCCTGCTCCTGCAGGGCTGGGTGTTCTGGCTGCTGGTCGTGGTGCTCAACGACCCGCGGGTGGATCCGACATGGCGCATGAGCCAGTTCTTCTTCGGCGGCACGTTCTTCTACTGGCTCTCCTGCCTCATGCTCGCCCCCCTGCTGACGATGCGGACCTTCAGCGAGGAGAAACGCACCGGCACGATCGAGGTGCTCCTCTCGGCGCCGGTCTCGGACTGGCAGGTCGCCGCCTCGAAGTTCCTCGGCGCGTGGCTGTCCTACTGCGCGCTCTGGGGGACGACGCTCGTCTTCTTCCTCATCCTGCGGCTGCACACCGCGCTGGACTGGGGACCCGTCGTCAGCGGGTACGTAGGGACGTGGCTCCTGGGCGCGGTGCTCGTGTCCGTCGGCACGCTTTCCTCGAGCCTCACCCGCAACCAGGTCATCGCCGCGGTCGTCGGCTTCGTCCTCATGCTGCTGTTGTTCTCCGTCGGGTTCCTCGATGCGTTCGTGGCCGACCAGGAGGCCCGACGCACCGTCGAGTACCTGTCGCTGCTGGACCACTTCCGGGATTTCGCCAGAGGCGTGATCGACACCCGGCCCGTCGTGTTCTATCTCAGCGTCACGGCGGCCGCCCTGTTCCTCACCATCCGGACGATCGCCCATCCGCGCTGGAGAGCGAGCTGATGTCACTGCGGCGGTGGCTCGCGAACCTCAACCTCGCCGCGGCGATCCTCCTGCTCGCCGTCCTCTTCATCCTGGTCAACTTCATCGCCAGCCGCCGCTACGCCCGCTCGGACCTGACCCGCACCAAGATCACCGCGCTCTCCGGCAAGACCGCGCAGATTCTCGGCCAGGTGCGCGGGCCGCTCACCGTCACCGTCTTCTACCAGCCCAGCCACCCTCTCTATGACATGGTCAAGGACCTGTTGACGGAGTATCAGCACCTGAGCCCGAATCTGCAGGTCCAGTACGTCGACCCGGACCAGGACATCGCGCGGGCGCGGCAGCTGGCCAAGCAGTTCGAGGTCGAGAAGCCGAACCTCGTGATTTTCCAGGCCGGCTCCAAGCACAAATATCTGTCGGACACGGACCTGGCCGAGTACGACTACACGGCGATGTCGTTCGGGGGCCAGCCCACGCTCAAGGCGTTCAAGGGCGAGGACGCCTTCACCTCCGCCATCCTCAACGTGACCCAGGCGCGACAACCGCTCGTGTGGATGAGCAGCGGCCACGGGGAGCAATCGCTGGACGACCCCGAACCGATGGGGCTCGCCGAGCTGAAGAAATACCTCGAGCGGGACAACATGACGCTCGAGCCGGCCATCTTGCTGGAGAAGACCGAGGTGCCGGCGCCGGTCAACGCGGTCCTGATCGCCGGACCGACCCGCCGCTTCGTGGAGCAGGAGCTGGCCCTCCTGCAGGGCTACCTCGACCGCGGCGGGCGCCTGCTCGTGCTCCTCGATCCGCTCCAGGAGACCGGCCTGGAGGAGCTGCTGGCGACGTGGGGCGCCTCGGTCGGGAACAATATCGTGGTGGACCCGGCCCAGCAGATCCCGTTCATCTCCGCCGCCAACCTGTTCGTCACGACCTACACCAGGCATCCCATCGTCGAGAAGATGCAGACGCTGATGACCCTGTTTCCGCTGGCGCGCTCGGTCCAGCCGGCGAAGGACCGCGCCGATCTGCGGGCCACCGCCCTCGCCTTCACGTCCGCGCAAGGATGGGGCGAAACCGACACCCAGGTCGAGGAGTTTCAATTCCAGGACGGCACCGACCTCAAAGGGCCGGTCCCGATCGCCGTCGCCGTCGAGAAGACCGCGCCACCCGCGACCCGGCTGGTCGTCATCGGGGATTCGGATTTCGTCGCCAACGGGCAGTTGTCGAACGTCGGCAACCTCGACTTCATCCTCGGCGCGTTCCACTGGCTGGTCTCGCAGGAGCAATTGATCGGCATCGGCCCCAAGCCGCTGGAAGCCATCAAGCTGAACCTGACCGCCGCCCAGATGAGCCGGCTCTTCTGGTTCAGCTTCGCCGGATTGCCTGTCCTGTTTGGCCTGCTGGGCATCGGCATGTGGTGGCTCCGCCGCCGATAACGGTATCCTCCTACTCTGCGGCAGGCCCCGCCGAATGAGGACACGACTGTGATGCGTTGGAAAACCACGCTCGCGCTGTTGGTCATCGTCATCGGCGTGGGCGCGTACGTCTCGCTCTACGAATTGAAACAGCCCACGCCGGAGCGCCGCGACGCGCTTGCCAGGCAGGTCGTCCGGATTGACGCGGACCAGATCACCAAGCTGGAGATCCAGACGCCGACGGTCACGGCAGTGCTGGAGGGTGCCGGCGAGGCGTGGCGGCTCACCAGCCCGATCACCGCGCGGGCCGACAGCTGGTTCGTGCAGCGCGTCCTGGCCACGCTCGACCCCCTGGAAGCGGACCGCATTCTCAGCGGTACCGTCAAGCCGGCGGACTGCGGGCTGGAGCCGCCCAGAGGCACGCTGAAGGTCACCGCCGGCGGCGCGGCGACCACGCTGCTGTTCGGCGACCAGACCGCCGTCGGCAAGCACGTCTACCTGACCCTGCCGGAATCTCCCACCGTGTTCATCGTCGATGCGGCGTTCTTCGACCACCTCAACCAATCGCTGGACGCCTACCGCGCCCGCGAGCTCCTGCCCTTCGAGACGTGGAAGGTGACACAGGTGGCCCTCACTGCGCCGAAGGCGTCCTTCACCCTCGCGAAATCCGGCGACGCGTGGCGGCTCACCGAGTCCTTCGACTCCGCTCAGGACTCGGCACTGAGCGATGGCGAACGTGCCGAGCCCATCGCGGATGAGGCGGACAGCGCCGAGGTGGCGGACCTCCTCAACGACCTCAAGGCGCTGCGCATCGAGCGCTTCCTGGCCGACCAGCCGACGCCGGAGCAGCTCGGATGGCTTGAGCCGCCCTACGCCAAGGTGACGCTGACCGTGGAAGGACTTGCGGCTCCGCTTGAGCTGGTCATCGGCAAGCCGACGACCGACGCGGGCACCCCCGCAGGGGGTCGCGGAGGAAGTCCCATAGGCGAAGCCGGAGGGGCGACCGACAACGAGGAGCAGCGGGTCGCGAAGCGCGCGGATGAGCCGGCGCTCTACGCGGTCACCTCGGCCAGCGCCGACGACCTTCTGAAGGAACCGCAGGACCTGCGGTCCAAGCAACCGGAGTCGTTCAAGCCGTCCCAGCCGGCGCCGGCTGCCACCAACTCGACTCCGCTCACCCCATAATCTACCCCGCCCCTAAATATGTTGACATTAGGTTAAAATACAGCGTAAAATAACCGTATGATTCACAGACATCTGACGGAGCTCCTCCAACGGTCCAAAAAGAGCGTCCTGCTTCTGGGGCCCCGGCAGACCGGCAAATCCACGCTGATCCAGAGCCTGCACCCGGCCCTGACGATCAACCTCGCCCATGAGCCCACCTACCTCCAGTTCGCGCGCAACCCCGCCGAGTTGGAGGAGCGTCTCGCGGGGGGCGAATTCCACACGGTCTTTATTGATGAGATTCAACGGCTCCCCAGCATCCTGAACACGATCCAGGCCCTGTTGGACGAGAGCCGGTCACCGGTCAAGTACTATCTTACGGGCTCCAGCGCCCGCAAGCTGAAACGCGGCGGCGCCAACCTCCTCCCCGGACGCCTCCACACCTACCGCCTGGGCCCCCTGGTGGCGTCGGAGCTCGCGTACCGGATGGACACGAGGCGGGCGCTGGAAACCGGCACCCTGCCCGGCATCTGGACCGAGACCGATGTGCGGGAACGTCAGAAGACTCTGCAGACGTATGCCGCGACCTACCTAAAAGAGGAGATTCAAGCCGAGGCCCTCACGCGGAACATCGAGGGGTTCTCCCGCTTCCTGTTCGTCGTCGCGGCAGAAGCGGGCAAGGTCCTCGACCTCTCCAAGCTGGCCGGCGCCGCGGGCATTCCCCGCCAATCCGCGCTGCGGTTTTTCGAGATCCTCGAGGACACCCTAGTGTTGCGGCGCTGCGACGCTTTTCGGAAGTCGGCGCGCCGGCGCCTGGTGCAACATCCTCGGTTCTTCTTCTTCGACACCGGCGTCCTCAACGGCCTCTTGAACAACTTCACCGCCTCCGCCGACCGGCTCGGCGGCCTCTTCGAGCACCTCGTCTTCAACCAGCTCCTGGACAGCGCCGCCGCCAGGGACAGGCACCTCCGCGTGTCATCCTACCGGACGGAGCATGGTGCCGAAGTGGACTTCATCGTTGAAGACGGCCGCGAGACGCTCGCGGTGGAAGTCAAGGCTTTGACGACGGTGGCACACGTGGACCCGCGTGGGTTCCGGAGCTTCGCCCAGTACTATGGCCGCCGGCACCGGCCCATCATCGCCTACCTTGGCACCACGCGGAAAGCCATCGAAGGGATCGACGTCCTCCCTTGGCACACACTATTGGAAACCCTCCGGCTCTAACGACGTGGAGAAGTTCTGCGACGTGATTGCGGGACGGGTGCGGTGCTCAATCGAGCGTAAGCCCCCGCGGCTAGATTTGGTGCCTTTGGCACCAAATCTGCGGGGGCAGGAACGTCACCAACTCCGCGAAAGTCCTCTGCGTCGCGGTCCCGCTGGCGCTTTGAAAGTCCAACGTCTAACTGAGCCTGGCACCACCAGGAACGCCTCCCGTTTTTCACGCCGCTCCTTCCAGCGAAGCGGTAACTCCAGTCTCTCCGGCCAAAGTCTTAGATCAAACCCCTGTTCGTAGGGATGCCCTGTAGAAAGTGGGAGGCGTCCTAACTGTAGAAAGTGGGAGGCGTCCTAACTGTGCCAGTCCGGATCAGCTAGGCGATCTTACTTAGGATGCCTCCGATTTTCCTTACCATGAAAATCGAATATATAGTATACGACTTTCATGGTGTTCAAACTCGTTCGCCACGCGAGGCGATCAGGCGGCGGGCGCGGAGGATGCGCTGGAGGACGGTCGCGTGAATCAACACGCTCAACAGCGCCAGGGTCCACCAGAACAGGTCGCGCCCCAGCAGCCGGACCGGCATCACCTGGCCGGCCGCCAGCCCAGCGATATAGACCGCGCTCCGCTCGGCCCGCTCCATCAGGTCCGGCCACTCGAGATTGGAAATCGGCGCTTCCATCGCGGCGCGGGCCTTCGTGTAACTGACGAGCATCGCGCCGGCGAGCACGATGACGGAGAGCGTCCAATAGCCGGTGACGATCGCCACGCTGAGCACGACCGCCGCCTCGGCGTAACGGTCGCAGACCGCATCGAGGTAGGCGCCGAACTTGGTCACGCGCCCGCTGAGGCGCGCCGCCGCCCCGTCCAGCACATCGAACAGACCGGCGGCCGTCACCAGGACGCAGAACAGCAGGAGCTGGCGGGTCGCGAGCACCCACACACAACTGGCGATCACCAGCAACAACCCTAGCAGGGTAATCGCGGAGGGACTCAGCCCCAGGCGGACCAACAGCCGGGCCGGCGGCTCGCACAGCCGGCTGCACGCGGCTTTAGAGTGGCTGGGGAGCATCAGCAGGACATGGTGTCAGACACGCCCAATGCAGGCGACACAACTAGACGTGTCAGACACCATTTCTAGGCGGACGGGGAAATCTCGAGGATTTTCACTTTGAAGAGCAGGGTCTTGCCGGCAAGCGGATGGTTCAAATCCATCGTGACCGAATCGTCGCGCACGCCGCTGATCGTCGCCCGGAAGGCCTTCCCGTCCGGATCAACGCCGCGCAGGGTGAGCCCGACCTCCGGCGTGATGTCCGGCGGCAGCTCGTCGCGCGCGACGTCGACAAACGCCGTGGGGTCAAGGGGGCCATAGGCGTCTTCGGCTTCGACGGTGATCTCCCGCGCATCTCCCGCGTGCAGGCCCGCCAACTGGCGCTCCAGGCCCGGGATGACCTGCCCCTGGCCGTGCACGTACTGAAACGGCTCGCGGCCCTCGGTGGAGTCCACGACCTTGCCCTCCGCCGTCAGCGTGTACTCCATCCGCACGGTCATGTTGTCGCCGATCGCCGCAGACATATCGGCCCCCTGTGTCGCGTTCGGTCCTTGCTCCGACTGAAGCGCGGCAGTCCCCATGGCCAGCCAGACCAGCAGGACTCCCCCAAGCTGCCACCACCGACCGTGTGTGATCGTCAGGCACTCCTTACCATAACTATACCATGTCACGAGCTGGCGGATACTGTGGCGTCGAGCTGCTCCAGCTCCTGGAGGAGCTCCTCGATCGATGCGTCTTCGCCGGACAGACCGGAGGCGGCATCCACGCCTTCCACGTCGTTGAGCAGCTCCAGTGTGTCCTCCAACCAGGCCTCCTCGTCGGCCGCTTCCTCCAGCTCCGCGACCCGCATCTGGTTCAGGAGCTGGAGCTCCTGGGCGACACCATCGAGCGACTCCTCCAGCAGACCGGCGACGACTCCCGCATCCACCTGCGCGAGCACCTCGATATCCCGGTCCACTCGCTCGGCGAGTCCCGCCCTGCCGTAGGGCGGGATGAGCACCGCGAAGCCGACCGCCGCGGCCGCCGCCGCGCCGGCGAACGCCAGCAGCGGCTGCGGACGCAGCAGCCAGCCCAGCGCCGACGACCGACGCGGGTACCCCCGCAGGGGGTCGCGGAGGAAGTCCCGCAGGCGGAGCCGGAGGAGCGCCCCATGCGGCCGGCTCAGGCGGACCCGCTCCATCACCTGCACGGTGTAGGCCGCCTGCGGCTCGTCCGCAGGGCGGCGCACCGGATGACGCGCCAGCCACCCTTTCAGCGACGCCAGAAACTCGTCAGGGCTCATGAACGCACCTCCGCATGGGACTGCAGGTACGGGCTCAGGCGCGCGCGCAGCTGCTCGCAGGCGCGAAACAGGTGCGCCTTCACGGTGCCGGCCCGGCAATCCATCATCTGGGCGACGTCCTCCACGGCGATGCCGTGGAGGTGGTGCAGGATGAACGCGGTCTGCTGCTGGTGCGGCAGCATCTGGATCGCCTGGTTCAACTGCACGGCCAGCTCCCGGTCCACCAGGATCTGGTGGGGCGTGCCGCCGGGGTCCGCCAGCTCGAACACGACGGACTCGTCATCGTACGACTCCGCGACCAGCGAGGCCGCGGCCGGACGCCGGGCCTGGCGCTTGAAAAAGTCTTTGCACTCGTTGACGATGATCCGGTAGAGCCACGTCGAGAACTTGGCGCGGCCTCGGAAGTCCCGCAGGTGCTGGTAGGCCTTGACGAACCCGTTCTGGGACACATCCTTCGCATCCTCGACGTTGCCGATAAAGCTGTACGCCAGCTTCCAGGCGGCCAGCTGGTAGCGGGTCACCAGCTCTGCGTATCGGTCCGTCTCGCCCCGCAGCACCGCCTCGATGATGTCGGCGTCGCTGGACATGGGGAGAGTATAACACAACGCCGGTGCCGCCGCCTCAGCGCCGGCGACCGCCGTCCCCGCCGCCATGACCACCCCCGCCGCCCCCATGGCCGCCACCACCATGTCCACCGCCGCGTCGTTCGCCGCCAGGGCTCCCACCGCCTGGCCCGCCACCCGGAGCGTGCCGCTCGAACGCCGGATGCGCCTGGGGACTGCGATGCTCACCGCCTTGCCCCACCCCTCCGCGGCCCTCTCCGCGTCCGTGGTCCCGAACCCCGCGGTCCATTCGTTCATGGTGCGCACCGCCTCCAGGGCCGACCTGGCGGTCCCGGACATTCTCGCGATGATCCCGGCGGTCCTCGCGACGATCGCCGACATCCTCGCGCCGGTCGACACGGTCCTCGATCCGATCTCGCACGCCGCCGTCATGCCGACGGTCATACACGTCTTCTCGTCGGTCGCGCACATCCTCACGGCGATCCCGAACATTCTCCCGCCGGTCATACACGTCCTCCGCGCGATCCCGAACAGGGCGGGGGGCTTCCTCCCAGCGATCCCGGACGTCCTCTCGGCGGTCCCGCCGGTCTTCCCGACGGTCGCCAACATCCTCACGGCGATCCCGCACGTCTTCAAGGCGATCGCGGACGCCGCCATCATGACGGCGGTCGTAGACGTCCTCAGCACGGTCTTTGACATCCTCGCGCCGGTCACGGACGTCCTCGCGGCGGTCGTAGCGATCCTCGAGGCGGTCCGGGCTGACGCGGCGATCCGCACCGACCCCGGGGCCACCAACCGCTCCAGGCGGGTTCTCCCAATTGGTGCCCTCCCCGCCGACTGGACCGGGGGGATTGTTGTCGCGATCCAGATGCTCGGCGATCCGGGGATGGTGCTGGAGAAATTCTTCGTAGTGCTCCGGGTTGGCTTCGCGCAAGGTATGCAGCTTCTCCTTCAGGGCTGCTCGACGGTGCTCGACAAACTTCCGAAACTTCTCAGGGTTCTGTTCCTTCAGATATTGCAGCCGTTCCTTCCGTTTCTCGCGGAGCTTGCCCACCGCCTGCTCGTAGGCCTCCGGGTTCGTTTCTTTCAGATGCGACAGCCGCTCCTGGAGCTCGGCTTTCTTCTCCTGCACCGCTTGCTTGAACTGCTCGGGGTTCTCTGCTTTGAGCTGCTTCAGCCGTTGGGCTTCCGCTTTGACCGCCGCGCCGCGGCCGGGATGGGAGTCCGTCTGCTCCTGCGCCTCACCTGGCACCGGCATCGCGCACATTCCACCTATGAACACCACCAGCATGATCCGATTCATGCTCGACCTCCTTGTTGGCTTTCAATCAATTAGACGCCGGGAGGCGACGCGAGGTTTACCAGGTGGGAAAAAAATATGTGGAAGAAGGGAGGAGAACGTACCGGAGGGCGGTCGCCGTCTACGGAAGGTTACCGCTGGCTTTCAAGCTCGCCTCCCTGGCCTCCGGCGTCCTCCTCATCCCATCCAAGCCCCAGCGCAATCCTGCACTCTTCCGACGCCATCGTGCGGGGATCCCACGGCGGGGTGAAGACGATCTCCACCTGCCCGCCCTTGACGCCGGGCACGGTCGTGATCGCCTGCTGGACCTGGGCCTTGAGCGCGGGCCCGTACGGGCAGAAGGGCGAGGTAAACGTCATCCGGAGCTTCACCTCATCGCCTTCCGGAGACGGATTCACCTGAATCTCGTAAATCAGGCCCAGGTCCACGATCCCCAGATGCAGCTCAGGATCCTCAATGGGTCTCACCGCGTCCAACACCTGCTGTTCCGTGATGGCCATGATGTCTCCTTTAGAAAGGGGTCAGACCCCTCAAGACTGCTTGGTATAGTCTGTGAGGCCCTGCTCGACCACGTTCCAGGACAGCGCCGCGCATTTGACGCGGACCGGAAACTTGCGCACCCCGACCAGCGACTCCAGATCGCCCAGGTCCACGCCCGGATCGGGCGGCTGCCCTTGCATGAGCGCCTTCATCGCCGCGATGAGCGCGCTCACGTCGGCCAGGGTCTTGCCCTTGAGCTGCTCGGTGAACATGGAGCCGGCCGCCTGGCTGATGGCGCAGCCCTTGCCGACGAAGCGCGCGTCCCGGATCTTCCCGTCGTCCAGCGCCAGCCAGAACGTGATCTGATCGCCGCACAAGGGGTTGTTGCCCTCGGCGCTGATGTCCGCGCCGGGCAGCTCCCCGACGTTGCGGGGGCTGCGGAAGTGGTCCAGGATCACCTCCCGATAGAGCTCATCCAGCTGCTCGACCATCATCAGCGCGTTCCGACCCGTGTCGGCTTGCCCCGCTCCATGCCGGGGCGGGGCTTGCGGAAGAACGCCTTGGCCGCCTGGACCGCCTCGACCAGCCGGTCCACCTCGTCCGGCGTATTATAGAGGTAGAAGCTCGCGCGGGCCGTCGCCGCCACCCCCAGCCGCCGCATCAAGGGCTTGGCGCAGTGATGGCCGGCGCGGATCGCCACCCCCTCCTGGTCCAGAACCGTGCCGATATCATGGGGGTGCAGGCCGTTCACGTTGAACGACACCACCCCGCCGCGGTCCTGCAGCGTCCTGGGCCCGTACAGCACGACCTCGTCCACCTCGCTGAGCCGCTGGATGGCCTGCGCCGTCAGCGCCTGCTCATGCGCCCGGATCGCGGCAAGCCCCACCCGCGAAAGATACTTCAGCGCCTCGCCGAAGGCGATCACGTCGGCGATATTCGGCGTGCCGGCCTCGAACTTCCAGGGAATCTCGTTCCACGTCGCGTGGGTCAGGAACACGTCGGCAATCATCTCGCCGCCTCCGAGGAACGGCTCCATCGCCTCCAGCAGCGCCTCGCGCGCGTAGAGCACGCCGACGCCGGTGGGCCCCAGCATCTTGTGCGCGGAGCAAGCCAGAAAGTCGCAGCCCAACCCCTGCACGTCCACGGCCAGATGCGGCACGCTCTGCGCCGCGTCGATGGCGACGAGGGCGCCGTGCTGGTGCGCGCGCGTCGCAATCTGCTCGACGGGGTTGATCGTCCCCAGGACGTTCGACATGTGGGTGAGGGCGACCAGCTTCGTGCGGTTGGTGAGCTTGCGCTCGTACTCCTCGAGCTTGAGATAGCCGTCGTCGGTTACCCCGATGAAGGCGAGCGTCGCCCCCGTGGCCTTGGCGATGAGCTGCCAGGGCACGAGGTTGGAGTGGTGCTCCATCTCGGTCAGCAGGATTTCATCGCCTGGCTGCAGGTGCGAGCGGCCCCACGCGCTCGCAATGAGGTTCAGCGCCTCGGTCGCGTTGCGGGTGAAGACGATGCTGCGCGGGGAGGGCGCGTGGAGGAACGCGGCCGTGCGCTGCCGCACGTCCTCATACGCGGCCGTCGCCTCCTCGGCCAGCGCGTGGATGCCGCGGTGGATGTTGGCGTTGTAGCGGCTGTAGTAGTTCACGAGCGCGTCAATGACCTGGCGGGGTTTCTGCGTGGTCGCGGCGTTGTCAAGGTAGATGAGGTCCTTGCCATGGACCTGGCGGTTCAGGATCGGAAAATCCTGTCGGATCCGCTTGACGTCCAGCATCAGCTCACCTGCACCTTGATCGTGTCGCCGTCCACCTGGAGCGGGTACGTCGGAACCGGGACCGCGGCGGGCAGGCAGAGGACTTTGCCATCCCGCACGTCGAAGCGAGCCCCGTGCCGCGGACATTCAATGGCATAGCCCTCCAGGGTCCCGCCGCTCAACGGCCCGCTGTCATGCGTGCAGACATTGCCCACCGCGAACACCCGGCCCTCCACATGGCACAGCGCGACGGGGACCCCCTGCACCTCGACGACCTTGATGCCGCCGACTGGGACCTCACTCACTTTGGCCACGGCCACGAAACTCATAGCCCGCTCTCCAGCTCCTGCCGTAACCGCTGCTGGTGGGATTCGCCGGGCACCTGCTGGATGACCGGCTCGACAAATCCCATCACGAGCAGCCGCTCGGCCGCCGGGCGCGGAATCCCCCGCGTCATGAAGTAGAACAGCTGCTCCTCATCCACCGGCCCGACCGTCGCCCCGTGCTTGCAGCGCACGTCGTCCGCCAGGATCTCGAGCATCGGGATCGTCTCCGCCTTCGCCTGCTGGCTCAGGAGGAGGTTGTGGTTGGCCTGATAGGCGTCGGTCTGCTTGGCCGGCTTGGCGATGCGGATGAGCCCGGTGTAGATCATGCGGCTGGCATCCTTCAGCGCGGCCTTGTAGAGCAGGTCGGAGAACGTGTGCGGGGCCTGGTGGTCCTGCAGCGAATGGAAATCGATGTGCTGCTCATGGTGGCCGAACACGAAGCCGTAGACGCGGCTGGCGGCCTGCGGGCCGAGCAAGTTGGCGATCACGTGCGATTTCGTCACGCGCCCGCCGATGTTGATGTTGACCATGTCGAGCTGCGCGCCTTCCTGCAGCGTGGCCCGTTGCAGCAGGAATTCATGGGCGCCGGCGTCCCAGCGCTGGATGCGGCAGTAGCGCACCGAGGCATTCGGCTCCAGCACCAGCTCGATCCGGCCGTTGATGGTGTGGGCCGAGGCGGGTCCGATCCCGGCGTCTTCCTGAATCAGCAGGACGGAACTCCCCTCGCCGACGACGATCACGGTCAGCGGAAACAGCGCCGCCTGCGGCGAGGCGGACAGCAGGCGCACCAACCGGATCGGCTCGGCCCAGGAAAAGCCCGCGGGAATCCGCACAAACACCCCATCGTGATGGAACGCGGTGTTCAGGCTGGTGAATTTTTGTTCCTGCGGGGTCAGGCCGTCGGATTCCAGCAGCGGCCGGACGACGTCCGCATGCGTCCGGGCGGCGGCCGCAAGATCTGAGACGACGACGCCGGGCGCGCGGCGGGGCGGCCGGGGTCGAACATGGACACGTCCGTCCGGCGCCAGATTTCATCGCTCGGATGCGGCCAGGGCAGCTCCGCGTGCCGCTGCCAGGCGGAGGCGCGCAGCTGCGACAGCCACGCCGGCTCGCTGAAGCGACGACTCAATTGTTCAATTGTTGTTTCGCTCAACATCTCCAGATAGCTCAAGGCTCCAGGCTGGAGGCTCTAGGCAACGGCCTCGAGCCTTGAACCTAGAGCCTTGAGCGCCCTCTTAGCCGACGGCCCCCTCCATTTCCAATTGCACCAGCCGGTTCAGCTCAACCGCGTACTCCAGCGGCAGTTCCTTCACGAAGGGCTCGATGAACCCGTTGACGACCATCGTCATCGCTTCCTGCTCGGTCAGCCCGCGGCTCATCAGGTAGAAGAGCTGCTCCTCGCCGATCTTCGACACGCTCGCCTCATGCCCGATGGAGACTTTCTGCTCGTCAATCTCCATCGTCGGGTACGTGTCCGAGCGCGAGTCCGGGTCCAGCAGGAGCGCGTCGCAGCGCACGGTGGATTTCGAGCGCTCCGCGCCGCGGTAGACCTTCACGAGCCCGCGGTAGCTGGACCGCCCGCCGCCCTTCGAGATGGACTTCGACGTGATGACGGAGGACGTGTCGGGGGCGGCGTGGATCATCTTCGCGCCCGCGTCCTGGTGCTGGCCCTGGCCGGCGAACGCGACCGACAGCACCTCGCCGTGCGCCCCGCGCTCCATCAGGTACACGCCCGGGAACTTCATCGTCAACTTACTTCCCAAATTTCCATCCAGCCATTGAACGGTCGCGCCCTCGTAGGCGACGCTGCGCTTCGTCACCAAGTTGTAAATATTCTTCGACCAGTTCTGGATCGTGGTGTAGCGCAGCTTCGATTCCTTCTTGGCGACGAGCTCGACCACCGCCGAGTGCAGCGACTCGCTGGAATACGTTGGCGCGGTGCATCCTTCGATGTAATGCACCGACGCGCCCTCGTCGGTGATGATGAGCGTCCGCTCGAACTGGCCCATCTTCTCGGCGTTGATGCGGAAGTACGCCTGGAGGGGCAGCTCCACGTGCACGCCCTTGGGCACGTAGATGAACGAGCCGCCGCTCCAGACCGCCGAGTTGAGCGCGGCGAATTTATTGTCGGCAGGGGGGATGATGGTCCCGAAATACTGCTTCACGATGTCCGGATACTGCTTCAGCCCGCTGTCCATGTCGAGGAAGATGACGCCCTGCTTTTGGAGATCCTCGCGCATGGAGTGGTAGACGGACTCGGATTCATATTGCGCGGATACCCCAGCGAGGAACTTGCGCTCCGCCTCCGGAATCCCCA
Source organism: Candidatus Omnitrophota bacterium (assembly GCA_016192545.1). Lineage (GTDB taxonomy): Bacteria > Omnitrophota > Gorgyraeia > Aquiviventales > Aquiviventaceae > JACPTX01. The sequence goes on along the minus strand of JACPTX010000033.1, from coordinate 1,317 downwards.
GCCGGTCGAACGTCCTCTTGATCTCCTCCGGCACCTCGTCCCAGTTCTCGCTCTTCTTCTCGGTGGGCTTGAGGTAGTAGTAGATCGCGTCGAACTGGATCTGGCCCAGGAGCTCGGTGTCCGCCCAGGCCGGCATCGGCTTCTTGAGGAAGTGGTCGAGGGCGCGCAGGCGGAACTTCGTCATCCACTCCGGCTCGCCCTTCATCCCGGAGATTTCCTTGACGATGCCGTGGTCCAGGCCCTGCCGCGCCTTGAACACGTAGCGCTCCGGCATCTTGAAGCCGTAGAGCTGCTCGTACTCTTCGTTGACTTCGACGAGCGGTTTCTTCGCCATCTGGGCTCTCCTTATGCGGCCGGCGCGACCGCCGGCCTGAAACCGGCGTAGCCCTGGCGCTCCAGCTCCAGGGCCAGCTCTGAGCCGCCGGACTTCACGATCGCCCCATCCACCATCACGTGCACATGGTCGGGAGTGATGTAGTTCAGCATCCGCTGGTAGTGCGTGATGAGCAGGATCCCCCGCTCGGCGGACCGCAGCGCGTTGATCCCCGCCGCCACCACCTTGAGCGCGTCGATATCCAGCCCGGAATCGGTCTCATCCAGCACCGCCAGGCGCGGCTGCAGCACCGCCAGCTGCAGAATCTCCAGCCGTTTCTTCTCCCCGCCGGAGAAGCCGTCGTTGACATAGCGGTTCATGAACGCGTCCGGGATCCCGATCGTCTTCATCTGGGTCTTCACGAGCTGGCGGAACTCTTTCACCGACACCTCGCCGCCGCGCACCGATTTCAGCGCGGTCCGCAGGAAATTCGCGATGGTCACGCCCGGAATCGCGGTCGGGTACTGGAACGCGAGGAACACCCCTGCCTTGGCCCTCGCGTCCGGCGGCAGCGTGCCGATGTCCCGCCCCTCATAGCGCATCCGGCCCTGCGTGATGACGTATTTCGGATGCCCCATGAGGCAGAACGACAAGGTGCTCTTGCCGGAGCCGTTGGGCCCCATGATGGCGTGCACCTCGCCCGCCCGCAGGGTCAGGCTGAGGCCCTTGAGGATCTCCTTGCCCTCGACGGTGACATGCAGATTCTCGATTGCCAGCAAGGGTTCGCTCATCCCGGACTCTTTCGTCACCTTAACAACCGTTTGCCGATCCGGTTGGACACGGCGTACTCATCCCCCAACATGGCGTCCAGCGTCGTCTGCTCGAGGAAGCTCTGGATGTACGTCGTCAGGCCCGACCACACCGACCGGATCCCGCAGTTCGAAAAATGCACGCACTCGACCTGGGTGCCGGTGAACTGGTGGCAGATGTGGTCCGTGGACGGC
>JACPTX010000032.1 GCA_016192545.1 Candidatus Omnitrophota bacterium | reverse complement strand
GTACGCCGAGGGGTACCCGAAGGCCCGCTGGTACGGCGGCTGCGAGTTCGTGGACGTCGCGGAGCAGCTCGCGATCGACCGGGTGAAAGCGCTCTTCGGCGCCGAGCACGCCAACGTCCAGCCGCACTCCGGGACCGAGGCGAACATCGCGGTCTTCTACGCGACCCTGCAGCCGGGCGACAAGATCCTCGCGATGAGCCTGGCGCACGGCGGGCACCTCTCGCACGGGCATCCCAAGAACTTTTCCGGCCGATACTTCACGATCATCCCCTACGGGGTCAGCCGCGCGACCGAGCAGGTGGATTACGACGAGGTGGAGGCGCTGGCCCGCGAGCACCAGCCGAAGATGCTCCTGGCCGGGTATTCCGCCTACCCCCGCCTGCTCGATTTCGCGCGGTTCCGCGCGATCTGCGACCGGGTCGGCTCGCTGCTGGTCGTGGACATGGCGCACTTCGCCGGGCTCGTCGCCGGCGGGGTCTACCCCAACCCGACGTCCGACGCGGAGCTCGTCACCTCGACGACGCACAAGACGCTGCGGGGCCCCCGTGGGGGGTTCATCCTGTGCAAGCAGGCGTTCGCGAAAGCGATCGACTCCGCGGTGTTCCCCGGCGTGCAAGGGGGGCCGCTCATGCACGTCATCGCGGCGAAGGCGGTCTGTTTCCAGGAGGCCGCCGCGCCGGCGTTTCAGGCCTACGCCAGGCAGGTGGTCGCCAACGCGCGGGCGTTGGCCAAGGGCCTGGCGTCGCGCGGCTACCGCATCGTGTCCGGCGGGACCGACAACCACCTGATGCTGGTGGACCTGACGCCGAAGGGCTTGACCGGCAAAGAGGCCCAGGAGGCGCTGGAGCAGTCCAGGATCACCGTCAACAAGAACGCGATCCCGTTCGACCCGCTGCCGCCGTCGAAGGCGAGCGGCATCCGGCTGGGCACCCCGGCGGTGACCACGCGCGGCATGAAGGAGCCGGAGATGGAGACGATCGCGGAGCTGATTGATCAGGCCCTCTCCAGCCGGGCCAAGCCCGACGCGCTGGAGGCCGTGCGCCGGGACGTGGCGGAGCTGGCGGGACGGTTCCCGCTGTATCCGGAGCTTCGATGAAGTGCCCTTTTTGCGCCCATCAGGAAGACCGGGTGGTGGATTCCCGCGCCAGCGCCGAAGGCGTTGCGATCCGCCGCCGCCGGGAGTGCCTGGCCTGCGGCAAGCGGTTCACCACCTACGAGCACCTCGAAGACCAGCGGCTGATGGTCATCAAGAAAGACGGCCGCCGCGAGCCGTTCGACCACCAGAAGCTGCTGCACGGCCTCGTGAAGGCCTGCGAGAAACGCCCGATCAGCATGGAGCAGCTGGAGCGCGTGGCCGATGAGATCGAGCGGGATCTGTCGCGCACCTTCGACAGCGAGGTGCCCTCGCGCGAGATCGGCGAGCGGGTGATGAAGCGGCTGCACGAGCTGGATCCGGTCGCCTACGTGCGGTTCGCGTCGGTCTATCGGGAGTTCAAGGACGCCGAGCAGTTCATGCGCGAGCTGAAAGAGATGCTCGCCAAGCAGAAGCACCGCTGACGCGGAGGGGCGCATGGAATTCCAGCGACGCCGGATGCTCGTGGTGGATGACGAAGAGGCGATCTGCCGCTGCCTGCAGCAGTTCTTTACGGTGCGCGGCTTTGACGTGCGGTCGGCCTTCAGCGGGGAAGACGCGATCGCCCGGCTCGACGAAGGGCCGGTGGATGTCGTGCTCCTGGACATCCTGCTGCCCGGCATCCACGGCCTGGAAGTCCTCAAGCGCGCCAAGCAGCGCTATCCCGCGGCGCGCGTCATCATGATGACGGGCCTGGAGCATGACGACCTGCGCGACGAGGCGGCCGCCCACGGGGCCGACGCCTACGTCATGAAGCCCTTCAACCTCGACGAGCGGACCTGGGCCGTGGCGCTTCAGACCCCGGCCTCGTCGTGAGGCAGGCGGCGATGCCGCGGATGCTCGTCGTGGACGATGAGCCGAAGATCTGCGACTGCCTCAAAGCCCACTTCGCGGCCAAGGGCTTTTCGGTGGCGTGCGCGTCGAGCGGCACCGAGGCCATCGACTGGCTGATGGACCATCCGGCCGACGTGGTGCTCCTGGACATCCGCCTGCCGGACATGCTCGGCATCGAGGTGCTCAAGCGCGCCAAGGACCTGCGCCCCGAGGCCAAGGTCGTCATGGTCACCGCCCTGGACGACGAGGAGCGCGCGATTGAGGCCAAGGTCTACGGGGCCTGCGGCTACGTGACCAAACCCTTCGACTTCTCCGACCTGACCTGGCAGGCCGTCTTCGAGCCGTCCTTTCCGGGCCGCGCCTCCTCTTGACACGCCCGTCCCCATCGGGCATAGTTGAAGGTAAGGAAACCGATCAAGGCAAATCCGCCGTAAGGCGGAGACGCAAAGCCGAGGACCCAATCCCGGTGTCTGGCTCCGAAGGTGCCTGACACCGGGAGGGTGGCCGGGCTGCCGGTGAAGATCACCGCAGCCCGTTTTTTTCAATGCCGGTGTCTGGCTCTCCGCCAGCAGGGTGAGCGGTGGGCGGAGTGCCTGACACCGGGAGGATAACCCATGCTGCGCATGCTCATCGTGGATGATGAGCCGGACATCTGCGAGTGCCTGAAGGACTTCTTCAGCGCGAGGGGATTTGCGGTGAGCACGGTCTTCAGCGGGGAGGAAGCGCTGGAGCACGTGGTGCAGAGGCCGCTGGACGTCGTGCTCCTGGACATCATGCTGCCCGGCATCTCCGGCCTGGAAGTCCTCAAGCGCGTCAAATCGCTCTCCCCCCAGACCAAGGTCGTCATGGTCTCCGGCCTCAGCCAACGGGAGCTGCGCGTGGAGGCGAAAGCCTACGGCGCCTCCGCCTACGTCCCCAAGCCCTTCGACTTCTCCGAAGCGACCTGGGAGCCTGTGTTGGGCCACGCCTAATCCCGCGTGGTGAGGTAGTCTTTCAGGCGGGCGCGCGTGCGCAGGGCCTCCAGCCACTGGGCCGTGCGGGTCTTGCGCCTGTCGTCCAGCAGGGTGTCGCGGAAGCGGTCGCGATCCGCGGTGAATTGCTCCTCCTCGAACGGCAGGCGCTCTTCCACGATCCCGAGCGCGAATCCCTCCGGCGTGTCGAGGACCTCGGACACTGTGCCGGGCGCAAGCTCCGCGAGCGCCTGGGTGACCGCCGGCACGTCGCCCCACGTCTCAATCGGCCCCTCGGCGGTGAACGCGGGCGGGCGGAGCGGCGCGACGCCGGTGCTCGCGCACGCCTCGTCAAACCCCACGCCCCGCTTCCTCGCGGCCTGGAGCTCCTGGCGCACGCTTGCCGCGCGCGCCTGGGCCGCCTCGCGGCTGCGTTCCTCCAGCGTGAGCTGCTCCACCTCGCGGCGAATCTCCTCGAACGGCGGCACGAACGCCGGGGTTTCCTCAGCGGCGTGCAAGAGGAAGACGCCGACCGGCGTCTCGAAGACCTGCGTCATCTGACCCGCCGGCACGTCGAACGCCGCCCGCAGCATCAGCGCGGTCGGCCCATCCGGCATGTCGGCGGCGGCCTGCCGGTCGACGGGACCGGTCGAGCGGATGGGAAGCGCCCTGGCCGCCGCGATCTCCTCGAACGACAGCCCGCGCTCCACGTCTTCTTCAAGATCCAGCGCGGCGTCTAAGAGCCGCTTGCGTACGTCCTCAAGTTCTCCGGGGAGGGCCGAAGCCGGGACGCCGAGATACCGGATGAGGCGCTTCGCCGGACGGCGCAGCCGGTCCTGGTGCGCCTCGTAGGCCTCGCGCAGCACGTCGTCGGTGAGGGTCGGCTTCACCTGCGGCTCCATCTCCGCGGCCGTGAATCGGATGAGGGCCGCGCGGAGGCGGTCGTGCGTCTTGGCGTAGGCGATTCGCAGCTCCTCGTCGGTCACCGTGGCCTCGGCCTCCACGGATTCGACGAGGGCTTGGATGCGCAGGTCATCCCGGATGCGCTCCTCGAACGCCCGGGGAGTGGAGCCGATGCCCCGGACAAAGCGGTAGTAGAGGCCCGGGACGAACTGCCCGTCCTGCTGGAAGGTGGGCTGCGCGCGGAGGTAGCGGGCGACCTCCTGGTCGGTGGCGCGCATCCGGCGCCGCGCCTCTTCCCGCAGGATGATGCGGTCCCACGTCTGCTGCTGGAGGAAGGGCTCGAACGCCTCCGGCACGGAGCCCAGCTGCGATTCCAGCCCGCGGCGGATGACCTGGTATTCCTGCTGGTAGCTGTCCCAGGGGATGGCGCGGCCGAAGACCACGCCGGCCGTCCCGCCCGGCCCCGGGCCGTTGCCGCCCCCCATGCCCCAGTGGAAGAAGAGGATCAGCGGCAGGGCCAGCAGGAGCACGATCCAGAGGGCGATCGCGCGCCGCCCCCGGATCTTCAGCAGGCGCTTGAACATCGTGCGGGTATCCTAGCGTATTCCCACCCGAGACTCAACTGTCGGCGTCGCGGGTCCTGCCGCTGTAAAAAAGGGGTCAGACCCCTCAAGAACGACGGGTTAACCGATGGGGTCTGACCCCTTTTTACACGGCCGCAGATCCGCCACGATTTTTGGCGGACGAGGACGGATGGCGGAGTCCCGAGGCGGCAGGACCCGCCAAAGTTGTCCACTGCCTCCTCGGTGGATGCGTTGACACTCCCCGAGGGCTACGCTACAATCGAGAGACGCTGCCCCGCCACGCGGGCGGCGAGTCCCCTCGTCAAAGGATGAGCCATGGGCGGGACAAGTGGGCACCCGATTCGTAAGCCGCGCAAGCGGTGGCTCATCAATCCACGGACCAGAATCCATGACAGCCAGAAGCGCTACTCGCGCCGGCGGCAGAAAGCCGACACCCGCCGGGAGCTCCGCGAAACCCGTCCGCCGGGCAAGCCCTGAGCCCTCCTCGGCGGTCCGGCACCGCCTGAAGCTGGGCCTGCCCAAGGGCAGCCTGCAGGAGGCGACGATCCGGCTCTTTGAGCGCGCCGGCTTCAAGGTCCTCATCAGCAGCCGCTCCTACGCGCCGGCCATCGATGATCCGGAGCTGGAGCCGATGCTGATCCGGGCCCAGGAGATGTCCCGCTACGTCGAGCAAGGCGTGCTCGACTGCGGGATCACCGGGCACGACTGGATTCTCGAGAACGGCTCGTCGGTCGAGCGGGTCGCCGACCTGGTCTACGCCAAGCGCACAGCGCACCCGGTCCGCTGGGTGCTCGCGGTGCCGGGCGAGTCGCCCATCCGCCGCCTGTCCGACCTGCACGGCCGGCGGATCGCCACGGAGCTGGTGCAGGTGACGAAGCGCTACCTCGCCGACCGCCGGGTGTCCGCCGACGTCGAGTTCTCGTGGGGCGCGACCGAGGGCAAGGTCAAGGCGGGCATCGTGGACGCCATCGTCGAGCTGACCGAAACCGGCCAGACCCTCCTCGCCAACGGCCTGCGCATCATCGAGACGATCTGCGAGTCCACGACGCAGCTCATCGCCAACCGCCGGGCGCTGGCCGATCCCTGGAAGCGGCGCAAGATCGAGAGCCTCAAGACCCTCCTCCTGGGCGCGGTGGACGCGGAAGGGAAGGTGGGCGTGAAGCTCAACGTCCCCGAGCGGCAGCTGCAGCGCGTGATGGACGTGCTGCCGGCGATGAAGCGCCCGACGGTATCGCAGCTCTGGTCGAGAGACGGGCGGGATCCGTGGTGGGCGGTCGAGGTCATCATCGAGGAGCACCAGGTCAAGCAGCTCGTGCCCAAGCTCAAAGAGGCCGGGGCCTGCGACATCATCGAGTATCCGTTGAACAAGGTCATCCGCTGAGGATCGGAACAGGAGGCGGCGCGCATGCCGAGTGGTCGGAAGCGGAAGCTCAGAAAAATCCGCACGCATAAGCGCAAGAAGATGCGCAAGCGGATGCGGCATAAGAAGCACTGAGCGGGTACGCCGCGAGATCCACCAATCCGTGAGGGCGCCCCCCACCTGTGCTGTCCGCCAAAGGCGGACTATTCGGCCTGCGGCCAAAACACAGGTGGGGGGGTCACGCCGTTGCGCAAAGGGAGTGTCCTGCCCGTTTCGTCTCAGCATGACACGCGTGTGGATAGTCGCAGCGGTCGGCGTGTGGGGGCTGGCATCGGGGTGCGCCCGCAACCCCCTGCAGACCGGTCCGGAATCACAGCGGGCCGCGCTGTCGCTCTACATGCGCGGGCTGATGCTGGAGCGCTCCTCGCACCTCGGGGATGCGCTGGGCATCTATCGCGAGGCGCTGGAGCATGATTACCGCTCCGCGGCGCTGCACGTGCGCCTCGGCGCCACGCACGTGAAGCTCGGCCAGCCTGAGCAGGCGTTCAAGAATTTCCAAGAGGCGCTGCGCCTGGATCCGGCGAACCGCGACGCCCTGCGGTGGATCGCGATGCTGGAGACCTCGCAGGGACGGATCGAGGAAGCCATCGAGGCGTACGAGCGGCTGCTCGCGCAGGACCCGGCGGACCGCTTCGTGCTCAGCACGCTGGCGGACCTCCATGTGCTGCAGGGGAACCTCGAGCGCGCGGTCGCGCTGTACGAGCAGCTGATCCGGGAATACGGCCCGTCGTATCAGCTCCATTTCAATCTCGGGGTGCTGTACGGGCGGCTGGAGCGGTTCTCCGACGCCATCCAGGAGCTGTCGCGGGCGCTGGAGCTGTCGCCGAACTCCATCGAGATCCGCCTGGCGCTGGGCCTGACGTACGAATTGCACCGGCAGCCGGACCGCGCCGCGCCGCACTATGAAGAGGCGATCAATCTGGATCCGCTGAACCCGCGGCTCTACCTCCACGCGGCGCGCGTCTACGCCGAGCAGGAGCGCACGAAGGAGGCCATCGAGCACTACCAGACGGTGCTGGACCTGGCGCCCAATGACCTGGAGGCGGTGCTGGGCCTCGTGCGGCTGTGGACGGCGACCAGACAGTTCGGGCCGGCGCAGCGCCTCCTGGCGGAGCGGATCGACCGCGCCGCGCAGCCGACGGATTTGTATCTCCTGCTGGGGCTGCTGTACCGCGAGGCGGGACACCCGTACGAGGCGCTGCGGGCCTTTGAGCGGTCGGCGGCGTTCAAGGACACCTCCGCGCAGGCCCACTTCCAGCTCGGCGCCCAGCTGGAGCAGCTCGGGCAGCGGCGCGAGGCGCGCCTGGAGCTGCGCCGGACGATCGCGCTCGAGCCGAATCACGCCGACGCGCTGAACTATCTCGGGTATCTCGACGCCGAGGACGGCCTGAACCTGCAGGAGGCCAAGCGCCTCATCGAGCGGGCCCTGGCGCTGGATCCGCAGAACGGCGCGTACCTCGACAGCCTGGGGTGGGTGCATTTCCAGCTGGGCGAATGGGAGAAAGCCGTCGAGTACCTGGAGTACGCGGCGCGCCTGCTCGGCCACGACCCGACGATTTTCGATCATCTCGGCGAGGCGTACCTGAAGCTCGGCCGCGTGGACCAAGCGGAAGCGGCCTGGCACCGGGCGCTGGAGCTCGATCCTGAACTCGAAGACATCAAGCGCAAGCTGGAGTCGCTGATGTCGCGCGAGGCGACGGTCCCAGAATAGGGGACGTTTCTATTTTTCCTGATGCTCGATTGGAACGAAAAATAGAAACGTCCCCACTCTGAGGGAGCATGACACGACCGGATCTGCCGATGCTGCGGAAGTTGGCGGTGGAACTGCGGCAGGACATCCTGCGGATCATCGCGAAGGCCGGCAGCGGCCATCCCGGCGGCTCTCTGTCGATGGTGGAGCTGCTCATCGGCCTGTTTTGGTACACGCTGCGCCACGACCCGAAGAGACCGGACTGGCCGGAGCGGGATCTGTTCCTCCTCTCCAAAGGCCACGGCTGCCCCGCGCTCTACACCGTCATGGCGCACCGCGGCTATTTCCCGCGCGAGGAGCTCCTGACCCTGCGGCGCTACCCGACGAGGCTCCAGGGCCACCCGGAGCGCGGCTCGCCGCCGGGCGTCGAGATGGCGTCCGGCTCGCTGGGCCAGGGCCTGTCGATGGCGAACGGCCTCGCGCTGGCCGACCGGCTCGACGGGCGGCGGCGGCGGATCTTCTGCCTGATGGGCGACGGCGAGATCCAGGAGGGCCAGGTGTGGGAGGCGGCGATGACGTCGCACCACCACAAGCTCGACGCGGTGTGCGCGATCGTGGACGCCAATCAGCTCCAGCAGAACGGACCCGTGAAGGCGATCCAGGACATCGAGCCGCTGGCGGACAAGTGGCGGTCGTTCGGCTGGCATGCGATCGAGATCAACGGACATGATCTGCAGCAGGTCATGGACGCCTACGACGAGGCCGGCACCATCAAGGGCAAACCGCAGGCGATCGTGGCCCGGACCGTGAAAGGCAAGGGCGTGTCCTTCATGGAATTGAACCCCGCGTGGCACGGCATGGCGCCGAAGCCGGAGGAGCTCGAGCGCGCGTTGGCGGAACTTCAGGCGGTGGCGTAATGGCGGAGCTGAAGCCCACCCGCGACGGATTCGGCGAAGGCCTGCTGGAGCTGGGGCGCACCGACCCCCGCGTGGTGGCGCTCTCCGGCGACCTGGAGGACTCGGCGCGCGCCGTCTGGTTCAAGAACGAGTTCCCCGACCGGTTCTTCTCCGTCGGGATCGCCGAGCAGGACATGATCGGCACGGCGGCGGGCCTGGCGATGGCGGGCAAGATCCCGTTCGCCTGCTCCTTCGCGCAGTTCGTCACCGGCAAGGCGCTGGAGCAGCTCCGCCTGGCGGTCTGCTATCAGCAGTTGCCGGTGAAGATCGCGGGCTCCCACGGGGGGCTGTCCGTCGGCGCGGACGGGGCGACCGCCGAGGCGCTGGAGGAATTCACCCACATGCGCAGCCTGCCCTTCATGACGGTGCTCGTGCCCTGCGATGCGCTCGAGGCGAAGAAAGCGACGCTCGCCGCGGCCGCGCATCCCGGGCCGGTCTTCTTGCGCCTGGGGCGCAGCCCGGTGCCGGTCATCACGAAGCCGCAGGATCCGTTCGTGATCGGACAGGCCCGCGTGCCGCGCGACGGTGCGGACATCGCGCTGATCGCCTGCGGGACCATGGTCGCGCAGGCGCTGTCCGCCGCCGAGCTCCTGGCGAAAGACGGCATCCAGGCGCGCGTCATCAACCTCCACACGATCAAGCCGATCGACCGGGCCGCGATCGTCCAGGCGGCCCGCGACACCGGCGCCCTCGTCACCGCCGAGGAGCATACGGTGGTCGGCGGCCTCGGCGGCGCGGTCGCGGAGGTCGTCGTCCAGGAGCACCCGGTCCCGATGAAGTTCATCGGGGTGCAGGACCGCTTCGGCACCTCCGGCGACCCTGCCGACCTGTTCAAGGCCTTCCACCTCATGCCCGAGGACATCGCCAAAGCGGCGAAGGACGTCCTCCAGTTCAAGCAGCACGTCTAAGACAGTTCGCCTTCCATGCTGCGCCTGCGAGCGCCTGCCAAGCTCAATCTCTACCTACGCGTGCTCGGGCGTCGGGCCGACGGCTATCATGAGCTCGAGACCTTCTTTGAGCGCCTCGACCTCGCCGATGAGCTGACCCTCACCCCCCAGGCCCGCGGGATTGACGTGACCTGCGATGATCCCGCGCTGGACTGCGGCCCGTCGAACCTCATCACGAAGGCTGCGTCCCTGCTCCAGCAGACGTTCCAGGTGACTGGCGGCGCGGCGATCCATCTGACCAAACGGATCCCCATCGCGGCAGGGCTCGGCGGCGGCTCCTCCGATGCCGCCGCGGTGCTGCGTGGACTCAACCGATTGTGGCGGTTAGGGTTATCGTCTGAGCAATTGCGTGAGATGGGGGCTGGGCTGGGCAGCGATGTGCCGTTCTTCTTATTCAAGGAAGCCGTCTTTGCGATCGGCCGAGGCCGCGGGGAGCGGTGCGAGCCGCTGGCCGGGCTGACCCCAACCCTGTGGCATGTCCTGGTCGTGCCGCCGGAGCGGCTCTCCACCAAGGAGATCTACGACGGATTCGACCGGCGAGAAAGGGTCTTGACAGCGCCGGCCTCCTCCCTTAGCATGTGTCTACACGCCTTGCGCAACGGCTCGCTCAGCGAGCTCGCCAAGGGATTGCTCAACGATCTGGAACCTGAGGCGATCCGGCGTTGTCCTGTCATTACCGAGATCCGCACCCGTCTGCGCACGTCCGGTTGTCCGGGGGCGTTGGTCTCCGGCAGCGGGTCCGCGGTGTTCGGGCTCTGTGAGGATGCCGAGCATGCTCGACGGGTGGCGGCGACGTTGTCGTCGTCGGCCCCGGCCGAGTGGCGCCTCCACCTCGTGCGGACCGACTCCGAAGGGGACGATGACGCGCTCTGATCGGCAGGATGGATCCAGGGGATGTGCCTTGCTCTTGGGGAGTCGGCCAATGGTAGGCCATCAGATTTTGGATCTGAGTATCCTGGTTCGATTCCAGGCTCCCCAGCTTCTCGCAGGGAGCGGGAACTAGCGGAGGCGTATCGATGAGATCACTCCAAGCGATCATCTTAGCGGCGGGCGGCGGCACCCGCATGAAGTCGGACCTGCCGAAGGTCCTGCATCTGCTGTGCGGGCGGCCGATGATCGCCTATGCGCTGGACCTGGCCGCCGCCTCCGGCGTCAAACAGCCGATCGTCATCCTGGGCGAGCAGGCCGAGCAGATCAAGCCGCACCTGCCCAAAGAAGCCAAGGTCGTCATCCAGAAAGCCCCGACCGGCACCGGCGAGGCGGTCCTGTGCGCCAAGCGCGCGCTGGGCGGCCTCTCAGGCGATGTGCTGATTCTCTATGCGGACACGCCGCTCCTGCGGCGCACGACGATCCAGCGGCTGATCGAGGCGCATGGCAAATCCGACGCGGCCCTGACGATGCTGACCGCCCATCTGGCGGATCCGAGCGGCTACGGGCGGATCGTGCGGGACGCGACCGGCGCGATCGCCGGCGTCGTGGAGGAGCCGGAAGCCAACGCCCAGCAGCGCGCCATCCGCGAAGTCAACGTCGGGCCGATCGTCGCCAAGACCCAACCGCTCTTCGAGATGCTGGGGACGGTCAAGCCCAGCGCCGTGAAGAAAGAGTGGTATCTCACGCAGGCGGTCGCCCTCCTCGCCCAGCAGCCCGGCACGAAGTTCCAGACCACCCGCGTGGAGGAAGCCTCCGAGTCGCTGGGCGTCAATTCGCGGCTCGACCTCATCAGGGCGCTCGGCATCATCCGCCAGCGGATCGTGGACAGCCACATCCACAACGGCGTCACCATCCTGGACTCGCATACCACCTACATCGACCAGGGGGTGTCGATCGGGCAGGACACGGTCGTGTACCCCGGCACGGTGATTGAATCGGGGGTCTCGATCGGCAAGCGCTGCGCGATCGGGCCCTTTGCCCGCCTCCGGCGGGGCGTCGCCATCGGCAATGACACGCGCGTCGGCAACTTCGTCGAGCTCGTGCGCACCAAGCTCGGCGACCGGGTCCACGTCAATCACGTCGCGTATCTCGGCGACACCACGGTGGACGACGAGGCCAACATCGGCGCGGGGACGATCACGGCCAACTACGACGGGACCGCGAAGCATCCGACGACGATCGGCAAGGGCGCCTTCATCGGCTGCGACACGATCCTGATCGCGCCGGTCAAGGTCGGACCGGGCGCGGTCACCGGGGCCGGCAGCGTGATTCCGAAGGAGCATGACGTGCCGGCGCGCGGCGTCGTCGTCGGGGTGCCGGCCCGGCAGTTTGAGCCCTCAAAGGACGGCCGCGAACGGGTCTCGGAGGCGCCGAAGGCCGCGCCCAAGCCGGCCGCCAAGAAGACGTCCGCGGCGGCGAAGAAGAAGAAGACGACGAAGAAACCGGCGAAGAAATCCGCCGCGAAGAAGGCGCGTCCGAAGAAGCCCACGAAGCGCCCGAAGGCCCGGGTCGCGGCGAAGACTCGGAAGGCGCCGAAGCGCAAACCGGTCCGCCGGGCGCTGGCGAGGAGCCGGAGGTAAGCCATGGCGACCCGTGCCGCCGTCGCCAGACGCGCCAAGCCGAAGGCCAGATCAAAGGCCAAGCCCAAGCCCCGCCCGGCCCGCAAGACCGTGGAGATTTCGAGCCTGGCGTCGGAGCTGGCGGTCTTTACCGGCACCGCCAACCCCGCGCTCGCCAAGGCGATCTGTTCGGCGCTCAAGGTCCAGCCCTCCGATTGCCTGGTCGGGCGGTTCAGCGAGGGCGAGATCCGCGTGAAGATCAACGAGAACATCCGCGGCAAGGATGTGTTCATCGTGCAGCCGACGTGCCCGCCGCCGAACGACAACCTCATGGAGCTCTTGATCATGCTCGACGCGGTCCGCCGGGCCTCGGCGCGCCGGATCACCGCGGTGGTCCCGTACTACGGCTACGCGCGCCAGGACCGCAAGGATCAGCCCCGCGTGCCCATCACGGCCAAGCTGGTCGCCAACCTCATCACGACGGCCGGCGCGAACCGGGTGCTGACGATGGACCTCCACGCGGGCCAGATCCAGGGCTTCTTCGACATCCCGCTCGATCATCTCTATGCGATCAACGTCTTTGAGCATGCCATCAAGCAGAAGAAGCTCAAGCCGCTGGTCGTGGTGTCGCCTGATGTCGGCGGCATCAAGATGGCGCGCGCCTACGCCAAGCGGCTCAACGCGGGCCTGGCGATCGTGGACAAGCGGCGCGCGAGCCCCGAGTCCACCGAGGTCATGCACATCCTCGGCGAGGTGAACGGCCGGATCTGCCTCCTCGTCGACGATCTCATCGCGACGGGCGGCTCCCTGTTGGAGGCCTCGCGGGCGCTGAAGCGGGCCGGGGCCAGGGGCATCTACGGCGCGGTGACGCACGCGGTGCTGTCCGGGCCGGCGCTGGAGTACCTCACCTCCTCGCCGATGCAGGAGCTCATGGTGACGGACACGATTCCGCTCAGCGGCCGCCGGCACCCGAAAATCACGGTGATGTCGGTCGCCCCGCTGCTGGCCGATGCGATCCAGCGCATCCACTATGAACAGTCCGTCAGCTCGCTCTTCGACGGAGTCCACGCATGATCCCACGCCCTGTCGGGTTTCGCCGTCCGACGTCAGCCGTTTGCCGAAGGCGAAACGTCCCGCCACAGGCGGGACGGCCTTCGGCCAGCCAACAGGGCGTGGGATGAGCACGCGCGGCGCGGCCGAGCGGCCGCTGCTGGGGGCCACGTCCCGGACCGTCACCGGCACGCGGGCCGTCCGGCGGCTGCGGCGGGAAGGGTTCGTGCCGGGCATCCTCTACGGCAAATCCGTGAAGGCCGCCCCGGTTCTGGTGAGCCGCCAGGAGCTGATCAAATTCCTCCACGCCCGCGCCGGAGAGCACGGGCTCTTGACGCTGCGCGTGGAGATCGGCCCCGCCGGCGGCGGGGCAGGCGCCAAAGCCACGGAGAATGCGGTGCTCATCAAGCGCGTGGAGCATGATCCGGTCAACGGCGACATCCGGCACGTCGATTTTCAGGCCATCGTCCTGACCGAACAGATCCGCATCAAGGTCCCGCTGATGTTGAATGGCGAGCCCGTCGGCGTCAAGCAGGACGGCGGGGTGCTGGAGCACTTTCTGCGCGAGGTCGAGGTGGAGTGCTTGCCGACCCAGATCCCCAAGCAGATCGAGCACGACGTCAGCGCCATGAAGATCGGCGACACCGTGCACGTGCGCGACCTGGCCGCGCCGGCCGGGACGCGCATCACGACCGATCCGGAGAGCGGCATCGCCTCCATCCTGGTGCCGAAGGAAGAGAAGCCCGCCGAGGCCGCAGCCGAAGCCGTGACCGAGCCGGAAGTCATCCGCGAGAAGAAGCCTGAAGCGGAGGAGGCCGCGGCGGAAGGCAAGGAAGAGAAGAAGGCCGAGAAGCCTGAGAAGAAGGAAGAGAAGAAGAAAGAGGAGAAGTAACGCGTCTCGTGAAACTGATTGTGGGACTCGGCAATCCAGGCGCTCCATATGAAGACACGCGCCACAATGTGGGTTTCATGGTCGTGGAGCGCCTCTGCCGGCGGCAGCAGGTCGGCTGGCAATTTGACCGCAGACTGAACGCACGTTGCGCCGCCTTTGGGTCGGTGCAGGTTGTGGAGCCTCAGACCATGATGAACACGTCCGGAGGAACGGTGAGGGCCTCGCAGGATAGTTGGAACGTGCAACCTCACGATATGCTGATCGTGTGTGATGACGTCAATCTTCCTTTGGGGGTGCTGCGGCTTAGACCCTCAGGCAGCGACGGCGGACATCACGGCCTGGCCTCCTGCCTGGAGGCGCTCGGCTCGCAGGAGGTGCCGCGCCTGCGCGTCGGCGTCGGCGTCGAGCCGCTGCCGAAGGAGTTGACCGGGTTCGTCTTGTCGCCGTTTACCGCGCAGGAGCGCCCCGTACTGGACGGGGCGCTGGCGCGGGCCGTGGAGGCCTGTGAGGCGTGGGCGACGCAGGGCATTGAGGTGGCGATGAACATGAGCAACGTGAAGCCATGACCCTTCGACGCGTTCCACTTGCTCAGCACCTTCGACTGCGCTCAGTGCTGAGCCCTGAGCCATGTCGAAGGGCTCAGGGTCATGGTGAGCGAGCAAAGCGAGTCGAACCATGACACGGAACTACGAAGCGCTCATCATCCTGAAATCGGTCGGCACCGAGGCGGAGCTGGCGCAGGCGGTCGCGCAGGTCGAGGAGCCGATCAAAAAGCTCGGGGGACGGGTCGAGCACTCGGAGAACATGGGCCGGCGTCGGCTGGCCTACCGGATCGCCCGGCAGCAGGAGGGCTGCTATCAGCTCATCCGCTTTCAGCTCGCGCCGGAGCAGCTCGAGGAGCTCAAGCGGGCCCTGCGCTTGAACGAGACTATCGTCCGCTACCTCATCCTGAGCCGGGAGAACGGCCGGCCGGTTGCCCCCGTGCCTGTGGCCGTGGAAGCGAAAGCGAGCGCTTAGCCGATGGCCACGCTCAATCGGGTTTTCCTCATCGGCAATCTCACCCGGGATCCCGAGCTGCGGTACGTCCCCAGCGGCACCGCGGTCGTGAGTTTCGGCCTGGCGGTGAACACCCCGCTGATCCGGCCCGGCGCCGAGGCGAAGGAAGACGTGTGTTTCGTCCGGATCGTCGCCTGGGGCAAGCAGGCGGAGAGCTGCAAGCAGTATCTCACGAAGGGCCGAGCCGTGTTCGTCGAGGGCCGGCTGATCTACCGCAGCTGGGAACAGGACGGGAAGACCCGCTCGACGCTGGAAGTGCGGGCCGACCGCGTGCAGTTTCTCGGCGGGCCGCGCCGCGAAGGAGCCCCAACCCGCGAGGTTGCCGCAGCAGAGCCTGAGAGCGTGCCGGTGGACGAGTCCCGCCCCTCCATGGAGGAGCGGGACGAGGGGTCGTCTGAGGAGGAGCCGCCGTTTTGATGATTACACGCATGAGCCGGGATGCCAAGAAGAAGCGGGACGCCAAACGGCGCGAGGCCTCGCTTCTCCGCCGGGGACCTCGGCGGACCTGCCGGTTTTGCTCGGACAAGCTGGACGACATTGATTATAAGGACCTCTCCCGCCTGGCCCGCTTCGTGACCGATCGGGGCAAGATCATGCCCTCGCGCCTCACCGGGACCTGCGCGAGGCACCAGCGGGGCCTGGCGATCGCCATCAAGCGGGCGCGCTACATGGCGCTCCTGCCTTACGTCGCCATCTGAGATGGATGTGATCCTGCTGCAGGACGTCGAGACGCTCGGCAAGGAAGGCGCGATCCTCCACGTCAAGCCGGGGTTTGCCCGCAACTACCTCCTGCCGCGCGGCCTGGCCCTGCCGGCCAGCGAAGAGAACCAGCGGGCGCTGGAGGCGCGCACGCGCCGGGCCCACGCGAAGGCGGCCCGCGTGCGCAAGCAGGCGGAGGCGCTCAAGCAGCGCCTCGAGGCGCACTCGCTGACCTTGACGCTGGCCCTGGGTGAGGGCGACAAGCCCTTCGGCTCCGTCACGCCGCATGAGATCGTCGAAGCCCTGGCCAAGGACGGGATCACCGTGGAGAAGCACAGCCTCCAGCTGGAGCAGCCGATCAAAGCCCTCGGCATCTATGAGATTCCCGTGCGGCTGCATCCCGAGGTGGCGGCCACGCTCAAGCTGTGGGTGACCAAAGCCTGACGGGTGGCCGATGGAACTACCTGAGCTGACGACACTCGAGCGCCTTCCTCCGCAGAATCTCGAAGCGGAGATGGCCGTGCTCGGCTCGATGCTCCTCGAGGAAGAAGCCCTGGCGCAGGCCGCCGAGCTGCTCGAAGAGTCCGACTTCTACAGCGGAGCCCACCGCAAGCTCTTCGCCGCGACCCTCGAGCTCTACAAGCGGAACGTCGCCGTCGACCTCGTCACGGTGACCGAGGAGCTGCGCAAGCGCAACACGCTGGAGGACGTCGGCGGCCCGAGCTTCCTCGCGACGCTGACCGGCATCGTGCCCACCGCGGCCAACGTCGAGCACTACTGCCGCATCGTCAAAGAAAAAGCCATTCTTCGGTCCCTCATCACCGCCAGTCACCAGATTGTGAAAGAATCCTACGAAGGGGCGACAGAGCCGGATTTGTTATTAGACCGATCTGAGCAGCAAATCTTTGAGATTGCTTCGAAGAAGATCAAGCGAGACGCGACATCGATCAAAGAACTCATCAAGAGTTCTATCGAGACCATCGATACGCTCTCTCAGAGAAAAGGATTCATCACCGGTGTGCCGACAGGTTTTTCTGAATTTGATCAGATGACAGCCGGTCTGCAACCCGGAGAGCTCATCATCGTCGCGGGTCGCCCCGCGATGGGGAAAAGCAGCTTCGCATTATGTATTGCCGAAAATGTCGCTTTGGTTCACAAGACCCCAGTCGTCATTTTTACCTTCGAAATGTCGAAGGATCACGTCGTCCAGCGGATGCTGTGCTCACATGCCCGAGTCAATGCGCACCACGTACGTACTGGCATGCTGTCGAAGGAAGATTGGGTTCGGCTCACGCAAGCAGCCGGCAAGCTTTCTGAAACACCCATCTTCGTTGAGGATGAAGGGTTATCGATCTTTGAAGTGCGCGGTAAGGTCAGGCGTCTCAAGAAGCGCCATGGAGTGGGCTTGGTGATCTTGGACTATATGCAGATGATGGAAGACCGTTCGTCTCGCGCGGATAGCCGCCAGCAAGAAGTCGCGCTGATTTCTCGCGGTCTGAAAGGACTGGCGCGGGAGCTGAACATCCCGGTGATCGCCGTGAGTCAGCTGTCACGAGCCCCTGAACAGCGAGACACGTTACGGCCT
>JACPTX010000031.1 GCA_016192545.1 Candidatus Omnitrophota bacterium | reverse complement strand
GTGGGATCCTCCTCGTCCGGCTGGATGCCGGGAATCCCGTTGACCTCCTTGGCGGCCTTCACCTTGAAGTAGTGGTTCCCGAAGACCAGCTCCGCCGGCGCGGCGGCCGTGGTCTGGTCGCTCCACTCCGACCAGGCGTTGTTGTCGAAGGCGTAGGCGAACACGCATCCGCCCTCGGGACAGCTGAAGGTGAACGTCGCCCTCCGCTGCGGCGTCAGGCCGGCCGGTCCGCTGAGGAGGATGGTGTCCGGCGCCAGCAGCCCGAGATCGATGTCGTCCGACACCGGCTCGGAGGTGTTCCCCGCCCCGTCGACGAATTTCACATAGACCTTCTGGGTCCCGCGCACCGGGTTCAGGCGCCACAGCTCCCGCACCGAGGCGTACGATTCTTCGACATAGCCGATCAGCGGATCGCTGCTGAGGAGCATGCGCGCGATGCCTGAGATCGCATCCGACGCGGCCAGGTTCAGCGTCACATAGACGCTGGTCGTCATCGAGGCGCCGCTGTTGATCAGGAGGGTACCGCCCGGCGGCGTGACGTCCGCAGTGAAGCTCCAGACCAGCGGCGTCTGGCTGTTGCCCGCGCGGTCCGTGAGACGCAGCTCGACGCGGTTGGAGCCCTCCCGCACCGAGCCGGAGCCGGACGCCGAGACCGTGCCGGTGGTCTGATCAAAACCGGCTGCGACCGAGGAGCCGTTGACCTCCAGCAGAATGCCGGAGGGATCCAGGCCGCTGTGCGGCTCGGTGACCTGGGCGGTGATGAGCGGCCGCAGGGTGTTCAGGAGCAGGCCGGGCTGCGGCGTGTAGAGGTTGATGGTCGGCGGCGCCGTGTCAATCCAGATCTCAAACGACATCGCGGCGCCGGATTGCCCCGCGCTGTTGAGCGCTTTCACCGAGAAGGTATGGATGCCGTCCGCCAGCCTCTGGAGAGGGTCTTCCGCCACGTTCCAAGAGGTGCCGGTGGTGTCAATCATCTCGTCAGGCGCGGCGTCCAGCGCATAGCTGTACCCGGCGACGTCGATCCCCAGTGCCGGCGCCTCCCAGATGAAGATCGGATCCACGTCACGCTGCCAGGCCTGCGGCGCGATCTCGGTCCCGAACGGCGCGGTCTTGGCATAGAGGACGGCGAGGTCGAGCTGGCCGGGTGGAGGCGTCCGGCGGGCCGAGGTGCTGGCCGCGATGAATCCCGCCTGAATTCGGAAACGCGTGCTCGAGATGCGGAGGCCTGACACCGAATCGCCGATGCTCGCCCGCGTGCGCCGCCCCGAGGTTGCCGAGGAGGAGGTGACGCCGCCTTGATTGGCCTGGCCGCTTTGGAGCTCGTGGCGCTCGCTCCGGCTGACCGCGGCGTCGCTGGTCCCGCTCAGCAGGAAGCTTCCCAAGAACAAGAGACTCACCGACACCCTCATCTGGTGCACCTTATAACTGTGCCATATTCCAGGGGTGAAACACAAGGGCCTGATGCAACTTGCGGAAGATTTTTTCAAAAAGGGGTCAGACCCCGTCAGTTGAGGCCGTCGTTCTTGAGGGGTCTGACCCCTTTTTCCTTTTTCAGCGCTGGACGATCGCCTGAATCCGCTGGGAGGCCCCTGAGCGGCCGTCCTCCATCGCCTCGCCCAGGCTCAAGATTTCAAACACCTGCGAGCGGACGGTCACGAGATGCGCGATCTGCCGGAACCGGGCGAGCTTGTCCGCCTCCGCGTCCCCCAAGACCGAGCCGATGAGCAGATCCCCGACGCCCCTGGCTTTCTCCTCTTGATCCCCGTACGGGCGGCCCGCGATGAGCCGGTCCACGATCAGATCCGTCATGCCCGGCAGGGTGAGCAACACCTCCTTCGGGGCGGTATTCACGTTGAGCATGCCCAGGAGCGTGAGCTGGGGATCCAGCCAGAGATGCAGCAGATGGCACACGCCGCTGGATGATTCGCACCGCGCCTGCAGGGTCAGCGTGTGGGCCGGCGATTCGTCCAGCCCCACCGTCACCTGTCCGACGACGATCCGGCCCTGCGCGTCCATGGATCGCACCGGGATCCAGTCGCTGTAGCCGCCGTCGGCGCGCTGCCACCGGACCGTCAATTGCTCGCCGGCCCAGCCATAGAGACTGAGCCGGTACTGGCCGTCCGGCACGTCCACCCACTGCCAGGTCCCGACGGATCCCTGGGCGCTCGTTTCGTAGCCGTCGGCCGTCTCGCGCCAGCCGTCCGTGTCCGCCAGATGCCCTTCGGTCTCCAGCCGCAACCCGTCCACGGTGAGCCGGTCCGCAATCTTCGCCAGATCCCCGCTGGTCACCACATGCCAGGCAATCCCGCTGGGCAGTCCCGCCAGCTCCCCGACGGACCGCAACGGACGATTCAGGAGCTTGATCTCGGTCGAGGGGTCATGGACGATCTGCTCCAGCCCCCGCAGCTCCCGCAGGCCCTCGTTATCGTTCCTCGCCCCGGGCGTGTAGAGCCGCAGCGCCGGATACCAGCCCTCATCAATCCCGTCCTGGTCCGTATCGCGCACCACGCTCGGATCGCCTTTTTCCACGCTTTGAAACGGCGCGGTCGTCGAGAGCGGCAGCAGATACTCGACCTCATCCACGACCCATTCGTTGGCCCGCAGGAGGAGCCGGGCGGAGGCGCCCCCGGCGACCGTCGTCTTCAGCCAGTCTGAGTCCGGCGTGAGGTCGCCGCCGAGGAACTCGAGCTGCACCCACGCGGCGTCGGTCGGCAGCTCCCACGCCGAGCGCACGTCAATGCCGTTGCCGTCCAGCCCCTCCTGCGAATCATCGCCGTCCACGGCCGCCACCAGCATCCCGTGCTGCTCCACGACGGAGCCGGCCGGCAGCCGCGCCTGGCGTCCCCCGGCCGCCTCGCCTTCGATGATCCAGCCGCTGACGTCCACGTCCGCGTCGCTCAGGTTGATCAGCTCTACGTATTCCGCGTCCGGTTCGAGCGACAGCCTCACCTGCTGGAAGCGGTAGGTGCCGTCCGCCGGGGTCTTGCCGATCGTCACGCTCACTTTCTGGTCCGAGCCGACCGTCAACGTCTTCGGATGCCGCTGGCCATGGACGAGCGTGGCGGACTGCCCTTCCACCCGCACCTCCCCGACGGTCTGGCCGCTCTGGCCGAAGACCCACACGTAGTACTGCCCGGGCCGGACCTCGGGGCTGGTCCACGACCAGCGCGCCTGGCCGGTGCCGCTGTTGGCGCAGTCCCCGCCGGTGCAGGCCCACGCCGAGGTCTGCGGGTCAAACACCGCCGACGAGACGCTCAGCTCCGTCGTCGGGCTGATCATCAACTCGTTGAACCGGATCGCCTCGATCCCGCGGACGCTGACCGGCGTGATGCCGGCCCCGCCCGTGTCATCCGTCGGCACCAACTCCACTCCCCGGAATGCGCAGGCGGTCCCGTCCGGCTCCCGGTGCGTCACCTGCACGGTCAGGCCGCCGCCCAGTTCCAGGATCCCGAACGCCTCGCCGGAATCCATCGTCGGACGGCTCTGCCCGTTCAGATCCACGTCCCCGACCTTCATCCCGGGCAGCCCGTGCACGAGGATGCGGAACGAGCCGGCCGGCACGGCCACGTCCCACTGCAGGGCCGAGCCGTCCGCGGTTTGGCTCGTGTAGTAGCCGGGCGGGGGGGAGGCCGCCTCCCACCGCCAATCCCCGAGCGGACCCTGGTCGGTCAGGTCATGGCGGATGGCGGTTTTGCTCACCCGGGAAATCGCCAGGTCTGTGTCCGCATAGTCGGCCATGTTGGCGGCCATCTGCCAGGGATCGTCCGCGCCTACCTCCAGCAGCACCGCCAGCAGCTCCTCGGCCGTCGCCGTGTTCAGGTTGACGCGCGCGGTGCCGGCCAGATTCAGGTTGGTGTCCCAGCTGTAGACCGTCGCCATGGTGGCCAGCTTCCGCAGGCTGGCGATGTCCAGCCCCCCGACGCTGAGAATCTCTTCCAGGCTCTCGAAGCGCCGGTCGTCCCCCCGCAGGGCCAGCGCCTGATACTCATCCGGCTCATCCACCGTCCCGTCCCGGTCATCATCGACGAGGGCGACGCCGGGATGGGTGTCGGGCCCGTAGCGGTAGGACTCAATCGCCGCCGCCAGGGATGAGGCATCGGCAATCCCCGCCTGGGTCAGCAGGGTGGTGAGATTGACCGCATCAATGCCGGAGGCCTCGGGATCGGCCACCGCGGTGTTGAGGTTGGCCTTGCCGGCTTCATCATGGATCAGGACGGCGTAGCGGCCGGCCAGGTCGCCGGCCGGGTCGTTGAGCAGCCACCAGCGGGCCTCGTGCGTGCGGTCGGCATCAATGTCCACGTCGCCGCCGGCGAAATGGGAGACCCAGGATTCCGTCAGCTCATCAACGCGGGAGCCCAGGCGGTCTTCGTCCAGCAGGGCGCGCGCGACGGCGATGCCGCCCTCCGCCAGGTAGCGCGCCTTGGTCGCCTCGGAAAAATGGCGGGCCGCCTGCGTCTCCAGGTTCATCGAGAACAGGAACGACACGCCCATCACGGCGATGACCGTGAGGACGCTCACGACCACGAGGAGCGCGATCCCCCGCTCGCCAAATGGTGCCTGGCACTTTTTGCCAAAAAAGTGCCTGGCACCTTTTTCGGGGTTAGCTGGTGGGGATGCGGATGACGGTCTCAAAGGATTCGCCATGGTCTTCGCCGATGGTCAGGCGGATTTTGACGGCCTTCGGGATCCGGCCGGCCTGCGGCGCCCCGGTCCGCCCGTCCCACTGCGACAGCCACTCCGCCCCGTCGAAATACGTCACGTCAAACTGGACGATCTCGCGGCCGCATGGCTCATCCGTGCCGGTGGCGGCATAGTCCCCGTCGGCCGGCTCCTGGTCGTGGCACATGAGCCGCCCGCCGGCGTCCACCCAGTAGCCGCGCTCCACGAGCCCGGCGCGGCCCGGCAAGGAGCCGATGAAGAACACCGCGTCCTGGGCGCTGGCAGCCTTGAGTTGGACGCCCTGCGCGGCCTCCAGGCCGACGAACGGAAACCGGGGATTGGCCACGCAGGAACTCAGCTCCCGCGCGAAGAGATCGAAGATGAGGCGCGCCTGTTGATACCGGTCCGTCTTGAGCTGTCCGCTGCGCCAGGCCTGCGTGATCCCCCGGAAGATCAGCATGGTGGATCCCGTGACGGTCACGAGAATCGCCATCGCCACCAACAGCTCCACCAACGTCAACCCAACACAGGCTGTTCGAGGTTCGAGGTTCGAGGCTCGAGGCCATACCCATGAACCATGAACCATGAACCATGAACCAACGTTAGGCGTCTGAGCGGTGCACATAGGTCACCAGCGTGAGGGACCGGCCGCGCCCCTCCTGCATCCAGCCCACCGTCACGGAGAGCCGCTTCACGCGCGAGGGATCCACCAACCCGTCCACCGTGGGCTGGTCCACCAGGACGCTGATGTCAAAATCGTCCTCGCGGCTGGCGGTCTCTCCCGTCGAGAGCTCCTCCCAGGCTTTCAGCTTCCACGATTCCAGCGTCCGCTCAGCCGCCAGCGTCGCGCGGCTGGCCAGCTCCGCCCGCTGCGACGCCCGCAACCCGACCGGGAACACGCGGATGGCGCCGACGATGCCGACGGAGAGAATCGCCATCGAGATGACCACCTCGATGAGCGAAAATCCCCGGCGCCTCATCCGAGGATCTTCGTGAGCGACAGCAGCGGCAGGAACATCGCGATGACGATGAAGCCGACGATGCCGCCGACGAACACGATGAGGAGCGGCTCCAGCAGCTGGGTCAGGCCGCCCAGCTGGATGTCCACTTCTTCCTCATAACTGTCCGCCAACTGGACCAGCATCCGATCGAGCTGGCCGGTCTCCTCCCCGAGGGCAATCATCCTGGAGACCAGGGGAGGGAAGGCGCCGGAGAGCTCCATCGGACGGGCGAGCGACTCGCCGGTCTTCAGGCTGCGCTCCACCGACTGCAGGGCGTCGTCGAAGACGGCGTTGGAGACCGTCGCCCGCACCGTCGTGAGCGCCTCCAGAATCGGGACCCCGCTCGACAGCAGCGTCCCGAACGTCCGGGCGAACCGCGCGATGAGGAGCCGCTGCAGCAACGAGCCGAACACCGGGGCATGGAGCAGCGTGCGATCCACCTGCCGCTTGCCGGCCGGGGTCTGGATCGCCGCCCTGAACAAGGCGGTCAGCCCGCCCGCCGCAAGCAGCACCCACCACCACCCCTCCCGGACGCTGTCGCAGATGAAGACCAGGATACGCGTCGGCAGCGGCAGGGCGGAGCCCAGCTCCGTGAACATCCCCAGGAAGGTGGGGACGACGAAGGCCATGAGGATGATGAGGATGCTGACCGCGGCGAACATCACGAAGGCGGGATACATCAAGGCACCCCGGACGCGGTCGCGGATGCGCTGCTGCTTTTCCATCAGCTCGGCCAGGCGCTTGAGGATCTCGTCCAACAGGCCCCCGACCTCCCCGGCCCGGACCATGTTCACATAGAACGGCGGAAAGACGCGGGGATGACGCGCGAGGGCCTCCGAGAGCCGCACGCCGGCTTCCACGTCGCCGGCCAGGAGCGTGAACACCTGGCGGAGGGGACCGGGATCCAGTTGGTCGCTGACGGTGCGCAGGGCGCGCAGGAGCGGCATCCCGGCCTTGACCAAGGTCGCCAGCTGCCGGGTGCTGATGACCAACTGCGCACGGGAGGGACGCGTGAACTGCAGGCGGATGTCCCGTCGGAGCGCGGTCACGTCACACGCCTCCTTCGCCGATCACAGGTTGCGTTGGATGGCGAGGTCTCCGGCGCGGGGAAATTCCGGCGACCGCGACCCCACGAGCTCGCAGGCGGCCAGCTGCGGCCGGACGCGGACCGCCACCACCTGCCCGACTTTGGCGCCGCTGCGCAGGATGTCAAACCCCATCCCCACCACCACGCCGTCGTTCGCGCCCTTGTCAATGACGACGAACCGATGGGCTTCGTTGACTTCCGCCACCTGGGCGCGGACCGGCAGGCCTGTCCCCATCCCGGCCTGGTTTTTCCTGACGACGATGGGCGGCAGCTCCACGGTCTGCGGGGGAGCGGCCCCGACGGCCTCGCTGGCCGTCGGGGCGGCCGAGAGACCGTCCCCCGCGGGTTCGGTCGAGAGCGTGAGGCCGGCGCTCGCGCCTCCGGTCTGCTCCAGCTCGGCGACTTTGGCGGCCAGCCGCTGGTAGTCGCGGTCAAGAAACGCGAGCCGTTCGCGGAGCCTGATCGCGGCGCGCTCCAAGTCTTTCTTTTCGTCATCGAGCCGGCCGAGGTTCACCCGGGCTTCATCCCGCTCTTTGGCCAGCCGGCTCACCTGCGTTTCCAACTGAGCCTTGTCCCCTTCCAGCGCCTCGTGACGGGCCTGCAGCTCGATGAAGGAATCGCGCAGCCGCCCCAGCTCGCCTGTCGCCGAGGCGAGCTGGGTGCGCATCTCATTCAGGCGGGTCTCCAGCTCTTTGTGCTCGACTTCCAGCTGGGCCATCTGCTGCTGCAGCTCGTCGTTCTGGGAGGTCAGCGTGACGATCTGGCGCTGCTTATCGACGAGCTGGGTCTTGAGGCGGGACAGCTGCATGGTGGAGGCGGCGGCCAGCCCGCCGAGCACGACGACCGCGGCCGCGCCCAGCATGAGCTGCGGAGAACGCCCGACCCATGAGGGACCCGGCATCGACGAGTCTCCTACCCGCTAGGCCTGCACGAAGACTTCACGAATCACCCAGCAGGCCGCCCCCAGCACCACCGCATTGTCTCCCAGCTTGGCCGGCAGGATGTCCACCAAGCTGGCGGGTTCTTCGTAAGAATAGCGCTTCACGGCGCGCCAGACAGGATCCATGAGCAGCGAGCCGGCTCGCTCGATGCCGCCGCCGATCACGACGACGTCCGGGTTGAGGAGGTTGACCAGCGACGCCACGCGGATGCCGAGCTGCAGCGCGCTGTGCTCGATCAACTCTTTCGCCACCTGATCGCCCCGCTCGGCGGCCTGGACCACCGTGTCCAGCGTAATCGCATTCAGGTCATCCTCGACGAGCTGCGCGATGGCGGTGGTCGTGCCGTCCTGGATGAGCTTGCGCGCCTGGGAGGTCAACCCCAGATCCCACACGTTGGACACGATGAACCCGGGACTCTTCACCCACGTCAGGTAGTCATCGTTGGAGGGGACGAACACCCCCAGCTCCCCCGCGCTGCCCCCGGAGCCCCAGAAGATATGCCCGTGGAAGATGAGGCTCGCCCCGACGTCCGAATACAGATACACCAGATTCTCCACCGGCCGGTCCAGCGCCAGCCGGTATTCCCCGTAGCCGGCGAGGCTCGCGTCGTTGCCGATGAGGATCGGCATCTTGAACTCGGCTTCCCAGCGGTCGCGCACGGCCAGGTAGCTCGTGCGGATGCCCCGATGCGAGGTGTCGCGGACGGTCCCGGCCCGCTCATCCAGCAGCCCGCCGACCCCGACGGCCGCGCCCTGGATCTTTTTGGGATCAACCGGACTGGTCTTCAGCAGCTCGCGGATCAGCTCGCCGGCGCGGGCCAACGCCTGGTCCATGCTTTCCATCGGGCGCTCTTTCACGAGGCGATGGACGACGGTGCCTTTGAGGTCCGTGATGACGCCGATCATCTGAATCCGCGGGTAATCCATCAGCCCCAGGTCCACGCCGATCGCAAACCCGGCCTTGGCGTTCAGCTCGATGAGGACGGGCTTGCGGCCGCCGGTGGAGACATCGAACCCGCGCTCCACGACCAGGCCTTGTGTGATGAAGTCCGCGACGTAATTGGAGACCGTGACGATGTTGAACCCGGCCCCCTGGGACAGTTCGGTCCGGGTCAACGGTCCCCGTTGGCGGATGAGCTCGAGCAGATCAAGGCTTTTCTGCTCGTGCTCGCTCAGGCGGTGATCTTCGAGAAGAGGGCGTCGTCGCAACATCTCTGCTCTTTTAACTATTCTTCAGCACGTTGGGAAGTTTGTCAAGCAGACTTTACTACTTGCAAAAGATTGGCGGTGCGAAAGTTGCTGACGTTCGACGAGGCGCCGGGACGCTCCAGCACGACGCGGACGCGGTGCACCTTCCCGTCCTGGTGCGGCCGGATGAGGTTGTCCGCCAGGCGCCGGCCGTCCACCGTCACCACCGCCTGCCCCTTTTCCAGCCCGTGCGGGTTGAGGATCTCGATGTCGTACGTCGCCCCGCGGAACGGCCGCACGATGCGCGCGCGCTTCCACGTCTTCGGCAGGCACGGGTCGATCCGCAGGCCCTCGTAGTCGCGGCGCGCGCCGAGCAGCCACTCGACGCCGGCCATCAGGAACCAGCCCGCCGTCCCGGTGATCCAGGTGAACGCGCCTTCCCCGTAGCGGGAGGGATTGTCCGGGCCGACCAGGTATTCCGCGAAGGCGAACGGCTCGGTCTTGTACCGCTCATAGTCGGGCTGGGTGTTGGGCATGATGGCGCGCATCCGCGCGTGCGCGAGGGTGCCGCGGCCCGCCATGAGGTCCGCGACGATCATGAACGTCGCCGCATGGCAGAAGACCGCCGCGTTCTCCTTCGTCCCCTCGGAGAACATGCTGATGCGGCCCAGCGACGCGTCCCACTTTGTATAGGCCGGCTCGAACAGCGCCAGGCCGTGCGGCCCGTCGAGATGCCGGTCCACGCTCGCCAGCAGCGTCTTCTGCCTGGCGGCATCCGCCACGCCGGCGAGGATCGCCCAGGACTGCGTGTTGAGGTAGATCTTCCCTTCCGCATTGGCCTTGCACCCGAAGGGCCGCCCCTCGTCGGTAAACCCGTAGAGGTACCAGCCGCCGTCCCACGCGACGGCGTTGATGCGGCCCGCCAATGCCCCGGCCTTCGCGAGCGCGTCCGTGGCACGGTCCTCGTTGCCGATGAGCCGCATGAGCTCGGCGAAGAGCTTGAGGCTGCGCACGAGCGCCATCGCCAGCCACACCGTCTCGCCGCGGCCCTGGAGGCCGACGGCATCGAGCGCGTCGTTCCAGTCGGCATGCCCGATGCGCGGGATGCCGTGCGGGCCGACGTCGCTGAAGGTGAAGGCCAGGTTGCGCTCCAGGTGCTCCCAGAGCGGGCCGCTGCCGTCGGCGACCGCCCCGCCCTTCCAGTTCAGGTCAACGTCCCAGCCCTTGAGCCACCGGTCCTTGAGGTACGGGACGTCCTCATGGAGAATCTTCACGTCGCCGGTTTCCTTGATGTAGCCGGCGACCGTCGAGACCAGCCACGTGGGGTGGTCCTTGTTTGGACGATGGGTCGCGGGCCCGGACGTGTCGGACCAGCCGGGCGCGCAGGTGCCGTCCTGCCGGATGAGACTGGCGAGCTTCAGGATTTTCTGGCGCGCGTGCTCGGGATTGATGAGGCAGATGGATTCCGCATCCTGGCACGAGTCGCGGTAGCCGCGCCCGCCTGAGCCCTCATGGAAATACGAGGGCGAGCGGGACCAGAAATTGCAGATGGTGACCTCGTACTTGAGCCAGTTGGACACGAACTGATTGAGCTCGACGTCCGGCGTCTCGACGCGGATGTTCTCGACGACGCGCGAGCGCCACAATCGCTTGACGGCGTCGAACTCCTCCCGCGCCCGGCTCAGGTCCCGGTAGCGCGTGAGCAGTTGCGTGGCGTGCGCTTCCCCCCGGTCGGTCTGTCCCACCACGATGGAGAACGCCACCGTCTGCCTGGGCTTCAGCGTCACGCGGTGCCGCACGACGGCGATCCCGTCCTCGCCGGAACAGATAGGCACGGCGCGGAACGCGCCGCCACAGAGCATCTCAGGCGACTCCTCCGTGCGCAGGCGGCCCAGGAACGCCTCCTTGACGGTCACCGCGCCGTCCACGGGAAGGCTGGAGCCGAAGAACGCGGTCCCGACAAAGGGCTGGATGTTGAGGTCGCCCCATGCGGCGGTCTTCTTGGCGAAGATCGCCTTGGCCGAGGGCTCGTACCAGACGCGGTTATACAGGTTCATGATGTTGCGGTAGCGCAGCTCGAGGTGATAGTCCCCCAGGAGCCACTCCACGTACGGGAATAGTTCCAGCGTCCGCGTCCTGGAGGAGCGGTTGGTCACGCGGACCAGCCACACCTCGCAGGGGTCCTGCCGCGGGACGAAGTAGCCGGCCTCGGTCTCGATGCCGTGCGTGCGGCTGCGGATGATGGTGTAGCCGATCCCGTGGCGGGCTTCAAAGAACTCCGGCGTGACTTTCATCGGCTGGTACGTCGCGCTCCAGGTCAGCCGGGAGCCCTTCGTGACGTCGCGGAGATAGAGGTAGCGGCCGGGACGGTCCACCTTGTAGTTCTCCGGCAGCCACCGCATGAGCCGGTCGGTGCGGCAGTCCTTGTAGAAGCTGTAGCCGCCGGCGCACTGCGAGATGACGGCGCAGTACTGGTCGTTGGTGAGGTAGTTGATCCACGGCCACGGGGTCTCCGGGCGCGTGACGATGAACTCATCTCCGCTGGGACTGAACCGGCCGTAGCGCGCTAACGGAGACCGTGGCGATGCCCTGCGTCGTGCTCCCATCTACTCGGTCGACCCCTCCTGCGAGAGGGACGTTTCTATTTTTCTGTCGCTTGACATTGGAAAAATAGAAACGTCCCCAATGTGTCCATCCGCGGTCCAGAGTCTCTCGTACATCCGGTACGCCAGCCGCAGCTGCCGAAGATAGGGGCTCTGCCCGCCGTCCCCCTGGCCGGCGAGGCCCAGCCACTCCTCAAACATCTTGCCGCCGGGAAACGGCCCGGACCAGTTCGGAGTGGTCTCCTGGACGGTCGGCGAAAAGCGCGGAGGCTGCCCGGCCTTCCACCATTCATCGCTCCACTCGAACGCCACCCCGCCGAGCGCGTTGCCGGCCCCGCGGCCGGCCATGTTGTCCTCCAGATCCACCCAATTGCCGAAGTGATAGAACGCCTGCCCCACTTCCCCGACCTCGCGGGGCTGATCGGCCTGATACGCCGGGCAGCCGTACTCGCTGATGAAGACCGGCTTGTTCAGGCGATCCCGCACCGCCTCAAAGAAACTGCGGCCGGGCCCCTGCCAGCCGCGGTAGACGTTCGCGCCGAACACGTCAATGGCCGTCGCATAGCGGGCGATGGTATCCAGGAACAGCCATTCGCCGTTGGCGATGGCGACGGGGTGATGCGGGTCTTCCTTGTGGATCCACGCCGCCAGCTCGTTCAAGAATTTGTAGAACTGCTTGGGGTGCTGCGCCGCGTTGCCCACGCCGCCCACCAGGCCGTGCACGCCCCCGTAGTTGTTCTCGTTGCCCAGCACCCACATCAGGATGTAGGGCTCGTCCTTGAACTCGCGGACCATCTGCCGCACGCTCTCGGTCATCCGCCGGCGCTGAACCGGGTCGAGGTAATTGGTGCCCTCCTCCCACGTCGCGCCGGAGCCGACCGTGTACATGCCGACGAGATCCCCCATCAGCACCATGATGCCGTGCTGCTCATACAGCTGGCGCAGGAGCGCCTTGTTGGACGCGTGGTGGTACAGGCGGATCGTGTTGACGCCCATCCGCGCCAGCAGCGCGAAATCGCCCACCACCGGCTCATCCGGATCCTGCTGATGATTGAGATTCGCGTCCACGAACGTGTCGAACGGCCCGTCCGGCCGGCCGTTCTGGTTGCGATCCGCCGTCATCCAATCTTTCAGGGTCCCTTCGTCCGGCGATTCCCCGACCGCGCTGGGCTGATAGGAAATCCCCCGGATGACCCAGGGTGTGCCGTCCACCAGGAGCGTCCAGTGGCGGTTGGCATCCTGACGAAGCCGCACGCGGCCTCGGCCAACCTCACGCCTGACCTTCACCGCGGACCGCGCGTTCGCCGTCGGAGCCACGCGCTCCTGGGGAGGGGCGGAGACGAGCCGCCCGGGGTCGGTGATGATGACGTCGTTCTCGACGTCGTTGTCGAACCCTCGCTTGACGATGATCCGCGCGCCCTCCAATCGAAGCCCAGGCTCAGGATGCAGGCGCAGGATCGCCTCGATCTTATCCCGCGCGATGGGCCCGACGTACCAGGGGGTCCGGAACTCGGTCCAGCCCACCGTCTCGGGGAAATGCACCACCACGGCGTAATAGGCCTTGACCGCCTCCAGCCAGAGCCCGGCCCGCTCCAGCGCCAACGCGACGAAGAACTGCTTCACCCCTTCCGATTCGTCCACCGTGCCCGCCCACTTGAAGAAACTGAGCTGCGGGTCGGGGTGGGCGGCGAACGCCCAGGGGCTCCCATCCAGCATGCCGTTGTCCAACAGGGCTTGACGGTACGCCGGGTCGCGCAGCAAGCCCTCTTCATTCGGATAGACCCCCTCGCCGGCTGCGGCGGCGAGTCCCTCGCGGTCGAGCACCACGTACCGATAGCGGCGGGTCCCGATGCCCTCAAAGCGGCCGTAGCGCGCGTAGTCCACGACGCGCTCAGTCCCGGGATGCGCCAACTGAAAGGCCGGCTCGGCGTCCAGGGCCGCGCGGAGCTCCTCCGGGATCCTGGGCTCGGCTTGGACCGCCGAGGCCTCCACGGCGCACAACACGCCTGCCATCACGATGCTGAATCGCCACGTCATGTGGAAGGACTTAGAACGTGCTGGTGTAGGTCACGCGCACGAAATGCTCGGTGTCGAGGGTGGGATAGTAGTCCCCGTACGGGTCAATGGAAAACAGGATCGAGGGTCCCAGCGCCGCCTCGCCGAAATCCACGTAGAGATTGGAATGCTCGCTGCACTTCCACAGCAGCCGCCCGAACAGGCTGTGGCGCCTGGTGAAGCGCTTGCCTGCGCCGGCATTCAGGTCCGCCATGTCCACCGCCCAGGAGATCACGTAGCGGCCCGCCACGATGAGCCGCGTGAGCGGGGACCAGGCCGCCATGACCCCGACGTGATTCAGGTTGTCGTCAATCTGGCCGGCGAGCTCGAACTCGTTGCGCGTCCAGTCCACGGCAATCTGCAACTGGTCCTCGATCGGCTCGACGTAGAGGCCCGCGCGGAAGATGTCGAAGAATGGATAGGGCGGCTGCGGGAAGAACCCCTGGCTGAACACGAACGTTTCGGGGATGCGGATCACGTGATCGTCTTCATTGAACGTGGAGAACGTTGAGCCGTCGAGCAGACCCCGCGGGAAGTTGTCCGTCGCCAGCGTCGTGTCGTTGGTCCGCTCCCACACGCCCCAGAACGACAGCCGGTCGTCCTCCAGCGGCGTCACCTCCGCGCCGAGCGAAAACGTCAGGAGCGAGGGATCCCGGCCGTCCACGACGGCCGCATTGAGGTACGGCCGGTTCGTATCCGCGTTCACCAGAAACGGGTCAAGGCCGCCGACCGTGTGCGGCAGATCGTGAGAGAGGAAGAGGGTCTTGGCGCTCAGCCACTTCAGCGGCGTGGCGGTCGTTTCCTGCCGCACCACGGTCTCCACGTAGGTGCCGTCGGCGCGGTGGACGTTGCGGACATCGAACAACGGCTCCAGCCGAGACTCAAAGAAGGAGCCGCTCAGGCGCAGCCCCCACGCGTCACGCCCGATGTCCACCCCGTTGCCGATGCGCACCGCGCCAATCTCCCCGAAGGACAGCGGCGCCGCCGGATTGACGGCGGTGAACAAGCCGGGCTTGCGCTTGAACCGCAGATGGCGCCCCCAGAACTGGTCCCTGCGCGTGTTGCGGTAGTTGGCCAGGCCCGGATCAAACCCCTCATCCATGTGGGTGAAGAACGCCCGTCCGGTCAGCGTCCCGTCAACCGCGTGGGCGGTGAGCGCGCTGTGCCAGACCCAGCCCCGGGCGTCGCTCTCGAATGCGCTGACGCGGTCCTGAATGGTCTTGGACGCGGCCGCCTCCCCTTCCCAGGTCAGCCACGGCCACGGTGAAACGGCCGCATCAAGCGCGTAGACGTGGTTCGTCGCATCTTTGCGCTGGTGGGCATAGGCCCAGCGGCTCGTGTGCGTCCCGCCGACGGTCAGGCGCCCGTCCCACAGCTCCTGCTTGGCGCGGGCCATGGCGACCAGGCTGTTGAACCGCTCGTAGTCCTGCCACAGCCCTTTCGGAGACGCCACCGCCGCCTGCACCGTCGTCCCCTCCAGCGGCGTCCACTGCAGCGAGGTGCCGCGCAGCGCGGTCAGCCGCGTCAGGTCGCTGTCCCGCGTGAAGAACGGCAGGTCGTCGGACCAGCGCCCGCGGGTGAAATCATCCGGCGTGGCGCCGGTGTTCAAGCGCCCGGGAACCCACTCATCGAGCCAGGGTGAGGGCTCCCAAAAGATGTGGTGGTTGGACAGGCGGAGCGGGTCGTCCGAGGTGAGCGCCTGGTCCTGCAGGGCCAGCGGAAACACGCGCCAGTCCACGACGTCGTTCTTGTAGCCGGTCCAGAGCCAGCGGATGGGCTGGAAGGTGTAGTCAATCTCGGCGCTGGGAATCCGAAACGTGTTGCCGAACACGCTGGCCGCCGCCGTCGGCACCGTCCG